>JAFXJT010000031.1 GCA_017532085.1 Oscillospiraceae bacterium | reverse complement strand
TGTGGTGGTCTCACCGGGAGTGGTAGTGGTATCAGCTACCGTTGTGGTGGTCTCACCGGGAGTGGTAGTAGTATCAGCCACGGTAGTGGTGGTCTCACCGGGAGTGGTAGTGGTATCAGCTACCGTTGTGGTGGTCTCACCGGGAGTGGTAGTGGTATCTGCCACAGTAGTGGTGGTCTCACCGGGAGTGGTAGTGGTATCAGCTACCGTTGTGGTGGTCTCACCGGGAGTGGTAGTGGTATCTGCCACAGTCGTAGTGGTCTCACCGGGAGTGGGAGTGGTAGTGGTATCAGCTACCGTTGTGGTGGTCTCACCGGGAGTGGTAGTGGTATCAGCCACAGTCGTAGTGGTCTCACCGGGAGTGGTAGTAGTCTCGCTTACAACGATTACAGCGCCGTCTTTTTTTACAAGAGTCAACGGATTGCCATCGCCATCAACAACCTCAAGGGTATTGAAGGTAACAGGATACTCACCATCCTCATCAGGAGCAGTAAAGTTCAGATAGAGGACAATAGCATCATCAGCTGCAGTCTGGTTATCACCATCGTCGTCAGCCCATACAACACGTACTTCGTCGCCATTTACAGTTGCTTCGCCAGTGTAGGCTTCGCCCCATGTAATGCCTTCGAAAGTCAAAGCATCATCGTAATCGAAATCGACTACGAATCCGGCAGTGCCTGCATCGCCCTTGATCGTAACAGGAACCTTAGCTTCTGTGCCGCCGGCTACTGTCTCTTCACCGATATACCAGCCAACCGTGCCGGGTACGATCGGAGCAGTTGTTGTAGTTTCATCGTTGTCATCTTCTACGATAACAGCGCCATCCTCTTTCACAAGAGTCAAGGCTGCACCGTTTGTATCGACAACTTCCAGTTCACCGAAGGTAACCGGATACTCGCCTGCCTCATCGGGGGCAGTAAAGTTCAGATAGAGAACAACAGCATCATCAGCTGCAGTCTGGTTATCACCATCGTTGTCAGCCCATACAACACGAAGCTCATTCTCATTGAGAGTAGCCTCACCGGTATAAGCCTCACCCCAGGTGATGCCGGTAAATGTCAGTGCATCATCATACTCGAAGTCCACAACAAAACCGGAAGTACCCTCGTCACCGGTTACGATAACGGGAACCTTTGCCTCTGCACCGGGCTTAACGGTCTCTTCACCGATATCCCAGCTGGAAGAACCGGCATTCGGATCCTTTACGATGACTGCACCATTCTCGGAAGTTACAGCCAAGGAACCGCCATTTGTATTGACAACGGACAGCTCATCGAATGTTACTTCATAGGTGCCTGCTTCGTCGGGAGCAGTAAAGTTCAGATACAGAACAACAGCATCATCTGCTGCGGTCTGATTGTCACCATTATCATCTGCCCAGACAAAACGGATTTCATCTTCATTGATGGTAGCCTCACCGGTATAGGCATCGCCCCAAGTGAAGCCGGTGAAAGTCAGAGCATCATCGTAGCTGAAATCTGCAATGAAACCGGAAGTGCCTGCATCACCGGTAACGGTAACAGGAACTTTTACTTCTGCGCCGGCATCAACGATTTTTTCGTCGATCTCCCAGTTCACAGAACCGGCATCTGCATCGCTTACGATAACTGCGCCATCATCCTTTACAAGAGTCAGCTCACCGCCATCAGTATTGACAACGCTCAGCTCACTAAAGGTTACAGGGTATCTACCGCTGCCAGCAGGAGCAGTAAAGTTCAGATAGAGGACAACAGCATCATCTGCTGCGGTCTGGTCATTACCATCGTTATCAGCCCATACAACACGAAGCTCATTATCGTTGATCGTTGCTTCGCCAGTATAAGCCTTGCCCCAGGTAATACCTGTGAATTTCAAAGCTGTATTGTATTCAAAATCAGCAATGAAGCCAGAGGTGCCCTTGTCACCGGTAACAGTAACGGGAACACTGACCTCAGAACCGCCTGCGACGGTCTTTTCGGCAATATCCCAGCCGACAGAGCCTGCAGGAACAGTTTGCTTTACGATTACAGCACCTTCCTTGGAAGAAATGGTGAGCGGATCGCCGTCAGTATCGACAACTTCAAGCTCATCAATTGTAATCGGATATTCGCCTGATGCGGCAGGTGCAGTAAAATTCAGATAAAAAACCACTGCGTCATCGGCTGCGGTCTGATTTTCACCATCATTATCTGCCCATACCACGCGAACTTCATCTTCTTTGATGGTAGCCTCGCCGGTGTAAGCATTGCCCCATGTAATGCCGGAGAAGGTCAAAGCAGAATCATATGCAAGATCGGCAATGAAACCGGATGTACCCTTATCACCGTTTACGGTAACGGGAACGCTGACTTCAACTCCGCCGGAAACAGTCTTTTTACCGATTGTCCAATCGGCACTGCCGGCTGCGGAAGCAGACAAAACAGGGAATGCAGAAATTACGGTTGTAGCGGCGAGACACAAGGAAGACAATGCAGAAATGAATCTCTTCATTTTGTTCCCTTTCTGTTATGAGTGCGCAGATATTCTGCGCACTCACAACTTTCATCTTCGCTCAGTAGAATAACGGATATGGTGGTAACGATTACTGGTCGCCCAGCTCCTCGTACTTAATCAGATGTGCCAGATACTGCTTGATTGCCAGAGCGTCCTTAGCATCCAGCTTGCCATCGAATGCGCAGTCAGCGTTCTTCTGGCCCTGCTCGGAAACATCGGTGTTACCGGCATTGAACTTGTTCAGCTTAACAACGTCAGCGATATCAACGTCCTTATCGCAGTCAACGTCGCCCCAGAGGATGTCGTCGTCGCCAACGATAGGAGTGGTAGAAGTAGTGGTAGTGGTGGAAGTAGTGGAGGTGGTAGAAGTGGTGGAAGTAGTGGAGGTGGTAGAAGTAGTAGAAGTGGTGGAGGTAGTGGTAGTGGTCTCATCTGCATCCTTAACTACAACAGCACCAGCAACAACGGAGAATTCCAGTTCCTTACCATCTTTGTCGATAACGCTGTTGTACAGACCGTTCTCGTCAGCGATGGGATCCAGGTTGGTGCACAGACCGATCTTGTAAGTGCCGGGCTCAGTGGGAGCGGTGAAGGTGAACTTAGAAACAACAGCGCCGTCAGCAGCGGTCAGATTGTCCTTCAGGCCCCATGCATATGCCATAACGTGAGAGCCATCAACAGTACCGATCTTCTCGTTGAAGGTAACACCGGTACGATATGCGGTACCTGCAGTTCTCTTTCCGAACTCCAGGTTCTCATCATATGCGAAGTACAGGGTCATACCAGCAGTGCCGGTGTCGCCGGAAACAGTCAGCTCGATAGTTGCCTCTGCGCCGGGCTCAACCTCAACAGTGTTGAACTTGTAAACGATGCCGTCGCCTGCGGGCGGATCATCCTGCTTAGGAGTAGTGGAAGTAGTGGTGGAAGAAGAAGTGGTGTTCTGAGTCTGACCATCACCAACAGTGATCGTCAGCGGACGAGTGATATAATCAACATTGCCGTCGATGCCGGAAACCTTAGTAGAACCATACTCCAGCTTACCGGAACCGATGGAAACAGCGTTTACATAGTCACCCTTGAAAATGTCGAGAACATATTCGCCGTCTGCCAGGCCCTTAGGCAGAACGAGATCGAACTCAGCAAATGCATACTTGTATGCCCAAGAAACGGACTCGTCCCAAGTAAACACGCCGCTCTCGCCGTCTGCTTCGTAAGGAGCAAAAGCATCGAGGTTGATGTTTTCCTGAACAGCATCATTGTGAGTAAAGTTGATATTGTAGTATTGTGCAGTGAAGATCGGGCCAACCCAATCAGCATAACCTGCGCTGGCGCCATCGTTCAGAGTACCGCCATCGAAGCAGTTAGGATCAGAGAATTTATTGTTGGCAATCTTAATGCCATAGTTGCCGAAGAGGTGCTCTTCGTACTGGCCAACAGTCTCGTCGCCGTTGATAGCCATCTTCAGAGAGAGAACATTCACACCAGTGCTCTGGGGAACATACAGCTTAACAGGAACCTTAACTTCGCCGGCAGCTACGTCAGCAGAAGCAACGGTTACAGAATTGGAATCGCCGGAACGGAATTCCAGAATTGTGGTGTCAGCAGCAGATGCGCCAAACATCATTGTGCCAGTCAAAGCGGTCGCTGTAATAGCGAGAGAAGTGACAGCAGAGATAAACTTTCTCATAACAACTTGTTCCTTTCTGTTTCAGCCCTTCTGAAACATAAATTTAAGTGTATTGGGGTTGGGGATTACGGCTTTCCGCCGGCATTCTCCTAGCGGTAGTGCCGCCGGTGCCGGTTCGTGAATGACTTACAGTGGATACGCGCCTTTCGGCCGCATATCACGGAATTCATACCTGCACGCGACAACTTTACGGTTATCGAATGCGGAGTCGCCGTGTCTGAGTCTTATTGTATACCGAGTGCCGTGCCTTCGATCTGTCCGTCCAGATATTGAAGTATCAGCGTTACATCGGCAATCGTCAATATACCATCGGACTCACAGTCTGCGTTTGCGTACGCTGCGGCGCCTAAGGTACATTCTTCTGCCACCAGCTTGTGAAGCTGTATGGCATCACTGATGGTGACGGCTCCATCCAAATCCACATCGCCGGCAATCGTAACGCCGGTTTCGTCCTTTGGTTTCCACACCACGCCATCATTCAGCCAAGTTTCACAATTGTAAGAATTGCCATCCGCGTCAACATAGCCTGCGACAATAAGTGTGTTTATCACACCGGACCCATCATGAGTCTCTCTGCTTGCCGGTACCAAGCGCAAATCACATCGGCTGATTGGCAGCGCTTCTGCGCTGACCTGACCGCTGATCGTGAAAAACGCACGTTCCTCGCGAAGCCAGTAGTCGGCATTCTTCAATGCAGTTGCCCAACGGATTCGTACCTCGCCATCCACATCTTCCCATGTAAAGACTGTGCCGGCCAGATCCGGATTCACCGCCGCTTCTGCGTCGTCCGCGCCCGTGTCGTATAGCAATTCCACATCACTGATGCTCAGAACAGTCGGATCGTATGCCACTGCAAAATCCACTGCGCACAGTCCCGATGCGGGTAACTCGTCCAGAAAAACCGTTGCAGTAAATGTTCCGTCCGCTGCCGCTATCTCCCTGCTAATGGAAACAGTAACAATTTCCGTCTCATCCGCCGCAGCCGTTTCCGGCCAAAAAATCCTCACCGGCACTGCCGCCAGCAAACCTGTCAGTAAGCAGGCGACCGCCTTCTGCGCCTTCATTCTTTTCCTCCTTCTTTCATGATTTGAATTTATATACTCCAAGGGATTCCGCTGATGAAGCCCTTTTCATATATACAAAAGTAATACCGAGAGCATTCTTTTCGTTCGTGTCCACTGAAAACTATGTATTTTCTCTCGGATTCCGATGCAGCCGGCAGCATCACCGTGCGCATCATTTTGCCGCCTTTCGGCAAAGATTTTCCGATTTTATCTGTCCGATAAAACCGATCAAATTGTCAAAAGGGTATACTTACCCGCATACTTTGGCCCACTACCATTATAATGACAGAGGCGCTCAAAGTCAAGAGCTTGATAGCTTTTTTGTAAATGTTGATAAATTCAACACGCCGAAATTGTTCAATATTACAAAAACCACTCCCGGTTTTTCTTGGCATCCTTTTCCGGGTCATTCACCATTTATTCACAAAGAGATAAATTAATTATATCGTATCCCTTTTTCCGTGTCAAGGCTGCCGATACGATTCACAAAAATGTTACAATTCCAAAAATGTGCTTTTAATTCAGGTTTCTAAACTCCTCCGGAATATTCGCCTCGATAATCGCATCAACGACACCCATATTGAAAGATTTTGCGGTTCCCAGCGGCGCATAGGGCAAGCCGTGACCATTTGCCAGCTCTGCAGTATACATCGAATATGGATACAAGCGCAGATTGCTCAGCTTTGCGTCCTCATAATGGGTAATCACAGGAGTGCACTGCACATTCTCAACCAACAGCTCACCGGTTGCGAGATCCAGCGTCAGATCAAACTCGCCGATTTCGCCTATCATATTAAAGTTATCGGTCTGTGCAGAAACGAAATTGCCCAATGAATAGAACACAAAGCCGCGGGTACCATCGGCACGATCAATATATTCCATGGTCTGTGCGGTATGGGAGTGACCGCCTAAAATCACATCAGCGCCCCAGCCGATCATCTGATTGGCCAGTGTTTTCACACGATCGGCAACAATATGGGTATCCTCATTGCCCCAGTGTGCCGATACCACCACGGCATCCGCAATCTGGTTGGCCGCCTTAATCTGGCGTTCAATCAGATTCAGATCAGCGGTGCTGCCGATCTTTACGGTGGAAGATGCAGGAACCGAATATCCGTTGAGATGCTCGGTATAGGCAAGGTAAGCAATTTTCATGCCATTTACCTCCTGCACGCGGATCTCATTTTGATCGGCTGTATCCCGATACACGCCGACTGCAAGGATCGGATGCTTGGCAGACATGGCATCCCAGTAATCGAGCGAAGAAAGCAGACCATCAATGCGCTTATCCAGCAGATGGTTATTGGCAAGCGTAAAGATATCAAATCCGATCTCAACCATTTCATCTCCCAGCTCCACGGGAGAATTGAAATTCAAATTGGAACCGCTGATTTCATAATCGCCGCCGCAGATCAAAGTTTCCTGATTGATGATCGCCACATCGGCAGCTTGAATGATCGGCGCCACATTTTCATAGGTCTTGGTAAAATCATATGTACCATCGGCAGACCATTTCTGGGCAGAACGATACACAGCGGTCTGCACCAGATTATCGCCCACAGCCAGCATATGTACCTTGGGATTCACCGGAGGAGGCGGTGGTGCGGTTGTGGTGGTTGTTGTAGTGGTAGTCGATGCGGTAGGCATCGTAGACAAACCGGAACTCCCCGTTTGGTTAGGATCAATATCCTCTATCAGACCGCAGCCTGTGCAATGGATGGAAAACAAAGCCGTCAAGCAAAGCAGCAGCCATTTTTGATTACGTTTCATAAACTTCCCTTTCTGATTGTGCTGTAGCATTCACATTTCTATCTCACCCTTTTTGAGAGCTTTTTTAGTATACCATATTCACAGCAAAAACGCAACGTCTTTTTTGATAATATACGGTATGTTTTTCAAGATTCATGCCATACTACCAAAAACAAGCTTTCTCAGGAGGTGTTGTATGACATGACCACAACTGAACACCTTGCTTTTTTGTCTGAGGATCCGATCCGTCCGAATCTGGAAGAGAATCTGGCACATATCCGCGCATTGGAAGAAGGCTCCTCCGATCTGATGGTCAATCCCATTACAGTAGGCGGAATTTCCTGCGTACTGCTGAACTGCGAGGGTATGATTGCTACCAGTATTATTACCAATCTGATTTTCTGGCCTCTTGCCGCAATCAAGGAACAATTCTCGGATGGACCTGCTTTGCTGGCCTATTTGCAGCAATATTATTTGCTCTCGACCGATCGGATCCGCATTGAGAATTATGCAGATCTGTTTCGCACGCTCAACTCCGGCTTTGCCGTACTGATTGTACAAGGCGCATCCTTCGCCTATGCATTCGGCGTACAGGGCTATGACCGGCGCAGCGTCAGCGAGCCCTCCGATGCAGTCAACCTATATGGTGCAAAGGATGCATTTACCGAAACCATCCGTTCCAATATGTCTCTGCTGCGCCGTCGAATGAAATCGCCGCTGTATGTACAAAAGCTGATCGTCTGCGGATCGGTTTCCCGTACCGATCTGTGTTTATGCTATCTGCGGGATCGTGTGCCGCAGGATTTGATCGACCGCATTCAGCACACATTGGAGCATGCTCCCATTGAAACCGTCATGGCAAGCGGTTATCTGCGTCCTTATCTGGAGCAAAAAAGCAGCCGACTGTTTCACGGCACAGGCATATCCGAACGCCCTGATGCAGTCTGCGCCAAAATGCTGGAGGGACGTGTGGCGGTTTTGATTGACAACACACCCTTTGCCCTGATCATACCGCAGCTATTCTGCGAACCCTTTCAGACCATCGACGATTATAACGGGAAGCCCGCATATGCCACACTGATCCGCCTGCTGAAATATACTGCTTTCCTGCTGTCGATTCTTCTGCCCGCATTCTATCTTGCCATTGCCGTATGGCATCCTTATCTGTTGGATCAGACATTGCTTTCCCTGCTGGCAGAATCCGAACAAAGTGCACCCTTTTCTCTGTTAGCGGAAACCTTGGGGGTTCTGCTCATGTATGAGATTATTCGAGAAGCGGGATTGCGGCTGCCCAAGGCAGTTGGCGGCGCTGTCAGTATCGTCGGCGGTTTGATCATCGGAGATGCTGCTGTCAGTTCGGGATTCATCAGTACACCACTGCTCACTGTTGCAGCACTGGCCGTGACTGCCGGATTCGTGATTCCGGAACTTCATCAGCAGATCACACTGCTGCGGCTCGCTTTCGTGATCACGGGAGCCGTGCTGGGTCTTGGCGGAATCGGCTTGCTGGGTGCTGCAGTGATATATAACCTCTGCGCTACGGAAGTATTCGGTTTCCCGATCACAGCACCCGCCGTTCCCTTTTCGCTGCGTGCGATGCGGGATGTGATCACAAGAATTGGATTCCGCCGGCTTTCCCAAGGCAATTTTACGGTAGAGGAGGTGCGGCAGCATGACAAATCATAGCACCTCAGCCTCAGGCCAACAGATGACCGGAACCATAGCCATATTACTGCTTTGTCGTTTTCTGCGATTGATTTGCAGTACCATGCCGTTCAGCACCAATTATCTCTTGGGCACATTGGCAGCAGCCGCATTTCAGACGCTGCTGCTTCTGCCGCTCATGCTAAAGCCGGTATTTCAGCTTCGCTCTCCCATATGGCGCTGGGGATATGCATTGTTTACCCTTGTTGCGGCATCGCACCTGCTGTCCCGGATCTATGCACTGCTGCAGAATTTGCAGGCGGCATATCCGATGGCATCTGTTATTTTGTGTATTGCGGCAGCCGCTTACGGACTGACGCTGTCAAAACGAGCCACAGGTCGTGCCGCAATCCTGCTGCTGGGCATATTGGCAGCCGGACTGCTGATGCAGATACTTTCGGCACTCCCCCATGCCAATCTGCTTCTGCTGTATACACCCAATACCGCATATCAAGACGGTGATGCCTTTGCAGAAGGGTTTCTGCAAGGTGCAGAGCTTGCACTTTTGCCGTTGTGCTGCCTGCCTTATGCCGATGCAGTGCAAAAGCGCCGCAGCTTGATGGGAAAATGGCTTATCGGACAGCTTACCTTGACATTGCCTGTCATTTTGCTGGGTATTCTGCACAACAGCAGACTGCTTCATTGGAAAGGCAATCCGTTTTTTCTGCTGCTGGCCCGAACCCAAATGTTCCAAGCGGTGCATAGCGATGGATTTTGGCAGCTGCTTCTTATGGCGTGCAGTGTAGTATGTGTGACATTTTTCCTGCAAATCATATGGTCGCCGCTTCCCGAGAGTCATCCTACCCCCATACTTTCTCTGCTGACCGGTGCATTGCTTTTTGGAGTGACTATACTATTTATAATGGGCAACCCTCCGATGATCTATCAGATTCTTGTCATTTTATTGTTCGGATTTGTCATTCCGCTGATCTTTTTCCGCTCTGACAAGCGATCCGCAGAAAGGAATTCAACATGAAAATTCTCCGCAGCTTCGATCTATTCTGCATATTACTTTGCACAGTCTTTCTCAGCGGCTGCACCGAAGTGCGTGATCGGGCATATATCTCCTCGCTGGCAGTGCACAACGAGGAGGACTGCCTCGGTACCCTGCGTGACAGCGACAACGAAACCGCCTTTGCCGCCAAAGCGGATACACCTGTACTGTTGCTGGATGCATTGCAAATCGAAACGCAGAAAGTGCTCTACACAGGACATCTTTCTCTCATCATGCTCAGCGGCGATATCATCACTGCCCTGCAGGATTTTTTGTCGGGACAATGGCTTGCGCCATCCTGCCGGGTGTTATATACCACAGAGAATGCTGCGCTGCTGCTGGCACAACGCAATACCGATTATGCGGCACAGCTGCAGGCTGCGGTTCAAATCGGAGCACTGCCGCTGCGGGATGCTGCAGTCATTGCAGGAGATCTGGAATGCGGCACAGGGCTCACAGCTGTACCCTGTCTGCAAGGCGATACGCTCTGTCTTTCGCTCTGGGATAGCCAACAGCAAATCGCAATGCTTTCCGAAGCTGCCTGCCGTGGTCTTGCACTCATGGGTGATCATTGGAAAACCTTCCGATTTGCAGCCAAAGGAGCCGATGGGAAACCATATGCAGTTTCCGTTCTGCGCAGCAGCACCGAGATCTCCTGTTCGCAAGGAGAAAATACATTGCAGATACAGCTAAAACTCCATGCCGCCTGCAAACCGGAATCCTATGAACACAAAGCATGGCAAACAGCCGCCGAACAAACACTGAACGCATTCCTGACTGCCGCCATGCAGGAAACAGCCGCACAGGGAGCCGATCTTTGCTGCCTGATCGAGAGAATCGCTCGGGACGGCTGTGCCCCATACACATCACCTACACAAGCGCAATGGCAAGAGCTGCTCCGAACAGCCGATTATTCTGTTTCTGTTTCCGTTGAAGAGCAGAAATAACATCGCTTCTTGCTTTTTCACAAGCTTCATGTTATAATGAAATTATGTGTTGATTTCCCACATTCTGCCTTGTGAAAGGAGCCTGCATCGTGTATTGGACACAAGAATTCCACGGAGAATGGGATTTGTTGATGGATCCTGTTCCCTGTTGTCATACTGTTCCTCCAGCCGAATATTCGCAGACGATGAAGCTGCCGGGCACTACCGCACAGCAAAAGCTCGGTGAGCCAAACCATGCCCCCATGACCGGTTATTTGACCGAGCGATATCCCTTTGAAGGGCAAATCTGGCTGCGTAAGATTATCACACTCCGCAGCAATTTGTCGGCAGATGACTTTGCAAATATGCATTTTATGCTGGAGCTGAAACGCACCCGCATGAGCACCCTCTGGATCAACGGCATCCGCATCGGCAGCTGCGACAGTCTTTGCGCCCCGCATCGCTATGATCTGACAGGCTTTGCGGAGAACACCATGGAAATTGTCCTTTGCATCAAGAATTTTCAATATCCTACCAAAGGCGGTCATATGACCTCTCCCGATACCCAGACGAACTGGATCGGCATCCCGGATGCGATTACGCTGACTGCATCCCCTTTGATGCATCTGGAAGCCCTGCGCACCTTTCCGGATGCAAACAAGAAAACCGTCACGATTACAGGCATCCTGAAGGGCGCATTGGAAACAGCTTGTCAGATCCGATGGTCGGCGGTATCGGCGGAGCATCCGGGCATTTCTCCCAATGCATCGCCCTGTACTTTTTTCATTCGTACCAATGGCAGCGGTCATTTTTCTCTTATCGTTCCTCTGCCCGAAGCGCCCTTGTGGAGCGAATATACACCGATCTGCATTCGTATGCAGCTTACTCTGCCCGAATCCGGTGATACAGAAACGCTCTGCTTTGGCATGCGTGACTTCACTGCCAACGGCGATCATTTCGAAATCAACGGAACGCCGATTATGCTGCGAGGAAAGCATGATGGCCTCGTATTTCCTCTGGAAGGCGCTGCGCCCTGCAATGTTGAGGAATGGATCCGCATCTTTACAATTGCAAAGGCATGGGGCATCAACCATTATCGGTTCCATACCTGCTGTCCGCCCGAAGCCTGCTTTGAAGCGGCCGATTTCACCGGAATCTATCTGGAACCTGAATTGCCTTTCTGGGGCACGGTGCATGCACTCGATCACCAAGAATGCAATCAAGAGGAACAAGATTACCTGATCCGAGAAGGACTGCGCATCACTGCGGCATATGGCAATCATCCCTCTTTCTGCATGCTTTCTCTGGGCAATGAGCTTTGGGGAAGCACCGAGCGGCTGCAAGAAATCCTGGATATATTGCGCAAAGCAGATCCCAGACCCCTTTATACACAGGGCAGCAATAACTTTCAGCATATGCCTCTGTCATTACCCAACGAGGATTTCTGGACAGGTGTGCGCCTTGGTAAAGGCAAGCTGATCCGCGGCTCTTATGCCACCTGCGATGCACCGATCGGCAGAATCCAGACAGAAGCACCTTCCGCAGACTGGGACTATGAAGAATGGCTTTGCCCCCAATCTCCCGCACCTGCATCCTATGAAACATCTGCAACGCAAACAGAGATCGAGGTGCAATACGGCACCGGTGTCAAAAAGGTGCAGGCATCGGAAACGCAAGACTTTTTGCCCGCAATCCCCGTCGTAACCCATGAAATCGGTCAGTATGCCGTTTATCCCGATTTCTCGGAAATCGAACGATATACCGGTGTTTTACAGGCAAGAAACTTTGAAATCTTTCACGAGCGTCTGGCTGCCGCCGGCATGGAAGAGCAGGCAGAAGACTTCTTCCGCTGCTCCGGTGCACTGGCAAGAGAATGCTACAAAATGGAGATCGAAGCTGCCATGCGTTCGCCGCATATTGCAGGTTTCCAGCTGCTGGATCTGCAGGATTTCCCCGGACAAGGCACAGCACTTGTGGGCATGCTCAATGCATTTATGGAAAGCAAAGGGCTGATTGCGCCGGAAGAATGGCGCAGCTTCTGCGGAGATTGTGTACCGTTGGCACGCTTTCAAAGCTATGTCTGGACTGCCGGAGAAGAACAGCAGATTCATCTTGCATTGCGCACTGCCAGACCGTATTTGAAAGCGCAGACCATGTATTGCACCGTACAATGCGAAGGCAAAGCCGTTGCAGAAGCCACCACACTGATCCCGGCTTCCGCTCCCGGTTATCATCCACTGGGCGGAATCGGATTTGGCCTGCGCAGCAATATCATCGGCAAAGCAGAGCTGATCCTTTCTCTGCCGGAAGAAAAGATTACCAATCGCTATGCCATAACCATACTTCCGCCCGTAACCCCGTGTGCTTCCATGATGCCTTCTGCCGTTGTTACCGTACATACCATGGCAGAAGCCATGCCCCATTTGCAGCAAGGAAAGCGTGTTCTGCTGCTGCCTAACCTCGTACAAAAGCATATCAAAGGCTTTTACTGTACCGATTTCTGGTGCTATCCGATGTTTCGCAGCATCTCAGAATCCATGGGAAAGGAAGTACCGGTGGGTACCATGGGTCTTTGCATCCAATCCGAGCACCCTATTGCCCGTGCCATGTTCAGTGAAGCCTACGCCACGCCGCAGTGGTTTGTTCCCGTTTCTCATGCCGATTGTGCGATATTGGATGATGCGCCTGCCGGATATCGTCCCATCGTGCAGATGATCGATAATTTTGAGCGCAATCATCGGCTCGGTTTGATTTTTGAAGCAAGGGTTGCGCAAGGCTCTCTGCTGGTCTGCACTGTCCGCACCGAGGAATGTCCTCAAGATCCCTCTATGCACTTGCTGAAAAAAGCGCTTTTGGATTATGCGGGCTCTCCGGCATTTGATCCGCAAACAGAGCTTTGCAGTACCATGCTTGCCGAAACGCTTTGCTGAATCGGGAAACTCCTCGTAAAAATTACACAAATTCGAGAATAGCTCTTGCTTTTTTGAACGCCTTGTGGTATCATATATTGTGTATGTTTATGCGATATTGCAGGCCTTTCGGCACTGTGAAAGAACGGAGGAGCCCATTTGGAAAAAGCCAGTCTGATCTCGGTGATTGTACCGTGCTATAATGAAGAAGAGGTGCTGCCCCTTTTCTATGCAGAGATTACAAAAATCTCCGCACAGATGACAGACAAGCATCCGAATCTGCGTTTTGAATATTTGTTTATTGATGACGGTTCCAAGGATCATACATTGCGGGATCTTCGTGCTCTTGCCGTAAAGGATGAACGGGTGCGCTTTATTTCCTTCTCCCGCAACTTTGGAAAAGAAGCCGGCATCTATGCCGGTTTGCAGAACGCAAAAGGAGATTACTGTGTTGTAATGGATGCTGATCTGCAGCATCCGCCATCTTTTTTGCCGGTGATGTATGAAGCAGTGCTCAGCGGCGAATATGACTGCGCTACAACTCGTCGTGTCAGCCGCAAGGGAGAATCCAAAGTGCGTTCATGGTTTGCACGATTGTTCTATCGTATCATGAACAAGATCTCTCAGACCGAAATCGTGGATGGCGCACAGGATTTCCGTTTTATGACCCGACAAATGGTGGATGCTGTCCTTTCCATGAGCGAATACAATCGATTCTCCAAGGGTATTTTCTCCTGGGTGGGCTTCCGCGTAAAGTATCTGGAATATGAGAATGTGGAGCGTGCCGCAGGTACCACCGCATGGAGCTTCTGGGGCCTGTTCCGCTATTCCATCGAAGGCATCATCGGATTTTCCACAGCGCCGCTCTCCATTGCAGTGGTGCTGGGCTTAATCAGCTGTCTGATTGCGGTGTTCATTGTCATCTTCACCATTGTCAAAACACTGGCATTCGGTGAAAGTGTCGATGGATTCCCAACCTTAATGTGTTCGATATTCTTCCTGGGCGGTCTGCAGCTTTTCTGCACCGGTATTCTCGGCATTTATCTTTCCAAAACCTATCTGGAAGTGAAGCATCGTCCGATTTATCTTGTTCGTGAAACCGAAAAGAACATGCCCGCTCCGCCTGAAGCTGCCGCCGAGCAGGCATCGGAGCAAGCATAAGCTTTCTTTCATCATAGTAATACAAACGCTGTTTTCTTGATAACCAGCGATAAAAAACAAGGAGGTCTTTTCCCCATGTCCAAACGCAGCCTTTCTCCGTCCGCCATGACACAAATCGCCGTGATCGCCGCTATGTATGCCGCACTCACCGTGGTGCTGTCGCCCCTATCATATGGCATGATACAGATACGCTTAGCCGAAGCTTTGATGATGCTCTGTGTCTGCCGCAAACGATGGTGCGTGGCTTTGTCCATCGGCTGTGCTGCAGCCAATCTGTTCAGCGGCATGCCGCTGGATGTGCTGTTTGGTTCTTTGGCAACTGTGATCGCTGCTTTTCTGATGTATCGGATCAAAAAGCCGCTGCCTGCTTCCCTGATGCCTGCTTTGGTCAATGGCGCGATCATCGGAGCAGAGCTTTATTTCTTCATGGAGGTACCCTTCTGGGCCGCCTTTATAGGTGTTGCAGTGGGAGAACTGATCTCAGTGATGTGCATCGGCGTTCCGCTGCTGACTGTTGCGGCACAATCCGATAAACTACGAAAAATCTTGTATCCGTCCAAGCCTCAACCGTAGAGAAAGGATGTGTCATAGCCTGTGAACCACCGCATAAAGCTGCTGATTCTCGTGCTGCTGGCTGCGATTCTTTGTCTGGCAGCCGCCATTGCCGCTATGGCACTGGAGGGAAGCAGGATGGATCCTTCTGCCGAAGGTCCGCCATCCTCTGAGAGTGCAATCCGACTCTATGTGGAAAATGGGCTTTGGGGTATCCGTACATCCAGCGGCCGTGCGCTCACCACACCGAACTGGTCCAGCCTGCAAATTATGAGCGATACTGTTCTGGTTGCCAAAGAAGGCACCGGCAGCAATCGTTTCTACGGCATGATCAATCACAAGGGTGAAACCTTAGTGCCCTTTGTATACAGCAATATCAGCCGACAGGAGCATGCCGATCTTTGGATTGCCGCCCTGCCGGATCCGGAAAATAACCGATCTGTCTACCATCTTTATCGCAGCGACGGCAGTCTCTGGTCAGAAGAAGCCTGGGAAGTATGCAGCTACCAAAATGGTAAGCTGATGCTGCAGCAGGGCAAAAATTCCTATGAAGCGAATCTGACAGCCCATGGACTTTCCTACCGGTCTTGGCATTCCGAACATCCGGTCGGTCTGCGCCGCCTGATCATGGAGCCGCTCCTGCATGAGATCCAGCGAATGGCATCTGCCGAAACCCTCCATGCACTGGGGGATGCCGCAGCCTATTTTCTCAGCTATCTGTTTGTTTCTCCGGAAATACCGCTGGATTCCGCTTTGATCGGCAATGAGAACTCCGATTCTCTGGCAGTCTCCGGCGATTATCTGAATTGTCGTCTGGAAAGCGCCCATGTCAGCAGGATTCTTCCCAAGGAAACTACCGGATTCCCATGTTATCTTTTGCAGATTCAAGTCCGTTATCAGCGTCTGGATGACCAGCATAATCCCATTGAAACCATACAGACCGCCATGTTTCTGACGATGGCGCAAAATGCAAACGGATCTTTTGTATATACCGAATTCCACGATCCCCAAGCCGCACTTTCAGCAGCCGCACGCTTTCATGCTGCGCAAAATGCTGCCGCTGCGGCATCATAATTTCACCCCAGCAGAAAGGATGGTTCCTATCATGAAAAAAGTTGCAGTGATTATGGGCAGTGACAGCGATTTTCCTGTTGTAAAATCTGCCATTACCGAGCTGAAAGCCTTCGGTATTCCCTTTGAAGCTCATGTCATGAGCGCACACCGCACGCCCGCTATTGCCTCTGAATTTGCAGCATCTGCTGCAGAAAACGGCTTTGGTGTTATCATTTGCGCCGCAGGCATGGCTGCACATCTTGCCGGTGTGATCGCAGGACATACTACGCTGCCTGTGATCGGCATTCCTATGAAATCCGCCGCTCTGGAGGGCATGGATGCTTTGCTTGCAACGGTTATGATGCCTCCCGGCGTGCCGGTGGCAACTGTCGGCATCGGCGGTGCTGCCAATGCCGCACTGCTGGCTGCACAGATTCTTGCCGTATCTGAACCGGAATTGGCAGAAAAACTCAAAGCCAGAAAGCAGTCCATGATCGAAGGCGTGCAGAAAAAAGATGCCGCTCTGCAAGAGCAGCTTGCTGCATTGTAAGCACAGCGCAGCCAACTTTTATTTCGTTTATCGTTTACCCGATTCTATAACAACACTGTGGAGGAAAAACCTATGGAAAACATTGTCAAGGGCGAGCAGCTTTACGAAGGCAAGGCAAAACGTGTATTTGCTACCAATGATCCCGATCTGGTCATCGTGGATTACAAAGATGATGCTACCGCTTTCAACGGCGAAAAGAAGGGCACCATCTCCGGTAAGGGTGTCATCAACAACAGAATGACCAACTTCATGTTCAAGCTGCTGGAGCAGGCAGGTGTGCCCACACATCTGGTAGAGGAAATCAGCGATCGTGAAACGATCGTTAAAAAGGTTTCCATTGTTCCGTTGGAGGTCATTGTCCGTAATGTTGCAGCCGGCAGCTTCTCCAAGAAGCTGGGCATTGCCGAAGGTACTCCCTTAAAGCAGCCCACTTTGGAATTCAGCTATAAGAATGATGATCTGGGCGATCCCTTCATTAACGATTACTATGCACTGGGTCTCGGTCTGGCTACCAAGGAAGAGATTGAAACCATTACCCGATATGCCTTTATGGTCAACGATTTCATGGTGAATTTCTTCAAGAAAATGAACATTGACCTCATTGATTTCAAGATTGAGTTCGGTCGTTTCCACGGCGAAATCATTCTGGCCGATGAGATTTCACCCGATACCTGCCGCTTCTGGGACAGCACAACCCATGAAAAGCTGGACAAGGATCGTTTCCGCAGAGATATGGGCGGCGTGGAAGAGGCCTATCAGGAGATCATGAAGCGTCTCATGGGTGAGGCATAATATGGGCGGTCTCTTCGGTGTCGTTTCCCGGGAAGACTGCACAACCGATTTGTTCTTCGGAACCGATTACCATACCCACCTTGGCGCACGCAGAGGCGGTCTTTCCGTTTATGATAGTCAAATGGGCTTTCAGCGTTCGATTCATAACATTGAAAACGCACCTTTTCGTACTAAATTCGAGAAGGATGTCACCGAAATGATCGGTCGGATGGGCATCGGCTGTATCAGTGATACCGAGCCGCAGCCGCTGATGATCCGTTCTCATCTTGGCAGCTATGCACTGACGATTGTTGGCAGAATCAACAACATTGAGGAGCTGGTGGATGAAGTATTCCGTAATGGCGCAAGTCATTTTACCGAATCCAGCGGCAGTGTCATCAACAATACAGAGCTGGTGGCTGCTCTGATCAACCAATGCGACAACATTCCGGAAGGAATCCGATATGCGCAGTCGAAAATCGACGGCTCCCTGACTCTGCTGCTGATGACATCCAACGGTGTTTACGCAGCCCGTGATCTGATGGGACGCACTCCCATGATCATCGGCAAGCGTGAGGGTGCATATTGTGCCTGTTTTGAATCCTTCTCTTACTTAAATCTGGGCTATCGGTATGAAAGAGATCTGGGCCCCGGTGAAATCGTATATATGACACCGGAGCACTGCGAAACCGTCATGCAGCCCAACAATAAAATGAAGATCTGCGCCTTTTTATGGATCTATTACGGCTATACAACCTCCTGCTATGAGGGCGTGAATGTGGAAGTTATGCGGAATCGCTGCGGTGCTCTGCTGGCAAAGCGCGATCAAGGCATCGATGTGGATTATGTGGCCGGCATTCCCGATTCGGGCAACGGTCATGCCATTGGCTATGCCAACGAAAGCGGCATCTGCTTTGCAAGACCCTTTATCAAATATACACCCACATGGCCCCGCAGCTTTACACCGGCGCATCAGTCTCTGCGCAATCTCATTGCCAGAATGAAGCTGATTCCCGTCGAAGCATTGATCCGTGATAAGAAGCTCCTGTTTCTGGATGACTCTATTGTACGTGGCACCCAGATGCGGGAAACCGTGGATTTTCTTTACGGTCACGGTGCCAAAGAGGTTCATGTACGCTCTGCCAGTCCGCCCAGTATGTTCGGCTGCAAGTATCTGAACTTCTCCCGTTCCAAATCAGAAATGGATCTCATTGCGCGTCAGGTCATTCGTGATTTTGATGGCGATGACCGATATCTCAACGATTACTGCACCGATGATACGGAACGATATCATGCCATGGTGGAGGAGATCCGAAAACGACTCAACTTCACCTCATTGAAATACCATCTGCTTGCTGATGTCAAAGAAGCAGTGGGGATTGATCCCGATATGCTTTGTACCTATTGCTGGACCGGCAAAGAGGACTGATGTCCTTATGCCGCCATCCGGCAGGAATAGTAAATACGAAAGGAATGTTGCGGAATGGAACATGGAAAGAATAGCTATTCCGAGAGCTATAAAAAAGCCGGTGTTGATGTCACCGCCGGCTATCAGGCCGTAGAACTGATGAAAAAGCACGTTGCCCGTACCGTCACCAAGGGTGTGCTGGATGGCATTGGCGGCTTTGGCGGTTTGTTTGCTCTGGATGTCAAGGGTATGGAGGAGCCGGTTCTGGTTTCCGGCACCGATGGCGTCGGCACAAAGCTGAAGCTTGCCTTTTTGATGGATCGTCACAACACGGTCGGCATCGACTGTGTGGCGATGTGCGTCAATGATATTATCTGCTGCGGTGCAAAGCCCCAATGCTTCCTGGATTATATCGCCTGCGGCAAGAATGTGCCCGAAAAGATTGCAGATATTGTTTCCGGTATTGCGGAAGGCTGTGTGCAATCCGGTGCTGCACTGGTCGGCGGCGAAACCGCTGAAATGCCCGGCTTCTATCCGGAGGATGAATATGATCTGGCAGGCTTTGCTGTCGGTCTTGTGGATAAGCAGAAGATCTTGAAGCCCGATACACAGAAGGCCGGCGATGTGCTCATCGCCATCGCTTCCAGCGGTGTGCATTCCAACGGCTTCTCGCTCGTCCGCAAAGTGTTCGATATCAGCGAACAGACCTTGGCAAGAGAGTTTGCAGATCTGGGCGATACCTTGGGCGAAACACTGCTTACACCTACCAAAATCTATGTCAAGCCTATTCTCTCTCTGCTGGAGCAGGTGCCTGTGAAGGCAATCTCCCATATTACAGGCGGCGGTTTTTATGAGAATATTCCTCGCAGCCTGCCTTCCGGTATCACTGCCCGCATCCCCCGCAATGCCGTGCAGGTATTGCCGATCTTTGATCTGATCGCTCGTACCGGCAATATTCCGGAGCGTGATATGTTCAATACCTTCAACATGGGCGTTGGCATGATCGTCAGCGTAGCACCCGAATATGCCGATCGTACCGTCGCTGCGCTCAAGGCAGCAGGCGAAACCGCCTATATCCTTGGAGAGCTGTGCGACGGCAATGAGGGTGTTATCATCGAATAAGCGCGAAAGGATGTGTGCATATGGCAGATGAGCGTAATGTTGGATTTACCGAATCCGGCGAATGGATCGATCCGCTGGAGGGAGTGACACTTCCCGGCAAAAATATCATTGTACTGGTTTCCGGCGGCGGCACCAATTTGCAGGCACTGATCGATGCGCAGGAGCGCGGCGAGTTGGGCGGCGGCTGTATCAAATGCGTCATCAGCTCACGTCCCGATGCCTATGCACTGGTGCGTGCGAAAAAATACGGGATTCCTACCCGTGTGATCCAGCGCAAGGCGTTTCCCGATGCGGAAAGCTATAACAATGCTATGCTGGAAGCCTTTTATCAGGAATATGCCGATCTGATCGTACAGGCAGGGTTTATGACCATTCTGGATGCGTCGATTTGCCGTGCCTATCCCAACAAGATCATCAATGTGCACCCTGCATTGATCCCCAGCTTCTGCGGAAAAGGCTATTATGGTCTTCATGTGCATGAAGCTGCACTGGAAAAGGGTGTGAAAATCAGTGGCGCAACCGTGCATTTTGTGAACGAAATCTGCGATGGCGGCCCGATTATCTTGCAAAAAGCAGTTGAAGTACTGGCGGATGATACGCCGGAAGTACTGCAAAAGCGAATCATGGAACAAGCAGAATGGAAGATTCTGCCCGAAGCCGTGCGTCTGTTCTGTCAAGAAAAAATCAAAGTCAAGAACGGCCGCGTCATCATTTCAGAATAAAAAAATACTGACCCGACAATCTGTCCAAGGTCAGTGCAGGAGGTATTTCCCATGGCTATGATTTCTTTGGCACAGGAGCTTCAGAATAACAGCTATCCCGGCAGAGGCATCATTCTCGGTCGTTCTGCCGATGGCATTTCTGCTGTGGCAGCCTATTTCATTATGGGCCGCAGCGAGAATTCCCGCAACCGTATTTTCGTTCCCGATGGCAATGGTCTGCGCACAGAGGCATATGATCCCAGCAAGTGCACAGATCCTTCTCTGATCATCTATTCTCCGGTACGTGTACTGGGAAATAAAACGATCGTCACCAACGGCGATCAGACCGACACCATCTATGATGGCATGGATCATCAGTTCACCTTTGAACAGAGTCTCCGTTCCCGTGAATTCGAGCCGGATGCGCCCAATTATACACCTCGCATTTCCGGTATCATTCGTCTTGAGAATGATGGCTTCAATTATGCATTGTCGATTCTCAAAAGCGCCGATGGTGACCCTTCTTCCTGCCAGCGCTTCACCTATTCCTATCAGAATCCCATTGCAGGACAAGGCCATTTCATCCACACATATGTCGGAGACGGCAATCCGCTGCCCAGCTTTGTAGGCGAACCCAAGCTGGTTTCCATCCCCAACGATATCGATGGCTTCACCTCTCTTTTGTGGAATCATCTGAACGCTGATAACAAGATTTCTTTGTTCGTGCGTTATATCAATACGCAAAACGGAACCGCTGTCAGCAAAATCGTCAACCGTTATGGTGCAGTGGCTGCGGAATAATTCCGATCAGCAATTTCTAATACATATACCGCCGTCAGGCGAGAAACGGAGCGTATTATCATGGAAAACGAACGCCTCTTGAAATATGGCTGCAACCCCAATCAAAAGCCTGCCCGCATCTATATGGCAGATGGCAGTGCATTGCCGATTACAGTATTATCCGGCAATCCCGGCTATATCAATCTGCTGGATGCTTTCAACGGCTGGCAATTGGTGCGAGAGCTGAAAGCTGCTACCGGTCTTTGTGCAGCAACTTCTTTCAAACATGTCTCTCCCGCCGGAGCAGCCATCGGCCTGCCTCTTTCCGATACTCTGAAGAAGATTTATTTTGTCGATGATCTGGGTGAGCTTTCTCCCCTTGCCTGCGCATATGCCAGAGCAAGAGGTGCAGACAGAATGTCAAGCTTCGGTGATTGGATTTCTCTTTCCGATGAGTGCGATGCATGCACCGCACGTCTGATCGCCCGCGAGGTTTCCGATGGTGTCATTGCACCCGGATATACCGAGGAAGCATTGGAAATCCTCAAAACCAAGCGCAAGGGTAACTATAACATCGTGCAGATTGATCCTTCCTATGAGCCGGCTGCCATTGAGCATAAGGAAGTGTTTGGCATTACCTTCGAGCAGGGCAGAAATGATCTTGCCATCAACGAAGAGAGCATGCTTTCCAATCTGGTGACCAAAAACACTGAGATTCCCGCCGAGAAAAAGCGTGATCTGATCATTTCTCTGATCACCCTGAAGTATACGCAATCCAATTCCGTCTGCTATGTGAAAGATGGTCAGGCAATTGGCATCGGTGCAGGTCAGCAGTCCAGAATCCACTGCACACGTCTTGCAGGCACCAAGGCAGATAACTGGTGGCTGCGTCAATCTCCGCAGGTATTGAATCTGCCCTTCCGTGAAGATGTCAAACGTCCCGATCGAGATAACGCCATCGATCTTTATATCGGTGAGGATTACATGGATATCCTCGCAGACGGCGCTTGGGAGCGTGTGTTCACTGAAAAGCCCGCTGTCTTTACCAAAGAGGAAAAACAGGCTTGGATTGCACAGAATACCGGTGTATGCCTCGGTTCTGATGCCTTCTTCCCCTTCCCCGATAACATCGATCGTGCCCATAAGAGCGGCGTAGAGTATATCGTAGAGCCCGGCGGCTCTATCCGTGATGATATCGTCATTGAGCAGTGCGATCAGTATGGCATTGCCATGGCATTCTGCGGTCTGCGTTTGTTCCATCACTGATCTGTTATGATACGGTGTATGCCTGAGAAGAATCCATCTTCTCAGGCTGCGCCATACCATAGGAAGCAAAAGGGTTTCTTTCGTATCTTATGGCATTCCGCCGTTTCTTCGGGATCACATCCGATTCCCATGGTGTGACCCCGAAGGAACAGCGTTCCTCCCTATAAAAACAACACCGAAAGGATGTAACCATATGAAAGTTCTCGTAGTAGGCAGCGGCGGTCGTGAGCACGCCATCATCATGAAGCTGGCAGAAAGCCCTCGTGTCACAAAGTTATATTGCGCTCCCGGCAACGGCGGTATTGCCAAATATGCCGATTGCTATCCTGTTTCCGCCACCGATCTGGATGGTATGCTGGCTCTGGCAAAAGAGCTTGCTGTGGATTGGGTATTTGTAGCGCCCGATGATCCGCTGGTCATGGGTATGGCAGATCTGCTGCGGGAAAACGGATTCAAGGTATTTGGCCCTTCCAAGGCTGCCGCAATCATTGAAGGCAGCAAGGTGTTCTCTAAGAATCTGATGAAGCAGTATGGCATTCCCACCGCAGGATATGAGGTATTTACCGATGCTGACAGTGCCATTGCCTATCTGAAGGAGCAGAACAGCTATCCGACTGTCATTAAAGCCGATGGCCTTGCTCTGGGTAAAGGTGTCATCATTGCGCAGGATGAAAATGATGCCATCGCAGCCGTAAAGGCGATGATGGAAGATAAAATCTTCGGAGAAAGCGGCTCACAGCTGGTCATTGAGGAGTTCCTCACCGGTCCTGAGATCTCCGTGCTCGCTTTTACCGACGGCAAAACGGTAGCTCCCATGATTTCCTCCATGGATCACAAGCGTGCATTGGATGGAGATCAGGGCAAAAACACAGGCGGTATGGGCACGGTATCGCCCAACCCCTACTATACCGAGGCAATTGCTGAGGAGTGTATGCAGAAGATTTTCCTGCCCACAATCCATGCAATGAATGCAGAAGGCAGAAGCTTCCGCGGCTGTCTGTACTTTGGCTTGATGGCAACACCCAAGGGCGTAAAGGTGATTGAATATAACTGCCGTTTCGGAGATCCCGAAACCCAGGTGGTGCTTCCTATGCTGGAAACCGATCTTTTGGATATTATGGAGGCGGTAGAGGCACAGACTCTGAACACACTGCCCATGTACTGGAAAACCGGTGCCTGTGCTTGTGTCATTATGGCAAGTGGCGGCTATCCCGCTTCCTATGAAAAACATAAAGCGATTATGGGACTGCAGGAGAACGGTCAGCACAGCAACGCATTGGTTTATCATGCAGGCACTTTGCTGGAAGATGGTGTTTTCTATACCAACGGCGGCAGAGTTCTGGGCGTTACCTGCGGCGCTGATTCGCTGGAAACCGCTTTGCAGCGTGCATATGCCGCTGTGGCAGAGATCTCCTTTGAAGCTGCACATTGGCGCACCGATATCGGCAGACGCGCATTGGAAGCTGATCGCTGAAATTCCCTAGATACTCCCAACCGGACAGGAGGCAGCCTATGGCAAAACAACAGCCAAAGCAATCGAAAAAAAACTCCTCCGCCAAGAAGGAGCCGCCGCAGCGCAAGCCCGAACCCAAGCGGCAATATACCTTAATGGATTGTATGAAGCTGGGGCGTATTGCCAATATTCTATTTGTAGTATTTATCATCGTTTGTCTGATCTATTATTACTCGCTGGCAAAATTCGGAAAATATGTGATTCCTTTTGAAGTCGTGGCATATACCATCGAGATGCTTGCCTTTGCCTTTTTTACACTGAGTGTCGTCTGGATGGATCGTCTGGTGAGACAACGGCTTCCCATGAAGATCCTGCTGATGGTATATATCGTTGCGGAAGTGATCCTGATGCTGCTGGAATTTGATTTTATTCCGCTGGATTTCTATAACGGACTTTCCCTCTGGCTTACCATTCTGCACACACTCTTTTCCGCCGGCATTGCATTTTCCTTGCTGCAGCTTGCACCTGAAAGCAAACAGCTTCAGCGTATTATTTTCATTGTTTGCTCCGTGATGCTTGCGGGTATGTTTCTGGGACTGGCAGGCTATCGTGTTTATGCCAGCATCCTGCTCAACGCCTTTGCTTATATTTTCTTCTTCACCACCATGATCCATTTGCTTCGCAACGAGGATATCAGCGTGGATTGCTATGGCGACCGTGCTGAATCCAAAAGCTTTACTTCTACCATGTTTGCAGATTCTCCGCTGCTGACAGAACAAACTGAAAAAGAAACCGTTTCTCAAAAGCTGAAGAAAACAGCTTCGACTGTTGCTGATAAGCTCACACCCAAAGCCAATCCCAACCCAATACTTACGGATGATGACAGCTTTGAATATGAATTCGGTGTGGAAGAAGAGGACGACGAGGACGATTGGGATGAGGATGAGGACTACGAGTATGAGGAAGATGATGTATGAATCCTCGCTTATCCTATCTGCAAGAAAAAACCGCTGTGCTCACCACAGAGCCCGGCATATATATCATGAAAAATGAACAGGAAAAAATCCTGTATATCGGCAAAGCCAAAAACCTGCGGAATCGTGTTACCAGCTATTTTCGAGATCATCCGGATCACACACCGAAAACTGCAAAAATGGTATCACAGGTATATGACTATGATTTTATCGTAACCGGCTCGGAATATGAAGCACTGATTCTGGAATGCTCTCTCATCAAGCAGCATAAACCGCCTTATAATATTTTGCTCAAGGATGATAAGGGCTATCATTATATCCGGATTTCGCCTCCGCCCTTTTCCAGAATCACCGCCGAGGTGCAGAACAATGGTGAAGGTGAGCATCTGGGACCGTATATGAGCGGCTTTGTCACAAAACAAACCGTGAATACCGTCAACCGATTGTTTCAGCTGCCAACCTGCGGCAAAAGCTTTCCGGCCGCCTTTCGCAAGCAGCGCCCTTGTCTCAATTATCACATCGGACAGTGTATGGGCGTTTGCAGAGGCACCGTCCCGCAGCAGCAATATGCACAGACGGTTGCCGATGCCGTACAGTTTATCAAAAGCGGCGGCGATCATACCGTCACCGTCGTGGAACAGCGGATGTATGCCGCTTCAGAACGATTGGATTTTGAAGAAGCCGCAAAGCTTCGTGATCGTATTTCTGCCATCCGCCGTGCAGGAGAATCTCAGGATATTGTCGATGCCGTGACTGCCGATACCGACGTGATCGGCATGGCGCAATCGGCAGATACCACTGTGATCTCAGTGCTCATGTATCGGGAAGGCAGACTCTATGACCAATCTTCCTTTTATCTTTCGGGCAATGCCCTTACCGAGCATCCTTTGGATGAATTTCTTCCGCAGTATTACAGCAGCCGCATAGGACGTGATCTGCCTCGCACAATCCTGCTGGAGCATATGCCCGCAGAGACTGAACTGCTCAGCAATCTGCTGCGTATGCGTGCCGGGCATGCGGTAGCACTTTCTCTGCCGCAAAAGGGGATCCGACACCGATTGCTGCTGCGTGCCAAACAAAATGCAAGCGAAAAGCTTTCCTTGCAAATGGGACGTACCGGCAAGGAGCTTCTGGCATTGGAAGAGTTGGGACGTGTGCTTGGTCTCAAGCATCCGCCTCTGCGCATCGAAGCTTATGACATTTCCAACCTTTCCTCAGCTGCCATGGTGGCTGGTATGATTGTATTTGAAAATGGCAGACCGCTGAAATCTGCATACCGGCGGTTTTCTATTCGTGAGCTGGAAATGCAGAATGACTATGCTGCTATGCAGGAGGTCATCCACCGCAGACTTACGGAATATCAAAAAGCACAACAGGCAGATCCCCCTGCCGATCCGCAAAAAAACAGCTTTGCCGTCTTGCCCGATCTGATTTTGCTGGATGGAGGCAAAGGACATGTTTCTGCCATAGCGCCCATTCTGGAAGAAATGCAGATCCGCGTTCCTCTGTTTGGCATGGTCAAGGATGATAAGCATCGCACCCGTGCCATTGCCACAAATGGCGGAGAGCTTTCCCTTCGTGACAAACAGGCTGCCTTTGCCTTACTGACTCGCATTCAGGATGAAGTGCACCGTTATTCCGTACAGTATATGAAAACCAAGCATAAAAAAAGCAGTTATGCGCTGACTCTGACAAAAGTAAAAGGTATCGGAGAAAAAAAGGCACAGCAGCTGCTGCTGACCTATAAAACCCGTGCACAGCTGAAAGCTGCATCGCCCGAAGCACTGGCAAAAACTGCCGGCGTGAACATGGAAACAGCACGGGTACTGCATCAGTTTATCTCAGAGCTCCCCGATGATTAACGCATCCAAACAAAATATTTATTGCAGGAGGGAAATACTATGGAACCGTTAAAGCTTATGCCCGCATTTCAAGATTATATCTGGGGCGGAACTCGTCTTCGGACAGAGCTCAAAAAGCCCTGCGATCTGGAACGGATCGCCGAAAGCTGGGAGCTTTCCTGCCATCCGTCCGGTCAATCTGTCATTATCAATGGCGTAGATAAAGGAACAACACTGAAAACCTATCTGGAGCGTGATTGGAGAACGCTGGTTGGTGCAGGTGCCGCACATTTTTCCAGTTTCCCTGTACTGATTAAGCTCATTGATGCCTGTCAGGATCTGAGTGTACAAGTGCATCCCGATGACCATTATGCCCGTGAGCACGAAAACGGAGAAAACGGAAAAACCGAATGCTGGTATGTTCTGGATTGCGAAGAGGGCGCTGCTTTGGCATATGGCTTTAACCGTGAGCTTTCCAAAGAGGAATTCCGCGCACACATCAAGGATAATACCTTGCTGGATTATGTCCGTTTGGTACCGGTTCATAAAGGTGATGTCTTTTATATTGAGGCAGGTACACTCCATGCCATCGGTGCCGGAATTCTCATCGCTGAAATCCAGCAGAGTTCCAACCTCACCTATCGTATCTATGATTACGATCGTCTGGATGACAACGGCAATCCTCGCGAACTGCATATTGATAAAGCTGTGGACGTTACCAAAACATGGGCTGCACCACCCCGCATGAAACGTCCCCCGATTTCCTTCGATGGCTATACCTCTGCCATGATCGCAGATTGCCCCTACTTTACCTCATGGGAACTGAATGTTTACGGCGATGCCAAATTCCCTGCCTCAGAGGGTGTATCCTATACGCATCTTATGGTCACAGAGGGCGAAGCTGCTTTGGTCTATGAAGAAGGCGTTGTCATGTCCATGGCACGTGGCGAATCCATCTTCCTGCCCGCAAACTTCGGTGCATATTCTATCCGCAGTCATGGCTGTACAATTCTCTGTACACGCACCATGCCGAAATAATCGCAAAAGGAGCTTACATCTATGAAGTATTATGTTGGTATTGATCTGGGCGGCACAAACATTGTAGCCGGTGTGGTCGATGAAACCTATCGAATTCTCAACAAGGCATCCATGAAGACTAATTGTCCTCGTCCTGCCGAAGAGATCGCTGCTGATATGGCTGCTTGCGCATTGCAGGCGATTCGTGAAGCAGGTCTGACCCCCGATCAGGTCGAGTGGATCGGCATCGGTACTCCCGGCATTGCCAATTCCGAAACAGGCATCATTGAATATTCCAACAATCTGGGCTTTGTCAATGTGCCTATGGTAGAGCTGATTTCCAAGGCAACCGGCTGTCCCGCATTCATCGAAAACGATGCCAATGCTGCTGCATACGGTGAATTCGTTGCCGGTGCTGCCAAGGGTGCCAACAATGCAGTCTGTATTACACTGGGCACCGGTGTCGGCGGCGGTATTGTGGTGGATGGCAAAATCTATTCCGGCTCTAATTTTGCCGGCGCAGAGCTTGGCCATACCATTCTGCAGTTGGATGGTCCTCCCTGCACCTGCGGCAGAAAGGGCTGCTTTGAAGTATTTTCCTCCGCAACCGGTCTGATTCGCATGACAAAAGAAGCCATGGAACAGCATCCTGAATCCATCATGCATCAAATGGCAGAAGAAAAGGGCAAAGTAACTGCCCGTACCGCTTTCGATGCCATGCGTGCCGGCGACGCAGCTGCTGCGGAAGTCGTGGATTTTTATATCCGCTGTCTGGCAGCCGGCATCACCAATACCATTAACATCTTCCAGCCCGATGTTCTCTGCATCGGCGGCGGTGTCTGCAATGAAGGCGATGCTCTGCTGCTTCCTGTCAAAGAGCTGGTGAAGCAGGAGGTCTATACTCGTAATTCTCCCAAAAACGCCGAGATTGTCATTGCAAAGCTGGGCAATGATGCAGGTATTATCGGCGCCGCATTCTTAGGACAGGCAAAATAATTCAATGTAAATATATATGAATCGTATTTCCATCGACCATCGCATAACGCATCAGATGTTTTGCGATGGTCTTTTTTTCTGCCTGTGTCAGATCCTTCCACAAAGGAAGCGGCATCAGCGCTTCCCTGCTTCTGCCGACTGAGCGCTGTTCCAGCTCCTTACATCGTGTATCCAACTGTGCAATCGCCTCTGTAATCACAGGGATCTGCGCTTGCTCCAGCTGAATCAGATTCTGCATCAATTGAATCCGCCGAAGCCGCAATGCTTCCAGTTCCTGCTCAATCTCTTTTGTACCAAAACGCTGTTTGGCTGCTCCGTATTGGCTAAGCTGTTCCAACTGCACAGCCAGCACCTCTGCCATTGCCTGCTCCGTTTCCTGCAGTCGCCATGTAGCGCCTGCGCCCATACAGATGCCTCTCTTTTTTCCGCTGCATACCAGATAACGCAGATGTCTGCCCTGTACAACAGTCATGGCACTGCCGCAATGCGCACAAAACAAATTTCCGCTGAGCCATGTGCGCTGTCCGCTGCCAAGGGTACGCCGCACACGGCTTTGCCGCAGCTTTTCTTGACATGCAAGCCATAGCTCCGGCTCAATCAGCCCAATATGCGGTGCCGTAATGGCATAGGTGCCGTGAAGCGATGTAAATTTTGCATGATTTACCCGTCGATCGGCATACAGATAAATACCATGATCCACAGGCAATGGATCCGGTGTGCATAAAATGGCACCCAGTTGTGCCAGATACGCATAGACCGCACTGTCTGCCCGAGCATAAACCGGATTGCGCAGAATCCTTCCCAAAGATGCGGCACTCCATTTTCTGCCCCGAACTGTCAAAAACCCTTCGGTGTTCCATGCCTCGGCAATGGTGGAAAGAGAATCCTCCGCCTGCGCATATTCCGCATAACAGGCATGAATTCTTGCTGCGTTTTCATCGGCTTCCAGCATATGCGTATGTCTTCCCATAAGCAAAAACGGGATACGACGATACCCAATCGGAGGAGGCCCGCCGGTATCGAATCCGATTTTAGCCCGTGAAAACACGGCATCCCGTACCCGACTGCAAATGGTATCCCGTTCCAACTGCGCAAATACCATTAACAGACTCTGCATCGCCTTTCCCATGGGCGATGCCGTCTCAAACCGCTCGGTTTGTGAGAGGAACTCTACGCCATACTGCTCAAAGACCCGCAGCAGCTCTGTGAAATCCGCTAAATTACGACTGATGCGATCCAGCTTATAGACGAGCACTTGCCCGATCTCCCCCTGTCTGACCGCTGTGAGCAATGCTCTCAGTCCCGGACGCTGCGTATTTTTACCCGAATATCCCCGATCGGCAAAGACGATCACCTGTGTCTGACTGTCCAATACACTGCGGCAAAGCTGCTCCTGCGTCTCCAGACTGACACTGTCGGCCCGGTCTGCCGACTGTCTCACATAAATAGCAGTTTGTTTCATGATAGCCTCCTGCATCACAGTTTCTGTTCATGCGAATCATCAAAGCGTCTTTATATGCCTGTTTTTTGTGTAATATGCTACATGAAATGGGTGAAAATTCGTTAAAAAAGGGACTTGAAAAGAAGAACAAGCTGTGATATAATTGTAGTATATTGTGCGCACATCGGATTCATACATAGAATCCACGCAGAACAAGCTGATGTGATACCGCACAAAGCGTTTCCCTCAGCAAATATTTTTTCAAAAAAAAAGGAGCACTCTTATGAAAAAGTTCGGTTTCTTTGATGACGCCAATAAGGAATATGTCATTCAGTCTCCGCAAACACCCTATCCTTGGATCAACTACCTCGGAACACAAGCGTTTTTCTCGCTGATTTCCAATACAGCAGGTGGTTATCACTTCTATAAGGATGCACGTCTCCGTCGTATCACTCGTTATCGCTACAACAATGTTCCGATTGATATGGGTGGTCGTTATTTCTATATTTATGATAACGGTATCGTCTGGAATCCCGGCTGGTCTCCTGTCAAGACCGAACTGGATGCCTATGAGTGCCGTCACGGCATGGGATACACCGTCATCACCGGTGCGAAAAACGATCTGCAAGCAGAAGTAACCTTCTTCGTTCCGCAGGATTTCAACGGAGAAATTCAGCGTGTTCGTTTGACCAATAAGGGAAATGCCGCAAAGACCTTCAAGCTCTTCTCTTTTGTAGAGTGGTGTCTGTGGAATGCACAGGATGACTCCACAAACTTCCAGAGAAACTTTAACACCGGTGAAGTGGAGATCGAAGGCTCTACCCTGTTCCACAAAACCGAATATAAAGAGCGCCGTGATCACTTTGCTTTCTATACCGTCAACGCTCCTGTTGATGGCTTTGATACCGATCGTGAGGCATTCTTGGGCCTTTACAACGGCTTCGAGAATCCGCAAACCGTTATGGCAGGCGAGTCCTCCAACTCTGTTGCAGATGGCTGGTCTCCCGTTGCTTCTCATTGCATCAATGTGACTTTGGCAGCCGGCGAAACCAAGGAGCTCATCTTTATGCTGGGCTATGTGGAGAATCCCGTTGCCGAAAAGTTCAATGCCGACGGCTCTATGAACAAATCTCGTGCCTATGCAATGATCGAGCAGTATAACACCACCGAAAAGGTTGAAGCAGCACTCTGCGCACTGAAGGCAATGTGGAATGATCTGCTTGGCAAGTATCAGGTGAAATCTCCTGAAGATAAGCTCAACCGCATGGTCAATATCTGGAATCAGTATCAGTGCATGGTAACCTTTAACATGAGCCGCTCTGCTTCCTATTTTGAAAGCGGCATCGGTCGTGGAATGGGCTTCCGTGATTCCAACCAGGATCTGCTGGGCTTTGTACACCAGATTCCCGATCGCGCAAGAGAGCGTATCATTGATCTGGCATCCACGCAGTTCGAGGATGGCGGCTGCTATCATCAGTATCAGCCTCTCACCAAGAAGGGCAACGATGAAATCGGCGGTGATTTCTCCGATGATCCGCTGTGGATGATCCTTTCTACCGCTGCTTACATCAAGGAAACCGGCGATTACTCCATTCTGGATGAAATGGTTCCTTATGATAACGACGAATCCAAGGCACAGACCATGATGCATCACCTGAAGCAGAGCTTCTATCACGTGGCTGAGAATCTCGGTCCTCACGGTCTGCCGCTGGCAATGCGTGCTGACTGGAATGATTGCATCAATCTGAGCTGCTTCTCCGATACACCCGGTGAATCCTTCCAGACCTCTACCTCTCCCAAGTATGGCGAGGCAAAGTATAGCCGTGTTGCTGAATCTCTGATGGTTGCCGGTCTGTTTACCTTTGCAGGCCCTGAGTATGTTGCACTCTGCAAGATCAGAGGCGATGAGGCTGAGGCTGCCAAGGCACAGGAGCAGATCGATAAGATGAAAGCTGCTATCATGGAGCATGGCTTCGATGGCGATTGGTTCCTCCGTGCATACGATGACTTCGGCAAGAAGATGGGCTCCAAGGAATGCGAGGAAGGCAAGATCTTCATTGAGCCCCAGGGCTTCTGTGTCATGTCCGGTGTCGGAAAGGAAACCGGTGCTGATCTTAAGGCTCTGGCAAGCATTGATAAGTATCTGAACACCGAGCATGGTCTGGTGCTGAACAATCCTGCCTTCACCAAGTATTACATCGAATACGGTGAGATTTCTACCTATCCGGGCGGTTACAAAGAGAACGCCGGTATCTTCTGCCACAACAATGCATGGATCATCTGCGCAGAAGCCTTCGTTGGTCATGGCGATAAGGCATTTGAGTATTACAGTAAGATTGCTCCTGCATATCGCGAAGCAAAGTATTCTGATCTGCATCGTACCGAGCCTTATGTATACGCTCAGATGATCGCAGGTAAGGATGCACGCCGTCACGGAGAGGCAAAGAACAGCTGGCTCACCGGTACCGCTGCATGGAATTTCGTAGCAGTATCTCAGTACATTCTGGGTATCATCCCCGATTGGAACGGTCTGAAGATTGATCCTTCCATTCCGTCTGCATGGGATGGCTTTGAGCTGACACGTGTATTCCGCGGTGCAACCTATGCAATCACTGTGAAGAATCCGGATCATGTTTGCAAGGGCGTGAAAGCCGTTACTGTGGATGGTAACGCAATTGAGGGCAATGTGCTGCCGGTATTTGCCGATGGCAAGACCCATACCGTCGAGGTTGTTCTCGGCTAATCACAAACAATCGAAAGCGGCATGGTGCATCATCCATGCCGCTTTTTGTTCCGTTTTCGAAAGGAGTCATCATGAATTTCTGGGATGTTGTCAGCAAAGGGGTAGGCAATCTTGCCGATCGACTGGATGCCATTGCCGATCGCCACGGTGACCGCTATGATACCGAATTTTCTGTTATGGATAAAGAATACTGCTGGGAAGATCTGGATTATCAGGGCGATTATACCCTGCAGCGCCATGTCGTGACCGGAACCTGCCGCATCATTGATCAATTCCATACCGTAGTGGATCGCGGCACGCAGGCCGAAATGGAAGCTGCCATCAGACGCCGCTCTTCCCGACCCGTTCTGCCATCCGTCAGCAGTATTCCCTTGACACAGCCGGTGGCTGCCCGTTATGGTGATATTATCGGTGTCGTGCGCAAAAACGGTACCTATGAACACTATGGCATCTATGTCAGCGATACTTGCGTGGTACATTATGCTGTACCTGCAAGCAATCCGCTTTCGCCTGCAACAGTACATTGCACCTCGCTGCGCTACTTTCTCCGCAGTGATACCGAATATTTCGTGCTGGATTTTCCAAAACCCGGTGCGCCTCCTGTGCGTGTAGGCCATAATCCTTCCGCCTTTACCGTGGATCCCGATGGATCGGGCGTTCAGGATGCCGCTGCGCATCTGGCAGATGCTCTGCAAAACAGCTTCGGCTACCACCTCTATTCCCCCGAACAGACCGTTGCACGAGCAAGAAGCCGTCTGGGTGAGGCAAAATATAATATGGTCACCAATAACTGTGAGCATTTTGTAATCTGGTGCAAAACCGGTGTCAGTGAATCGATGCAAGTAATCGAGATGATGCGCTTGTTAACAAACTCTGCCAATTATCGCTTCCGCAAGCCGTTGCGTTGGTAAAATACACAAAGTTCTCACTCCGACTTTGTGTAATGTGCCGATTTTTATGTGACGGTGCAACAAATCATCCTCAATCCAACACTCAATAGACAGAAACCGGTTTTTAGGATGCTTTGAAATGAGGTGGTTTTATGTCTGATTCTCCGTCGCTGCAATCTGCCGACCACACCTCCGATGAGGTTGCGTTTACAGCACTGATTGCATCTGCACAGCATGGAGATGCCGCAGCCTTTGGTAAGCTTTATCAAACAATCTATCCTTCGCTGTATCATGTATCCTATTGTGCCCTGCGCTCGGCAGAGGATGCTGCTGATGCTGTCAGCGATGCTGTGCTGGATGCCTTTCATAGCATCAACAGATTGAAGCATCCGGAGGCGTTCCGCAGCTGGATGTTCAAAATCCTGACAGCAAAAATCAAACGAAAGCAGCGGGAATATCTCCATGTCGCAGTTGAACTGACCGATGCAAACACTCCGGCCGTAGAATTCGGATTTCTCCGTCCGGAACTTTCCGAAGCATTGGCGAAGCTTTCCGATGAAGATCGACTGCTGCTTTCCTTGCAGGTGCTTGGCGGATATTCCGGAAAAGAGCTTGCACGCATTTTTGGCAGTACCGATGGCGCTGTGCGCACTCGGCTGCTGCGCATCCGACAAAAACTGCGCGAATGGTTAACCGATACCAGTGTCACAGAGCAAAGGAGTGAGCCCTATGCGTTATGAAGAATATAATACCGATGAAAAACTGGATGCTGTGCTCAAAGAAGAGCTTTCCCGACAGCCGGTGCCGTCTCAATTGCTGCCGGATGCCATGACAGAACAGCTGCATGCGCAAAAACGAAGCGGCATCGTTCACAGTAAAAAAGGCAATCGTCGTATTTTGGCAGGCATGTGTGCTGGTCTGCTGATTGTCACCTGCCTTGCCGGCGTATGGAATCATACCAAAGAACCGCCGCTCAGCGCCGATCAATGCTATATGGAGCATGCCGGCAGCTATCATAAACTTTATCGGCAGGTGCAGTATTTGGCATCTCTTCGCACGCCAAACAAAAAGCCTTCGATCTTCAATTGGAATACCAAAAAGGATACAATGGCTGCTCCGGGTGCCACCAACGATGTTCTCTTCGATTCGGCTGAACAAGAAAGCGTAACGGATCGTACGGAGAACATCGGCAACCAAACCAATCCCCAGCATTCCGAGACCATCACCCAGACCGAAGGCATCGATGAGGCGGATTGCATCAAAACCGATGGCAAAGCGATCTATTATTTACAGCAAAAAGCCCTTTGGTATGTCCCCGTTTCCCGTGGTGACATCGGAGAACCCATCAGCATTGTACCCGAAATTGAAAACACCAAACACTTCAATGCAATGGAACTGTATCTTCATGATGACTATGTCGCGGTAATATATCATATCACGAAGAACGATGATTCGACCTTTGTGGCTGCGGTTACATTCCGCAGCGGCGAGGATGGTACCCTGCAGCAAATAGGCGCCTATTTGCAAGAAGGCGTTATGCCTGTCACTCGTATGATCGACGGCACGCTCTATCTGGTATCAAAAAAGAGCATGCCCATTCATAATAATCTCTCTGAGAAGAATCTGAGCGGATATGTCCCTCGCTGCGGCAGTGAAACACCCGACTATCTGCCTGCAGATGATATCCTGATTCCCGATCAATGGTCCACATACAGCACTTCTCTTTCCTATACACTGCTTTCCATTGTAGACGCCAAAACAGCATCCGCGCTGGATCACAAAGCATTTGCCGGATGCGGTAATGATATTTATATGAGCCACAACGGTCTGTATCTGAATGTATTCTCGGAAGGAAAAACACGAATTACCCGTGTATCCGTTGAAAACGATCTCATCACTCCCGTTGGTGTTGCAGCCATTAAGGGCTCAGTGCTCAATCAGTACTCCATGAGCGAACACGAGGGGGTCTTCCGTGTGGCAGCGCATTCCGACACCAATACGCTGTATACCTTCGACTTGGAAATGCGTCCTCTGGATGAAATCAGCTTTGCACCGGGAGAAACCATTAAGGCCGTGAACTTTGTAGGAACGCGCGGCTATGTTGTGACCTTCCTGCAGACGGATCCATTGTTCTCCATTGACTGCTCCGATCCGGAACATCTTGTGATGAATGATGCATATAAGGTTTCCGGATACAGCACTTTCCTCTATCCATGGGAGGATCTGCTGTTCAGCTTTGGCGTCGAGCAGACCGATGCGGTGCAAGGATTAAAGCTGATGATGTATGAAACCGCTCCCGATGGCACCCTTATTATGCAGGATGACTATGTATTCGGAGATCTGACAGGAATGCTCTGCTTTTCCAGTCCTGCTGTGTCGGACTTCCATGCTTTGTACCTCAATGTGACGGAACAGCTGATCGGGATACCGGTGGCGATTGATCGTTACGGATATTACTCCGATGCTTGGACATGGGAAGATCAGTATTCGAGTTCCTTCAACGGCTATCCCATTGGCTTCAATGGCTATTATTTCTTCCGCTATGAAAACGGTGCCTTTGTGGAAGCAGGCTTTCTGCCATTGGAAAACATGACAGATATCAATGTCCGCTGCGTTTCGATTGAAGATTATGTATATTGCGTCAGCGTGGGTCAACTCATTTCGGCCGATATGCAAACATTCACACAATGCGATCGTATCACACTTCCTTATCCCAACTAATGTGCTGTCAAATAAAGAAACCGGCAGGGTAATGCTTGATACCCTGCCGGTTCTCTGCATATTTCAAAAAATCCTGCGCATACTGCCAACAGAATCCATGAAAAGGAGAATGTGCATATGCAACAGCCGAAGCAGCCCTCGCCACAGGAATATCAAAAACTGGTACATGATACCGCCATCAAAACAAAGTGGTATTGCACAGTGCCGAAAGCATTTCTGATCGGTGGATTGATCTGTCTGTTGGGCGAGTGCATCACACAATTTCTCATGGGCTTTGATCTGCCCAAGGAAGATGCAAGCGCCTGGACCTCAGTAATTCTGGTATTCTGCTCCGCTTTGCTCACCGGGCTGGGATGGTATGAAAAGATCGCAAAGCACGGCGGTGCGGGAACGCTGGTGCCCATCACCGGTTTTGCCAATGCTGTCTCCTCTGCTGCGGTAGAATCCAAGACAGAGGGCTTCATCCTAGGCGTCGGTGCCAAGATTTTTACCATTGCGGGCCCTGTGATCCTGTATGGCACTGCAGCCAGCGTTATTTACGGTGTGATCTACTGGCTTGCAGGATTGTTCTGATCTCACAGCAGCGGCATCGGTTCGAGACATTTCCCTCTTGCCGATGCCGTTGTCTCATTTTTTGCCTATAACCCACGCTGCTTCAGATCATGCACCAGATCAACATAAAACTCCCGCACATCAAAGCCTTCGATATTCTGACGGTTCAAGTCTATCATATCGCCATGGGAAATACCGCGGATTCCCTTGGGAACCAACTGCGTATAGCGCTCACCCCATCCAAAAGAGGTTTCACAAACCAGTCCGTCATTGGGACCATCAAAATGCTTGACCAGATGATAAGAAAAATTCAGCGGAAATTTACCGCCTCCTGCCTGCGGCATCACAGAGCCAAAGCTCTGACAGAAAATTTCCGTCGGCTGTTTGAGCTCCTTGTGCAAAGCAGTGCAGTAAGTCGCTGAAAGATCATGCACCGCTGCCAGAAAATCAGGATTTTCATCTCCAAATCTCTTCAAAGCACTATTATAGACACAGGCAAGTCTCTGCTTTGTTTTCTCCGGAATCTTTGTCAGCAGATAATCCGCAAACAAGCAGCCTCTGTGCGGCGTATTGATGGTCGTCAGAGATGCCACATAAGGTGCTGCATCCAGCTTTGCCAATGCATATCGACAATCCAGACCACCCTTAGAGTGAGCAATGATGTTGACCTTCTCGCAATGCTGCTCTCTTACAATCGCCTTAATTCGCTCTGCAAGCTCTGCGGCGCTGTCGGCTACGGATGATGCGGATTGATGATTTCCATAATAGATAACCGCACCGTTCTGCTCCAGCTCTCTGGGCACTCTGCCCCAGTAATTGAAATATTTCGTATCCCGAAAGAATACGCCATGCACCATCAAAAGCGGATATTTCGTTTTGCAGATCTGCTGCGGCTTGCGTGCCAGATTCTGTTGCTCTTTCTGTACTTCAAACTGCACTTCCTTGGATACCGTTGAAAGAATCATGCCCAGTGCCGCCAGATTGGCAATGGGGATCATGCCGCACAGCAGTCCAATCACTCTCTGCTGCACGCCCAATTGACTGGAAGTGCAATATACACACAAGATTCCGTTCCAGAATACAGCCGCTTCTGCGCCAATACACAAAAGCGCGCTCCAGACAAAAATCATGGGACGATCGGGCAGATATCGTACAGCAAGCAAAATCTGATAGACAATCGAAAGCGGGAGAGATCCCAAAAATGCCTTCAGCAGAACTGCGCCATGATGACAAATCATCAGCCGCAGACTTTTGGTGGGATATCCTTTGATCCCTGCCAAACCATGCATCATAAGATACAATGGAATCAGCAAAAACAGCCATCGAATTTCCCGTGTCAGCAAAAGATAGCTGTTTGCGCATATGGTACTGATCACAACTGCAATCAGCACTGCCAGACAATTTCGCTTGTTCATTTCATTTTCTGATCCTTTCCCAATGCCAACTGATATTTGTATCTTATCAAAATCAGAGCCTCCTGTCAAGCGAATTCCCATGATTTTGCGCTTTTCGCCGCAAAGCTACTAAAATCCTGCGGAAAAGACAGGAAAACATTGTCTTTCTTTTTTTCTTTAAAACAGGTGACAAATGCGGAAAACTATGCTATAATAATACTAATCATATCCATACGGTGTAAACCGATCCCCATCAAAGCAGAAAGGATCTATCAATATGGCAAAGAATACAAAAAAGAAAGGTTCCGCTTCCGGCGCAAAGCAAAGCACCATGGGTGCACCGATGCTTCTTCTGGTGCTGCTGTGTCTGGCAGGCCTGGTTCTGGGCGTTTGGCTGATCTCAACCAATTCAACCGGAACATCCGGCAACAGTCACGAAATTGCAATGCAGGTAGGACAATCCCGCACGCTGGAAACCACATTGACTGCACCATTCACCTGTTCGGTTTCCAATGATAAGATCATCCGCATAGATGAGAACCATCTGATGACCGCACTGTCTCCCGGTACAGCAGTCATTGTTGCAGAAAGTACCAGTGGCAGCCGTGAGACATTCTATATCACGGTATCCGGCGATCCCAATGTGACACTGCCGCCTCCCGGCGACACCACCACCACAACAACCAGCACCACAACCTTCTCCTCCGATGCGACCACAACCACAACCACTGCCACACTGGCACCCGGCTCCGTTACCGGAATTGAACTGACGTTCTATGCGATAAGTCTTAAAGTCGGCGAGCACAAAATGCCGATTGTTACGATGTCTCCGGCAAATGCGACTGACAAAACCGAAAAATGGACCACCTCAGATGAATCTGTAGCTACTGTAGACTGGCTGGGCAATATCACTGCCGTCGGCGCCGGTATCTGCACCATCAGAGTCACTTCCGTCAACAATCCTGCCGTGTATGCCGAAGTCGCTGTCACAGTTGCCGGTGATACGGCTCAGACGCCCGGAAATATCGAGCTGATCAACGGTGTGACCTATGTCGATGGCATCCTGATTGCCAATAAGACCTATGCACTGCCCAAGGATTATGCTCCCGGTGTTAACACAGAGGCCAAGGCTGCATTCGATCGGATGCAGCTGGCTGCCGCTTCTGCAATGCTGGATATCAATATTGTATCCGGGTATCGTTCCTATGCCACACAGGAAGCCACCTACAATCGCTTCGTAAATCGTGATGGGCAGGCTGCTGCCGATACCTATTCCGCCCGCCCCGGCCACTCCGAACACCAGACGGGTCTTGCTTTTGATATCAATTATGCCGGCGCAAGCTTTGCCAACACGCCGGAAGCAGAATGGCTTGCCAAGAACTGCTGGAAATATGGGTTCATTATCCGATACCCCGAAGGCAAAGAGCATATCACCGGCTATCAGTATGAGCCTTGGCATGTTCGCTATCTGGGTGCCGATACTGCTGAAAAAGTTTACAACAGCGGGCTGACGCTGGAAGAATATCTCGGCATCACCTCCAAATACGCCGATTGAATTGCAGACTGCATATACACCCATCTATCAAACGTGAACGGAACTCGTCTTTGGATCCGCTCGCGTTTTTTTGTTGCCCGGACAGCGCTGCCGAACCCACAGCCATGGGCAAGATGGCCGAGAAATGCGATGCTTTCGCAAGATTTTGTGAATTAAAAGGATATTGCGCATGCATTTTAGTTTATATCATGAATCTTCTGGTTGTTTTTTGTGATATGTGCACAAAAAGTGCGGTGAAAATTTGGCAGAGAAGGCTCCGGTGTTTGTCCTAAATTGCTTGACATCCGGACAATATTGTGGTAAATTGGTATTACCATATTACATGAAAAGGGGACTGATCTCTATGAAATTGTTCCAAAAGCTGCTTTCTGCCGCACTGACAGCCTCCCTTGCACTGGGAGCCTGCACCTTTGAGGTGCCGGAAGCTTCCGCTGCAAGCAACGCAGTCGCATTGGTAGACAGCATGGGCATGGGCTGGAACTTAGGAAATACCTTTGATTCCGGCAACTGTAAGGCTTGGGTCAGCAATGATCCCTATGTGGATACTGAGGTAGGCTGGGGCAACCCCAGAACCACATCCGCTATGATCTCGGGCATTGCTGCTGCCGGCTTTGATACGGTTCGCATTCCTGTTACCTGGGCCGAGAATATCGATGCCAGCGGCAATGTGGATCCCGATTATCTTGCTCGTATCAAAGAGGTTGTCGATTATTGCTTCAAGGCAGGTATGAAAGCCATCATCAATGTGCATCACGATGGTGCCTCTACCAACAACCAGAACAATCCTACCATTAACGCAACCCAGTCCACAGTGAACGGTGCATGGCTCTGGCAAGGTTCTTCTCAGAAGGCCAAGTTCAAGACTCTCTGGACGCAGATTGCATCCTATTTCAAAGACTATGGACAGGATCTGGCTTTTGCCGGCTGGAATGAGATCTGCTGGACCTATGATCTGAACCAGGAAATGGGCCAGGCTTTTGTAGATTCGGTTCGTGCAGTGGGCGGCGGAAATGCCGATCGTTTGTTGATTATCCCCGCCAGCAACACCAATCACGAAGCAGCGCTCGCAAGCGGATTTAAGATGCCCAAAGACAACGCCAATATGCTGGCTGTGGAGATTCACTATTACTCTCCGCCACCCTTTGCCATTGCAGAGCAGGGCACTTCTTGGGGATATTCCGCTACTTGGGGTTCCGAGGCGGAAGTTGCTGCATTGAAAAACGATATCAACAGTCTCTATCAGAAGTTTGCTGCTGCCGGCGTTCCCGTGATCATCGGCGAGTGCGGCGTTCTGACCGAAGAAGGCAAGGATAAGGAAGATATCCGTCTGTGGATTAAGACATTGTTCGAGACTGCCCTCGGCTTTGATGGTGTCTGCCCCATCCTCTGGGATTCCTCCAATGCCGGCGATATGAACTATTACAATCGCAATGGACTCTCTTGGTTTGATCCTCAGCTGGAAACCATATTCAAGAATATGACCGGTGCTTCTACCGATACCGCAACTTATTTCACCTATGACGCAGATAAGCTTTATACCCCTGCTTCCGGCGATCAGGGCGAATATTGGATGATTGATATCAAGCCCTTCCGCAATGCTGCAAAGATCATTGGCGTAATGGTAAAGGCAAAGGGTACTGCCTCCGGTAAAGATGCCTGCTTCGGCATTGCTGTTTCCTGCAACGCTTACTTTACGGATCTGGATGAAGGCAAGGATTACACTTGGGTCTGCCGGCAGATTTCTTACGGCGCCACCATGGAATCTGCACAGATCATGTTTGATGACGGCATGAACGATGCCAACGACAATGTTTACACTAAGGAAGGCGAGGACTGGAAGCTTTGTTATGATTACCTCAAGTTTGAATCTTGGTGGGTCAACAATGTCAGTGCATTCGAAATCGAATCCATTACTGTATTATTTGATGCACCGGTTGTCATTCCCGATGACGTGCTGAATTATGGTGATCCTTCCGCTACCATCACCACCACTACTACCACAACAACGACTACCACTACCACTACCACAACCACAACCACCTCCGCTGATACAAAAACGCACAACGGTGATGTCAATTGTGATGGTATCGTCAAGATTGATGACGTCGTTCTGCTGAACCGTTATATCGGTGAGGATTCCGAGATCACCATCACACCCATTGGCCTTGCCAATGCCGATATGTGCGATGGTACGCCCGGCATCAGTGCAACGGATGCGACTGCGATTCTCAAATTCCTGGCAAAAATCATTGACAAGCTGGGCTGATATGCACAAAAACCGACCTGTTTCCCACAGGTCGGTTTTTTCTATGAAAAAATTCGGAATGTTCTTGCCAAAACTGCGCAAATATAGTATAATAAGATCAATTGAGCTATTATTCCGTTTCATGACAGGAGGACCCTATGTGCGGATTCACCGGATTTACCAATACCATTCCTGAGGCTGAGCCAGTGTTAAGGGATATGATGTATCGTATCCGCCATCGTGGACCGGATGCGGAAGGATGTTATCTGGATGAAGACATCGCCTTAGGACATCGACGCCTCTCGATCATCGATGTGACCGATCAAGGCAACCAACCTATGTTTAATGAAGACCGCACTTTAGTGCTGGTGTTCAACGGCGAAATCTACAATTATCAGACATTGCGTTCCGAGCTCATCGCTGCGGGACATCAGTTTCATACCGAGACCGATTCCGAAGTGCTGCTTCATGGCTATGAAGAATACGGCACTGCATTGCCCGAAAAGCTGCGGGGGATGTTCGCATTTGTCATCTGGGATACCAAACAGAAATCACTGTTTGGCTGCCGTGATTATTTCGGCATCAAACCCTTATATTATGCTGTTATGGATCAAAGCTTTTTATTCGGCAGCGAAATCAAAAGCTTTCTGGCGCATCCTCATTTTCGCAAAGAGCTGAATCCGGCTGCACTGGAACAATATCTGACCTTTCAGTATTCTCCCACTGAGGATACCTTTTTCCTTGGAGTCAAAAAACTGCCGGCAGCCCATTGGTTCCAATATACCGCACAAGACGGACTGACGATCCGACGTTATTGGGATGTGCATTTTACTCCGGATGAGCATCCGCTTCTTGGCGATTGGGTCAAATCCATTTCCGAAACCTTCCGAGATTCGGTTGCTGCACATAAAATTGCAGATGTGGAAGTAGGTAGCTTTCTTTCCTCCGGAGTAGACTCCAGCTATGTGGCAGCCGTTGCCGATGTGGATAAGACCTTTACTGTAGGCTTCGGAACCGATGAACGCTATAATGAAATCGGTTGGGCAAAACGCTTTTCCAATGCCATTGGCAAAGAAAATCACAGCCATGTGATTTCTGCCGAGGAATATTGGGATATGCTGCCGAAAATCCAGTATCATATGGATGAGCCGCTGGCAGATCCGGCTGCGATTGCGCTGTATTTTGTCTGCCGTCTGGCTTCCGAGCAAGTCAAGGTTGTGCTTTCCGGAGAAGGCGCTGATGAAATTTTCGGAGGATATAATATTTACAGCGAACCCAATTCCTCATCCTATGAATCCTTGCCGGCCGGATTGCGCCGTGGGATCGCTGCCATCGCACGCAAGCTCCCTGCAAGACGAGGTATCAACTTTTTCATACGAAAGGGCACCCCTCTGGAAGAACGATATATCGGCAATGCCTATCTGTTTTCTCCGGAAGAACGCAGATCTTTGCTGAAGATTGAAACGGATGCACCCTCTCCTGCCGCTATCACTAAGCCCTACTATGCACAAATTCCCGATGCAGATCCTGTCACCAAAATGCAGTATCTGGATCTGCACCTGTGGTTGACCGGCGATATTTTGCTGAAAGCCGATAAAATGAGCATGGCAAATTCTCTGGAACTGCGTGTTCCTTTTCTTGATCGGGAAGTGATGGCACTGGCTGCACGGATTCCGCACCGCTATCGTGTCACAAGAACGCTCTCCACCGATGAAAACACGCCTTATATCACGAAATATGCCATGCGTCTGGCTGCCAAACAGGATACGCCTCCCGAAACGGCTGCAACAGCTGCAAAAAAGAAGCTCGGCTTTCCTGTGCCCATTCGGGTATGGCTCAAAGAAGAAGCCCGATATCAAATGGTACGTAAGGCCTTTACTTCATCTGCCGCAGAACAGTTCTTCCATACGCACCGGCTCTTAACGCTGTTGGATGCGCATAAATCCGGAAAGGCTGATTACAGCCGCAAAATCTGGGCAGTTTATATGTTTTTAGTCTGGTATGCCGTCTATTTTGAGGACGACATTGCAAACGCTCTTTGATCCTAAAAAACACTGACCGAAAGGAATGTGAAATCTATGGAAAGCCGCTATTCGCATTTTATTGATCTGAATGATTACCCCGTTGCTTGGTGGAACAAAGTGATTAAGCTGGGCGCTGAGATCTATGCCCACCCCCAGCGCTATATTCAAGCCTGTGCCGGCAAGATTATGGCAACCTTGTTCTATGAGCCTTCGACTCGTACCCAGATGAGCTTCCAATCCGCTATGATCCGTCTGGGCGGCAGCATCATCGGCTTTGATAATCCCATGAGCTCCTCTGTTTCCAAGGGTGAGAATCTCAAGGATACGACTAAGGTTGTCAGCTCTTATTCTGATATTCTCATTATTCGGCATCCCATGGCAGGCTCTGCGAAAGCTGCAGCGCTTTCCGCCGATTGCCCTGTAGTCAATGCAGGCGATGGCGGACATCTGCATCCTACCCAGACGCTCACCGATCTGCTGACGCTGCACATGGAGAAAAAACGACTGGATCATCTTACCATTGGCTTGTGCGGTGATCTGTTATATGGCAGAACAGTGCACTCTCTTTGCAAAGCATTGTCCTGCTATCCGGGCAACCGCTTCGTGTTGATTTCTACGCCCGAACTGCGCATGCCGAAATATATTATCAAAATGCTGGCTGCTTCCGGCTGTGAATATCGGGAAGAGGCCTCTTTGGATGATGCCATCGGAGAGTTGGATGTACTTTACATGACACGAATTCAACGGGAGCGCTTTGCATCTGAGAAAGAATATCTGGCACAAAAGGATATCTACTGTCTGACACCCGATAAAATGCTGCATGCCAAATCCGATCTTGCCGTACTGCATCCGCTGCCCCGTGTGGATGAAATTGCTGTTGCAGTGGACGATGACCAGCGAGCCTTGTATTTCAAACAGGCGCAATACGGTATGTATATCCGCATGGCGCTGATTATGACACTGCTGGAAAGCAAGAACACGCAGCCTCTTCTGCATGGCAAAGAGCAGCCTGCGCTTTGCTGCCGCAATGCAAAATGCATCAGCAGTTGTGAAACCTATCTTCCCAGCCGATTCATCGAAAAAGATGGCCGCATTCGCTGTGAATACTGCGAAGAACGTGCCGAAACCATCGATTCGATTTGAGCTTTCCGCAATCATAAAAAGCGGCAGTGCTGTTTTGGACAGCATTGCCGCTTTTTTGTGTCATTTTGCTGACAGATCGTTACTGATACTCCTCAATATAATCTACAATATCACCAACAGTTCTGATTGTGTCTACTGCATCATCGGGAACAGCCATTTCAAATTCATCGGAAATGGTCTTCATCAGCATCACAATATCCAAAGAATCTGCGTGCAGATCCTCTTGAATATCGGCATCCAATGTGATATCCTCTTCATCCACATCCATCTGATCCAGAATGATCTCTTTCAGCTTTTCAAACACCATGAAACTCCGCTTCCTTTCCTTTATTAGAGAAACTCTCTGCGCAGCGCCGTGCGCAACGCACATTGCTTATAGTATAGCGTGTTAGAAGCAAAAGGTCAATATTTTTTCTGCAATTTCCTCTCTTCGGCAGCAGAAAATTACAGATCTCATTTCGATTCATATTTGTAGATTTTGCACAACAACCGCCATCTTAAGTTCCCATCGCATCCCAAAGGGAATCCCCGCAAAGAAGGTATGCCGCTTCTTTGTGGGGATTTCTGCTATATTGCATCGAAACTGCTGTTTATGCCGAAGATTTTGTCAGATACCGCAGAATTGAGCTGACATCATCGGCATTCACGTTTCCGTCGCCGTTATGATCGGCACGATCCGCCAGAAATGCAGCTGTTTCAATGGTCGTATCCTCTGCTACATAGCGGCACAGCAATACCACATCATCGATCTTGACAAGAGCATCTCCGTTACAGTCGCCCTGTGTGCGAGATCCGGTCGCATCGCTTTCGGGTCCGGTAGTGGTTGTCGTGGTTGTCGTAGTAGTAGTAACTGCTGACGGCAGAGTGGTAGTGCCTCCGCTGCTGCTTTCATCGGGAACCGTGGTGTAAATGTACTCCTCGGAAACACATACAACCCATTCGATTCTGGCCGTTGTACGTGCCTCACCGCAAGTATAATTGGTGTACACTGCAACGGTATAGTTACCCGGAACATCGGGGTTGTAATCCGTTTCAATTTCGAGCACCGATGTCACATCATAATCCCGTTGATTATAGTTGCGATACTCTGTCATGAACACCTTCAATCCGCTCAGATCCAACGGCTCACCCAATGCAAATGTATCACGATCCGGCTTTGAAACCATAGTAAGCAAGGTTTCACGATAAGCATTGGTGCCTACGTAATACTGATTCCCCTCTGCATCGGTCACCCACGGGTTATATTCAGGATAGTAGGGCGAGGTGGTCACGGTGCCGTTTAGCGCGTTAGGATTGGAAATCACGGTGGAGCCATCTGCGTTAGTTTCCGGATGCAGCGTTGTGGCGGTGGTAATGGTTACTATCGGTTCATGCACCACACGCACGCACACCTCACCGACGACTGTTTCATGGGCCTCGGTCTCATAAAAGAACAGGACTGTATAACCTGGCTTCTCTGCGGTGAGAATGCCGTCTTGATAGGTACAGCAATCACCGGAAAGCTCATAAGGATATGCCAAAAGCGTATCCACTACTTTGATGGTATCCCCCACATAGGCATAATACTCACAATGCAGTGTGCCTTCCTCATTGGAATACACATTGCTTGTAAACGGAACTGTGGTCTGGACAGTCGTTGGCATCGTAGTAACCGCTGTGGTGGCAGTGCCGCCGATAGCCACCGTTGTGCCGCCCGCCCCTGCACTGTTGCAGACAGGGCAGATGAACAATCCAAGGGGAGTACGCACGCATTCGCCATCAGGGATGCTTTTGCCGCATGCATCGCAATAATCCTGCGGTGCAAGCGTAGTCATGGGTGCGGTTGTTGTGGTAGTTCTGGTGGTTGTTGTCGAAAGCTTGACGGAACCTGCTGCGTCATCTGCAGATGTGAACGGACTGCTGCCGGCAGCAATCGCAAAACAAGTGCCCAATGTCAAAATGGCTTGCATATAGTATGTCATAACCAACCCTCCTGAATAAAAATTGCCTTATTGCTGAAGGCTTTCACAAATACATTCGAAACACGCAGTGATTTCCTCACAAATTCATTATAGCATTGAAGAATTTCATTGTCAATTCGTATTCGCATATCAGTAACCGCAACGCAAAGACCATATCAGGAGCATGCATATGACAAATGAGGGAGGATTTGAAAAAAACCGCATGGCCAATCAAGACCATGCGGTTTTTTGTATCCTGTTGGGAATTACTTACCGGCCAGAGCGCTCAGGTAAGCATAACGATCGTTTGCAGACTTTTCAGCTGCAACGAACAGTTCCTTTGCACGCTCAGGGAAGGAGCGGGTCAGTGCGCTGTAACGAGCCTCACCCATGATGAAGTCCTGATAGGAAGCAGTAGGAGCCTTAGAATCCAAAATGAAGGGATTCTTGCCTTCTGCAGCCAGTCTGGGATCATAACGGAAGTTGTTCCAGTAACCGCACTCAACAGCCTTAGCCATTTCAGCCTGGCAGTTCTGCATACCGCCCTTAATGCTGTGCATCTCGCAAGGTGCATAGCCGATGATCAGAGAAGGTCCGTGATAGGACTCAGCCTCTTTGATTGCCTTGAGGGTCTGATTCATATCAGCACCCATTGCAATCTGAGCTACATAGATATAACCATAGCTCATTGCGATATCAGCCAGTCTCTTCTTAGCGATTGCCTTACCGGCTGCTGCAAACTGTGCAACCTGGCCGATGTTGGATGCCTTGGAAGCCTGACCACCGGTGTTGGAGTAAACCTCAGTATCAAATACCATGATGTTTACATCCTCGCCGGATGCCAGAACGTGATCCAGACCGCCGAAGCCGATATCATATGCCCAGCCGTCGCCGCCGAAGATCCAAACGGACTTCTTGGAGAGGTAAGCACGGTTCTCGTAAATATCAGCGCAGCACTCGCACTGATCCTTCACCTTAGCCAGCTCAGCAACCAGAGCATCGGTAGCAGCACCGTTTGCCTCGCCGTCATTCACGGTATCGAGGTAAGCCTGTGCAGCAGCCTTCATCTCAGCGGATGCCTTGTCGGAGGTGAGAATACCCTTCACCTGCTCGATGAGACGATCGCGGATTGCCTTCTGACCCAGATACATACCCAGACCATGCTCAGCGTTATCCTCGAACAGAGAGTTAGCCCATGCAGGACCTCTGCCGTTCTCATCTGTGGTATAAGGAGAAGTTGCAGCAGGACCGCCCCAGATAGAGGAACAGCCGGTTGCGTTGGAAACATACATTCTATCACCGAACAACTGGGTGATCAGACGTGCATAAGAGGTCTCAGCACAACCTGCGCAGGAGCCGGAGAACTCAAGCAGAGGCTTCTTGTACTGGCTGCTGATCACAGTAGCATTGGTAGCAACCTCAGGCTTTTCGGTTACGTTAGCAACACAGTAATCGAAAGCAGCCTGCTGTGCATCCTGGGACTCTCTGCTGACCATCTTCAGGGAGTTGGTGGGACATACGCCTACGCAGACGCCGCAGCCCATACAATCCATAGGAGATACAGCCAGAGTGTACTTGTAGTTGGTCTTAACGATGGGCTTCTCAGCCAGCTTGGTCACTTCGGGAGCACCTGCAGCTTCTTCCTCGTTCAGAGCAAACGGACGAATGGTAGCGTGCGGGCAGACGAAGGAGCAGCGGTTACATTTTGCACAAGTGGTGGGATCCCACTCAGGAACCATAACAGCAACACCGCGCTTCTCGTAAGCAGAAGCACCCTGCTCAAAGGTACCGTCAGCATGATCCATGAAAGCAGATACCGGCAGAGAATCGCCGTCCATCTTGCCAACAGGATTCATGATGCCGTTGACCATCTTGACCAGCTTTGCAGGGCCATTCTCGTTGACAGCAGCAGCCTCATCCACAGCATTTGCCCAATCAGCAGGAACCTCTACCTTAACAAATGCAGTTGCACCGGCATCGATTGCCTTCTCGTTCATCTCAACGATCTCTTTGCCCTTCTTCATGAACTTCTGAGCCTTTTCTTTCATATAGCCAATGGCTTCCTCAGCAGGCAGAACCTTGGAGAGTGCAAAGAAAGCAGACTGCAGAACGGTATTGGTACGCTTGCCCAGACCGATCTCGGCAGCAATATCAATTGCATTCACGATATAGAGCTGAATATTATTCTTAGCGATATAGCGCTTGGTCTCAGCATTCAGATGCTCAGACAGTTCCTCAGCGCTCCACTGGCAGTTGATGAGGAATACACCGCCGGGCTTAACATCGTTGACCATCTTATAGCCCTTCAGAACGTAAGAGGGGTTATGGCAGGCAACGAAATCAGCCTTATTGATATAGTAGGGGCTTCTGATGGGCTGATCACCGAAACGCAGGTGAGAAATGGTGATACCACCGGTCTTCTTGGAGTCATACTGGAAGTATGCCTGAACAAACTTATCGGTGTGATCGCCAATGATCTTGATGGAGTCCTTGTTTGCACCAACGGTACCGTCGCCGCCCAGACCCCAGAACTTGCACTCGATGGTGCCTTCTGCTGCGGTATTGGGAGCCTCTTCCTCAGCCAGAGAGAGCATCGTAACATCATCGTTGATACCGATGGTGAACTGTGCCTTGGGAGCATCCTTAGCAAGCTCTGCAAATACAGCGAACACGCTGGAAGGAGGAGTATCCTTGGAACCCAAACCGTAACGACCGCCGATTACCTTTGCATCCTTGCCGTTTGCAGCCAGAGCAGCAACTACATCCAGGAACAGAGGCTCGCCCAGAGCACCGGGCTCCTTGGTTCTATCCAGAACAGCAATCTTCTTAGCGGTAGCGGGAATCGCAGCAACCAGCTTCTCTGCAGAGAACGGACGATACAGGCGAACCTTTACGATACCGACCTTCTGACCGTTTGCGTTCAGATAATCAATGACTTCTTCAGCAACGTCGCAGATAGAACCCATAGCAATGATGATGCGGTCTGCATCTTCAGCGCCATAGTAGTTAAACAGCTGATAATTGGTGCCCAGCTTAGCGTTTACCTTCTCCATGTACTCCTCAACGATTGCAGGAACTGCATCGTAGTAAGCATTACAAGCCTCACGGTGCTGGAAGAAGATATCACCGTTTTCGTGAGAACCGCGCATGGTAGGATTCTCGGGATTCAGAGCACGCTGACGGAATGCCTTAACAGCATCCATATCAGTCATTTCTTTCAGATCTTCGTAATCCCAGATCTGAATCTTCTGCAGCTCATGAGAGGTGCGGAAGCCATCAAAGAAGTTGATGAAAGGCACACGGCTCTTGATTGCAGCCAGATGTGCAACAGCAGCCAGATCCATAACTTCCTGCGGATTGGTTTCTGCCAGCATAGCAAAACCGGTCTGACGGCAAGCATATACGTCAGAGTGATCACCGAAGATGTTCAGAGCGTGGGAGGATACGCAGCGTGCGGAAACGTGGATAACGTTCGGCAGCAGCTCACCTGCAATCTTGTACATGTTCGGGATCATCAGGAGCAGACCCTGAGAAGCGGTATAAGTGGTAGTGAGGGCACCGGCATTCAGAGAACCGTGAACAGTACCTGCTGCACCGGCCTCAGACTGCATTTCCTCCACCTTAACGGTGGTACCGAAAATGTTCTTCACGCCCTGTGCGGACCACTGATCCACGTAGTCTGCCATGGGGCTGGAAGGCGTGATCGGATAAATTCCGGCGACTTCCGTGAAGGCATAGGAGACATACGCTGCAGCGTTATTGCCGTCCATGGTCTTCTTTTTGCGCAAAATAGCCATGAGAAATATTCCTCCTGTTAAATAATAATAAATTGGGAATCTGCGCGCACGAAAACGCTGCGCATTGCCATGGGCGCAGAATTTCACAGAACCATTATAGCACATTCTGCGGCGCTTGTAAAGGGATTCAATCGAATTTCGACGAATTTTCCCATATCAATTTGTGGCAGGGATGGTAATCCTGCACAGGCAGCGGAAGATGTAGCTAAATTTAATTGGATATTTTTGGATAAACTGCCGAAAATATCCGATTTTTTTGTCGTTCCATAAAAAAACGGTTGACGTAAGACCGGGCTTCGTGTATAATAAACGTAGTGTAAATAATGATTATCGTTATTTTCACTCGTTTTGTTGTCTCCTTTCTTTTGTTCTACACACATTGATTTCATCTCATTTTTGAAGGCAGGATGCGAATCCTGCTTTTTTTATATTCTCCTGACAGAATGGCAGCGCATCGAAGAAGCATACTATAATTATTCAGAAAAAAACTGAATGCAGTATCAGTCAAAATCATAGAATGCTAAGAAATTACAATGAAGTATGCAGGAGGTCTGATATGGAAACAACCGTCAAACGAAAACGAAAAAGCACAAGGCAGCAGCTCATTGATCAGATCCGGCAGAATCGACCGGCATTCATTGTGTGGTCTGTGCTGCGTGTAATCGTAATTGCAATTGCCATCCGATGTGCATTCCAGCAGCTCTGGGAAAGTCTGCTTTGCTGTATTCTTACCCTGCTGCTGTTTATGGCGCCCTCTTTCATCGAGCGCAAGCTGCGCATCAAGCTGCCCACGGCACTGGAAATCACGCTGCTGATCTTTATTTTCTGCGCTGAGATCTTAGGCGAAATCGCCTGCTATTATCTCAAATATCCTTTTTGGGATACGATGCTCCATACGGTAAACGGATTCTTATTTGCGGCATTCGGATTCTGTCTGGTGGATCTGCTTAATGAAAACAATCGGTTTCGTTTTGCGCTTTCACCGCTGTTTCAGGCAGTTATGGCATTTTGTTTTTCCATGACCATCGGTGTGGCATGGGAATTCTTTGAGTTTGGTGCCGACCATCTTCTGGGATTGGATATGCAGAAGGATACTGTTCTCACGCAATTTCAATCTGTCTCGCTGGATCCTTCGCAAAGCAATACGCCTGTGCTAATCGAGGATATTGTACGCACAACCATTGAAACCGCAGATGGCAGCACCTATGTGATTGACGGCTATCTGGATGTAGGTCTTGCCGATACCACACAGGATCTCTTTGTGAACTTCATCGATGCCACAGTATTCTGCATCATCGGATGGCTCTATGTCTATCGGCGCGGCAAAAACCGACTTGCAGCCGCCTTTATTCCCATTGTGCGTCCGGCAGAGCCGGTTGCAGAGGAAAGCTCATCATGACCCATCCCACGCAGACACCCAAGCAAAAGGGCTGGCGTATATGGATCAGAGCGCTCACCAATCCTCACCTGTTGATTTGTCTGGCAATCAGCTGGTTTCTGACCAACGGCTGGGCATATTGTTTTTTAGGGATCGGCATCTGCTTTGATATCGGCTGGATGCGCAGCACAGCCTCAGTCTATCTGGGGCTGTTATGGTTTCCGGGCACGCCGGAAAAGCTGATTACTTTTGCCATGGCAATTTTGCTGCTGCGGCTTTGGTTTCCAAAGGACGAGCGCACTCTGGCGTTTCTGAAGCAAAAGCAACAGCTGCTTTGGACAAGCATCAAGCAAAAATATCATCGTTTCATTGCGTGGAAAAATCGACGCAGAACCAAGCACTGAGCCGCAAATCCGGTGCTGCGGAAAAGAAAGGAAGTTCCGATACTATGCCCCCTGTAAAGGATCTGACCCAAGGTGATCCGGGACAAGTCCTGATTCGTTTTACACTGCCGTTATTTCTCAGCGTTTTTTTTCAGCAGCTTTATAATATCGCAGACAGTGCCATTGCCGGAACGTATATCGGTGAAGATGCTTTGGCTGCCATCGGCGCAAGCTATCCGATTACGATGCTGTTTATGGCAGTGGCTGTCGGCAGCCAGATCGGCTGCAGTGTGGTGTTGGGCAGACTCTATGGCAGAAAGCTGTTTCGCAGAGTACGCTCTTGCATGACCACTGCACTGATCAGCGGTGCAGTGCTTTCATTTCTGTTAACCCTTTTTGGTATATTCGCAAGCAATCAGCTCATGCTTCTGGTGCATACGCCGGAAAATATTCTCGAAAATGCAACAGCATATCTGAAGATTTATACAAGCGGATTCATGTTTGTGCATCTGTATAACATCACTACCGGATTATTCAGCAGCCTTGGAGACAGTAAAACGCCCTTATATTTACTGATTTTCTCCTCATTGGGAAACATCCTGCTGGATTTGCTGTTTATCCTTATCTTGCAGCAGGGTGTTGCCGGACTTGCTTGGGCAACATTGACTGCACAAGCCGCCGCTTGTCTGCTTTCTCTGGTTCTGATTCTGCGCAGACTGCATCATATCCCTAAGGATGGAGCATCACCGCCATTTTCACTCCGGGATTTCCGGGATATTGTATCGGTTGCTGTGCCCAGTATTTTACAGCAAAGCTTTATCTCTGTGGGAAATCTGATCATTCAAACCTTTATCAATCCCTTTGGCTCCTCGGTGATTGCCGGATATTCGGCAGCCATCAAGCTCAACACCTTTGCGCTGACCTGTTTTACCAATATGAGCTCCGGCATTTCAAGCTTTACCGCACAAAATCTTGGTGCTGCATTGCCGAAACGAGTCCGAAAAGGATTTTCGGCAGCACTCAAAATGGCATGTGGTACTGCCTTAATATTTGCAATGCTGTATCTGTTGTGCGGCAACGAACTGCTCCGCTTGTTTATGAATCGGAACAGTACAAAGCTTGCGCTGGAAACCGGCAGACGCTTCATGCTGCTGACTGCCCCTGCCTACCCCATTATCTGCATTAAAATCATTGCAGACGGCGTTCTGCGAGGCAGCGGCGCTATGCGCTATTTTATGACTGCTACTTTGGTGGATCTGGTGCTGCGTGTTCTGCTGGCATGGATCTTTTCACGATTCTTCCATGAGACCGGCATCTGGATGGCATGGCCTATCAGCTGGGCAATTGCAACGATACTTTCCATTGTGTTTTACCGTAAAGGTGTGTGGCAAACACACATCGAAATCTCAAGTGTGAATCACACATCATAGCCGCAGCGCCGAGTCTGCACTCCGTTTTCAAAGCAAAACGGAGTGCTTTTTCATTGGGCAAACAATCAGAGTCCTGCCTTCTTTGACCACGCCGCAAGAAGAATCGTCAAAATGCACAAATAATTCTCCCGATTTTTGGGAAAACGTAGAAATTTCAGATATCGCTTGCAACTGATTTTTTCATGTGTTATAATATTTTCATTATTCGGTGTATGAGAGCTGCCGGAGTCGTGCTCACAAATTCTGCACTGCTTTTCCGAAATCTTGATCAAACGGTATTCGCAGCCATATACACACATAAGGGAGGATAACATGAAACAATTGGAAACCGGCAAAATTAAAAATGTTGCACTCGCCGGCCACAGCGGCTGCGGTAAAACCGCCCTCGCCGAGGCTCTGCTTTTTCAGGCGGGCGTAACAGATCGTCTCGGTAAGGCTGCTGAGGGTAACACTGTCTGCGATTATGATCCTGAAGAGATCAAGCGCAAATTTTCAATCAACCTCTCCCTTGCAAATCTGGAGGTAGGCGAAAATAAAATCAATCTGATTGACACCCCTGGCCTGTTCGATTTTGCCGCTGCCATGAACGAAGGCCTTTACGCAGGTGATACTGTTATCATTTGTGTTTCTGCAAAATCCGGTGTACACGTTGGTACCAAAAAAGCTTATGAAGCCGCCAAAAAGCGCGGTAAGCATGTTATGTTCGTCATGACCAAAATTGATGATCCCAACCAGGACTTCTATGCATCCATGAATATGCTCAAGGAGAACTTCGGTACGGCTGTTTGTCCGGTTGTTGTTCCTGAAATTGTGGATGGCAAGGTTAAGTCTCTGGTGCATCTGGGTCGATTGAAGTCCTATACATACAGCGGCAAGGGCGCTCCTGCCGTTGGCGATATCACTACCGACACTGTACTTTCCGACAAGCAAGGCGTTTCCGCCGGCTCTTTGATCGATGAGCTGTGCGAAGCTGTTGCCGAATCGGATGACGCTCTGCTGGAGAAGTTCTTCGAGGGCGAGCCCTTCACACAAGAGGAAATCAGCCACGGTATTCATGCAGGTATGCGTACCGGCAAGGCAATGCCCGTATTTGCAGTATCCTGCGCAACACTGGCAGGTATTGATCTGCTGCTGGAGTTTACGAAATATCTGCCCGCTCCCGATGCTATGGGCGATATCAAGGCTACGGGCAAGGACGGTAAGGAAACTGCTGTCACTATGGATGCTTCCGCACCCGTATCCGCATTTGTTTTCAAGACCATCGCTGACCCCTTCGTGGGTAAAATGAGCTTTATCAAGGTAATGTCCGGTACACTGTCTGCTGACAAGGAACTGGTCAATGCAACCACCGGCGCTTCCGAGCGTATTGGCAAGCTGTACACCATGGTCGGCAAAAAGCAGACAGAAGTATCTAAGGCAATTGCAGGCGACATCGTAGTAGCTACGAAAATCGCTGCCAATACCGGCGATACCATTTGTGCACAGGAACGCGTTATTGCATTCCCTGAAATCGGCTATCCGAACCCCTGCTATCAAATGGCTGTTAAGGCAAAGGCACAGGGCGATGAGGCAAAAATCTCTACCGGTATCCAGCGTCTGCTGGAGGAGGACAAGAGCTTGTCTTACGGTCTGGATTCCATGACCAAAGAACAAATTCTGGGTGGTCTGGGCGATCAGCATCTGGATATTGCGATGGCAAAGCTCAAGAGTAAGTTCGGCGTTGACGTGCTGCTTGAGGTACCTCGTATTGCATATCGTGAAACCATCCGCAAGAAGGTTTCGCAGCGCGGTAAGCATAAGAAGCAGTCCGGCGGTCACGGCCAGTTTGGTGATGTTGTCATCGAGTTCGAGCCTTGCGACAGCGATTCTTTGGTATTCGAAGAGCGCGTGTTCGGCGGTGCTGTGCCGAAGAACTTCTTCCCTGCTGTTGAAAAGGGCTTGCAGGATTGCGTGAAGAAGGGTGTTCTTGCCGGATGTCCTGTGGTTGGTTTGAAGGCTACTCTGGTAGATGGCTCTTATCACCCTGTGGATTCCTCGGAAATGGCATTCAAGACTGCTGCTTCTCTGGCTTATAAAGAAGGTCTGAAGCTGGCAGGTCCTGTCATGCTGGAGCCTATCGGCTCTTTGGAAGTTTCCATTCCCGATGCTAAGACCGGTGATGTCATGGGCGATCTGAACAAGCGTCGCGGCAGAGTGCTGGGTATGGAGCCTGCCGGTCAGGGTATGACTGTGATCTCTGCTGAGGTGCCGATGCGTGAGATGCATGATTTTGCAATGTATCTGCGTCAGGTTGCACGCGGCATGGGTGAATTTACATTCAAATTCCTGCGTTATGAGCAGCTGCCTGCCAATTTGCTGGATGAAGTTGTTGCCAGCGTAAAGAATAGCTCGGATGACGAGGATTAATCACTAATAAAACATCCCTGCAAAGAAGGTCATCTTCTTTGCAGGGATGTTTCTTCAGCCAAAAGCGAAGCAAGACTCCGAATCAAAACGCCGCTTCCGATGAATACCATCAGAAGCGGCGTTGCAATATTACTCTATTCGCAGATCGAACATTCAGTGCTTCATCCTATGGGCTCCGCAGATAAAAAAGAGCGAGGATCTGCATTGGAAAGCATCATCCTGGGATTGCTTTTGATGCGTTTATAATGCTCGAGCGGCAAAGCGCGCTTGATTGCCTGCATCGCCTCCACCAACCGGATCTCAGATCCCAATGTCGCACCCGATGCCACAAAATGAATGCTATGATTCGCAAGCAGATACAGTGCAAGCTTTCGGTTTGCACTGTTGAGGAATCCTCCTGCCGAAATCTGCGTCATGATGCCGGCTTCCCTCATCGCAAGAAAATCCTCAAGAGAAAAAAGATCGAAATAGCGCTCAATATCCGCAATCAAAGGCACCAGACCCGTTGCCAGTGCAATACGGTTGTGCAGATCATAAAACGCAGGCGAAAGCGGCGCATCCGGCAATTGCAGCAGCAAATATCGTGTATGCCACAAAGCAAATCGCTGCGGCTCTCGCAATGTCAGCAGAGATTCATGAAATGGCAGCAGTGCACCCGGCAAAATCCGCAGCGGACGTACCATATCCGTACATACAACCTCCGCCAGACCGATGGCTTCCTCTCGCTGTGCCAAAAATTCCGTATCCTTCTGTACTCTGGGATCAAAAAGCGGAGCCGTGATCAATGTTTTGATGTTTTTTCGAGGATATGCACAAAGACGCTCCTTCGCCTCATCAGCAGACAGGACTGCAGATCTTCCATGTACCATATTCGGTAAAACCTGTGCTGCAATATCAACAAATCCATTCATAGATCACGCCCCCTTTCTCTGCCGTTTCTATACAGCAAAATACACACATAAACATTATACCGAATCTGAATCAAAAAGTCAATGAATTATCATTCTTTTTGTGGAATACTTCCAATTAAAGTCAACCGATTTTGTCATAGAAAACCAAAAAGCAGAGGCGAAAATGCCTCTGCTTTTTCAACTTCAGATTTGTGCGGAATAGTTCGGCGCTTCCTTGGTGATATAAATATCATGAGGATGGCTTTCCTTGAGACCTGCACCGGTAATGCGAACAAACTTTGCACGCTCATGCAGGGTAGGAATATCCACACAGCCGCAGTAGCCCATACCCGAGCGAATACCGCCGCACAGCTGGAATACGGTATCAGCGACCATGCCCTTATAAGGCACACGACCCTCAACGCCTTCGGGAACCAGTTTCTTGGCGCCCTCTTGGAAGTAACGATCTTTGGAGCCGCACTCCATTGCACCCAGACTTCCCATGCCGCGATACACCTTGAACTGTCTGCCCTGATAAATCTCGGTAGCGCCGGGAGCCTCATCGCAGCCTGCAAACAAGCTGCCCAGCATAACACAGCTGGCGCCTGCTGCCAAAGCTTTGACAATATCGCCGGAATACTTAATGCCGCCATCAGCAATCACAGGAACATTATGCTTTTCTGCCACACAAGCTGCATCATAGATTGCAGTAATCTGCGGAACACCAATGCCTGCAACCACACGAGTGGTGCAAATAGATCCGGGACCGATACCCACCTTAATGGCATCTGCACCGGCAGCGATCAATGCTTCAGCTGCCTCTGCCGTAGCAATATTGCCGGCAATCAAAGCAGTATCCGGGAACGAGGACTTGAATTTGCTGATAGCACGCATAATATTTGCGCTGTGTCCATGTGCACTATCCAGCACCAGCACATCAACCTTTGCCTCAACCAATGCTGCGGCACGCTCCAGCATATCGCCGGTTACGCCGATAGCAGCACCGCAAAGCAGTCTGCCGTTGGTATCACGGGCAGAATTGGGGTACTTCACGGATTTTTCAATATCCTTGATTGTGATCAAGCCGCGCAGGATTCCATTTTCATCCACGATGGGCAGTTTCTCGATTTTATGAGCACAAAGAATTTCCTGTGCCTGTGCGAGCGTTGTGCCCACAGGAGCAGTTACCAGATTTTCCTTGGTCATAACCTCGCTGATCGGCAGATTGAAATCAGTAAGGAACCGCATATCACGGTTGGTAATAATGCCTACCAGACGACCGGTAGTATCCACAATCGGCACACCGGAGATTTTATATTTGCCCATGAGATTGTCTGCGTCATAGACAAAACGATCTTCCGTAAGAGAAAAAGGGTTGACAATAACGCCGTTCTCGGAGCGCTTTACCTTATCGACCTCTTCGACCTGCTGCTCAATGGTCATATTCTTGTGGATGATGCCGAGACCGCCCTCACGTGCGATGGCAATTGCCATCTTGGATTCGGTCACCGTATCCATAGCAGAAGTGATAATCGGCGTATTCAGATGCACATTGCCGGCCAAGCGGGTATTCAAACGAATCATATTCGGGGTTACATCCGATTCGCCCGGAATCAGAAGTACGTCGTCGAAGGTCAAGCCTTCCTTTTGAAATTTGTTTGCATTTGCGAGCATATTCTTCTTCTCCTTTTTCCGCGTCATTCATTTGTTAACTTCTCGCAAAGAGCCTGCAGGTCCTCGCGATTATAAAACTCAAGAGTCAGCGTGCCGGTTTTCTTCTTGGAATGCACCTGTACTCTTCTTCCCAATAAGTTGCCTAAAGTGATCTCCATTTCCTCAAAAAAGATTTCATCGGCCGTTTTCTGATGAGGGGCATTGGGAACAGCACCTTGCTTCTGCGCAATCTGCTCAATTTCCCGCACTGTAATTCTGCCGTCAGCAGCACGTCTTGCGCATTCCAGCAGCAGTGCCTCATCCTTAATCGCAGCCAGCGCCTTGGCATGGCCTACGGTAATGGAGCCATTCTCCAGATAATCCTGCACGATCGTGGGCAGGTGCAGCAAGCGGAGACTGTTCGCCACTGCGGAACGGGAACGTCCTACAGTTTTGGCAACCTCTTCCTGCGTCATATGATATTGCTGCATGAGCGTTTGATAGCCCAATGCTTCTTCAATCGGATTCAGATTTTCTCGCTGCAGGTTTTCGATCAAAGCAATCTGATAGACCTCATGATCGGTGAGATCACGGATGATCACCGGCACATCTGTCAATCCGATCCGTTTGGCAGCACGCCAACGACGCTCACCTGCTACAATCTGATAGCGGCCGTCCTCCAACGGACGCACCACAATCGGCTGCAGCATGCCATGCTGCTGAATGGATTGTGCAAGTTCGGTGATGGCTTCATCATCGAACTTTTTACGGGGTTGTGTGCGATTTTGCTCCAGATCGGAAACCCGAAGCGTTTGTACACTTTGCAGATCGGCAGCATTCTCTTGAAACAGAGACTCCAAACCGGTTCCTAAACCACCTCTTGCCATAGCAGCGCCTACTTTCTGTGAAATATGGAATGCTTACGTTGGGTTTCCACCACCAGAGGTTCTTTTAACAGCTCGTGCCCCAGCAGTTCATAGGCTTCGGCACCCTTAGAATACTTATCATAATAGTGGATGGGTTTGCCGTGGCTGGGCGCTTCAGATAAGCGGACATTCCGAGGGATTTTGGTTTCGAGAACCAATCCCGGAAAATATTTCTCCACCTCGGCAACTACCTGCAAAGAAAGATTGAGGCGCGCATCAAACATGGTAAACAGAATGCCTTCAATTTTCAGTGCAGGATTATATTTGCTCTTTACGATTTTTATGGTTTCGGAAAGCTGAGAAAGGCCCTCCAAAGACAAAAACTCCGCAGTCATGGGAATCAGTACGGAATCAGCAGCCACAAGGCTGTTCAGTGTAATCAGACTCAATGAAGGCGGACAGTCGATAAAAATAAAATCATAATCGGTGCGGCAAGTCATCAGCTGCATTTTCAGCCGGCTCATACGGTTGTCCAGCTCAATCAGCTCGATTTCGGCACCTGCCAGTGCAGATACAGCAGGAATCAACTGAACATTTTCATATTCGGTATCCACAATGGCTTCCTGGATGCGCACCTTGCCGGTCAACACATCGTAGCAGGAGCAAGGCAGATTTTTTTTGCTGACAGAAAATCCGGTTGTCGTGTTGCCCTGCGCATCGGTATCGATGCAAAGCACACGCTTGCCCCGCATACCCAGATAAGCCGAGAGGCTGACAACGGTTGTTGATTTTCCGACGCCGCCTTTTTGGTTTGCCACTGCGATAATTTTCGCCATGTTGTCGCCTCCTTTAATTCCTATCATTATAGCACATTCGCCAGCAATTGTAAAGTGCATTTTGCAAATTCGGCAAAGTGCAAATAGTTCTCCGCAGGTTTTGCAAATTTTCCGGCATATGACTGCAAAACCATGTCAATCTTACGTAAAATCCGCAAAAAATCATTTGTCAGATTGAATGAATTGCAAAAGAAAGAATAAAAAACGCAGCAAAGGGATTGACAAATGATCACGAATGTGTTATAATAGTCGTCGAGCCGATGTGATGGAATTGGCAGACGTGACGGACTCAAAATCCGTTGGTAGCGATACCGTGCGGGTTCAAGTCCCGCCATCGGCACCAAAGCATACAATGCCCCTTGTTCAAAAGGGGCATTTTTCCTATGTGATGCAAATTCTATTGCAGGTGTCCATAAGGAGGCGATCGGGATGAGGAATCGCGAGCAAAGGCGTGCAGATGCCAGAAAAAAACCAACGGCATCCAAATCCGTTGACAAAAAGAAAAAAATGCTGCGTATTGTTATACTTGCAATTGTTGCAGTCATGGTCTTGGGTATCATCCTCTTGCCATTCTTTACGTCATCTTGATGCCGTTTATTCTGAAACAATACAATGAAGTGCCGGTGTCTTGCAAAGATACCGGCGTTTTTGATAGGAGAGAACACATATGGCGAAATCGAAAATCCGATATGAATGTACTGCCTGCGGTGCAGAATATCCGAAATGGAACGGCAGATGCCTAAGCTGCGGTGCATGGAACTCCATTGAAGAACAGCTGCCGGCGGCGATTCCGGCAAACAGCGGTGCAGCAAGACAGTCGATGTCGCTTTCTTCGCAAATCCGGGAGCTTGCAGAAATCGGCACCAATGATGATATCCGCTATGATACCGGTGTAGGCGAATTGAATCGTGTATTGGGCGGCGGATTGGTCAAAGGATCGGTGGTGCTGCTGGGCGGCGAACCGGGTATCGGCAAAAGTACGCTGCTGCTGCAGATCTGTCAGTTTATGGGGGAATCCCACTCAATTTTATATGTATCGGGTGAGGAATCGGCACGACAGATCAAGCTGCGTGCTCAGCGGCTTCATGTGGACAGTGAAAGCCTCTATCTGCTGACCGTAACCGATGTGGAAGCCATTTGCGATACCATTGCGGAATCTGAGCCGGATGTGGTCATTGTTGACTCCATTCAGACATTGCATCTTTCCTCGCTCAATTCCGGAGCAGGCTCGGTACCTCAGGTCAGAGAATGCACCAATCTGCTGCTGCACACCGCAAAAGCGAAGGAAATCCCGGTTTTTCTGGTTGGTCATGTAACGAAAGAAGGCTCTATTGCGGGCCCCAAGGTCATGGAGCATATTGTGGATGCCGTATTGATTTTTGAGGGCGATCGCTATCAAAGCTGCCGTATTTTACGTGCTGTGAAGAATCGTTTCGGATCCACCAATGAAATCGGTGTGTTTGAAATGTCAGATCGCGGCTTGCAAGAAGTCGAAAATCCTTCCGCCATGCTGCTGGAAGGCAGACCCTTGGGCGTTTCGGGCACCTGTGTCTGTTGTATGATGGAAGGCAGCCGTCCGATTTTGGCAGAAATTCAGGCATTGGTTTCGAAAAGCACCCTTTCCTCGCCCAGAAGAACCGCAACCGGCTTTGACTATAACCGTGTCTACATTTTACTGGCGGTATTGGAAAAACGATTGGGATTATATTTCGGCACCTTGGATGTATATCTGAATATCGTAGGCGGTTTTCGTCTGGATGAGCCGGCAGGTGATCTGGCTGTTGCATTGTCGTTATATTCCGCTTTGATGGACAAACCCATCGGTGAAACCGTTATGGCATTTGGTGAAGTCGGCTTAGGCGGTGAGCTTCGTGCAGTTTCCAATGCGGCACAGCGCATTCAGGAAGCAGAACGTCTGGGCTTTACTGTATGTATTCTGCCCAAGCAGACTCTGCGCACACTGCAAACCGATCGCTACACCATCCGTCTGGAGGGCGCTTCCAATCTGAAAGAGGCCTTCCGTATTCTGGAAAAGACCGCAGGAAAAGAATCCTCGTTGCAGTGAGCGAACACAATCTCCCAACACGGTCCCGGAAATGGGAGCGGAAGAGTATGCGATCCTTTGCTTATTTAGCGGTAAAAAGCTTTAAATCATCAAAGCGCACAAAAACGAGCCATAGAAAAAAGCAAATATCGGCATAGATTGCCACTTGTCAGCTGTCAAAAATCGTGCTATAATATGCAATGTAAGATCAATTGCTTCATTTTGGAAGCATGCTGTATTCGTCATTGCTCGCAACACGGAGCAATGCAGGAGGAATCTGCTATGAACCGCTTCGCTGCTATGTTTTTTACAGTTGAATATCGATTTTATGGCTTTATCTATTATTTTATGGATAAGGCTTTTCGTGGTTTGACTGGTAACACCGTTGCGGCATTGCGCTGATCGGTACAGGCAGTTTGCCTGTGCTGCAAAGCATTCTTTATTATGACGCAGAACGCTCACAGTCAAATCGGCTGTGAGCGTTTTTTAGATGAAAAGGAGTGTATTTATCATGATCGTTGTATTGAAACAAAATCCGGATCCGCAGCAGCTGAACACCTTAATTGACTGGCTGAAGGAAAAGCACGTTGAGGTGCATACCAGTACCGGTGCATTGCACACCATCTTAGGACTTGTAGGCGATACTGCCGGTATTGATGAGGATCTGATCTCTGCGCTGGATATTGTTGAGGATGTCAAGCGTGTGCAGGAGCCTTATAAGAATGCAAACCGCAAATTCCACCCTGAAAACACAATCATTCCTGTAGGCAATACACAGATCGGCGGCGGCACGCTTACGCTGATGGCAGGTCCTTGCTCGGTGGAAAGCGAAGAACAGATCGTATCCATTGCAAAAAGCGTGAAAGCAAGCGGCGCAACAATACTCCGAGGCGGAGCATTCAAGCCTCGTACATCCCCCTATTCCTTCCAGGGTATGGGAGCAGATGGTCTGGAACTGCTGAAAATCGCACGGCAGGAAACCGGTCTGCCTATCGTTACCGAAATTATGGATCCCGAACAATTGCCCTTGTTCAAGGATGTGGATATCATCCAAGTTGGCGCCCGGAATATGCAGAATTTCAATTTGCTGAAGCTGCTGGGCAAGCAGGAAAAGCCTGTGATGATCAAGCGCGGATTGAGTGCAACCTATGAAGAATGGCTGATGAGCGCTGAATATGTCATGGCAGGCGGCAATCATAACGTCATTCTGTGCGAGCGCGGCGTGCGTACTTTTGAAACCTATACCCGTAATATGCTGGATCTTGGTGCGGTACCGGTTCTGCGCAAACTCACCCATCTTCCGATCATTATTGATCCCAGTCATGCAGCCGGCAAGGCATGGCTTGTGCCGCAGCTTTCGGTTGTAGCGGTAGCTGCCGGATGTGACGGTATGATTATTGAAGTACATAACGATCCCGAACACGCCGCCTGCGACGGCCCACAGTCCATTCGTCCCGAAACCTTCGATGCCGTTGCGAAAAAGCTGCATGGTCTGCATCAGTATCTTGCCGAGAATCCCTAAACGGAAAGGAATATGGAATCATGAATATTACAATCGTTGGTCTGGGACTCATTGGCGGATCTCTTGCCAAAGCAACCAAATCCCGCACCTCACATACCGTAATGGGCTGTGATCTGGATGAGGAAGTCAAGCTGTTTGCAAGACTCACCGGTGCAATTGATCGACAATTTGATGCAGAATTCCTTTCGGAAAGCAATTTGATCCTGCTTGCTCTGCGCCCTCACGCCGCCATCGCATGGCTGCGGGAGCACGCCCCAAACATTGCCAAAACAGCAGTTGTTGTGGATATGTGCGGTACCAAGCGTGAAATTTGCGATCAACTTGGCAGGATCGCAGCAGAGAACGGTTTTATCTATGTGGGCGGTCATCCTATGGCAGGCAAGGAGTGCGGCGGCTTTGTGAATGCATCCGATACGCTGTTTGATGGCGCTTCCATGATCCTCACACCCGACAGCAGCATTGATATGAAAACGCTGGAAATGCTCAAAAACTATTTTACTGATATCGGTTTTGCCAACCTGACCTTTTCCAATCCGGAAGAGCATGATCAGATTATTGCCTATACATCTCAGCTTGCCCATATTGTATCAGGTGCCTATGTCAAATCGCCTACCGCAGCCAAGCGCCGTGGATTCTCTGCCGGCAGCTTTAAGGATATGACCCGTGTTGCTCGTCTGGATGAAGATATGTGGACAGAGCTGATGCTGCAAAACAGAGATTATCTCTGCGAGGAGCTGGATATACTCATTGAAAAGCTCAGCGAATACAAAACAGCATTACAAGCAAATGATGCCAATGCTTTGCGGGAATGTCTCAAGGAAGGCAGACTCTGCAAGGCAAATGCAGGCGGAAACTAATGAAAAGGAGATCCTCATGACAACGGTTACTGTCAGAATGATCAGCACCGAATATCCGGTGATGATGGAAAACGGATTGCGGCATCGTTGCGGCAATCTGATTGCACAGCGGATCAGCCCCTGTAGAATAGCGGTAATCACCGATGAAAATGTAGCACCGCTATATTTGCAGGAGGTAACAGCTTCTCTGGAGCAGGCAGGATTTACGGTGCTGCCGATCATCGTCGCACCGGGAGAAGGTTCCAAATCCTTCACAACACTTTCGACAGTACTGGAAGCAATGGCTGCCGCAAGATTTACCCGCACCGATTGCGCCCTTGCCCTGGGCGGTGGTATTATGGGTGATCTGACCGGTTTTGCAGCCGGATGCTATCTGCGTGGAATTCCCTTCGTGCAGATGCCCACAACGCTGCTTTCCGCAGTAGACGCTTCGGTGGGAGGAAAAACAGCAGTCAATCTGGATGCAGGAAAAAATCTGGCAGGATTGTTTTATCAGCCGCAGATGGTGTTGTGTGATCCCGAATGTCTGCGCACGCTCAGTCCGCATTGTCTGGCAGATGGCGCAGCAGAGGCTATCAAAACCGGTATTCTGGGCGATGAGACCTTGTTTGCGATCTATGAGACAGGGAATCCCACAGAAGCTTACGAGGAAATCATCGCACGATGCGTAGCATACAAAGCCAATATTGTTGCTGAGGATCCTACAGAGCATTCGGTCCGCAAGCTGCTGAATCTGGGACATACCATTGGGCATGCCATTGAGCGTGCTTCAGATTTTGAGATCTCTCATGGTCATGCGGTGGCAATCGGTATGGCATATGTCACAAGAGCCGCCCAAAAGCGCGGTCTGCTTTCTTCAGAGCATGCACAGAGAATCTTGGCAACACTCCGACGCAATGCTCTCCCCACTGCAGCCGCCTACACCGCAGAAGCCTTGGATCATCTTGCAAAGGTAGATAAAAAAGCAGCAGGCACTTCGATTACCATGATCCTTCCCGAACGGATCGGTCAGTGCCGTATGGAGAAGATCCCTCTGGATGCCATGCTTGCATGGATTGCCGATGGAGAACAGGAGGATTCCGCAATATGAATCTGATTGTATCACCTGCAATGCTGCAGGGCACTGTCTGTGCAATTCCATCCAAATCCGATGCGCATCGCAAGCTGATTTGCGCCGCCTGTTCGGATCAAGGCAGCAGTATGCTTCTGCCAAAACCCTATTGTGCGGATCTCACTGCTACCATACAATGTCTGACTGCGTTGGGAGCATCCCTGACCGAAACGGAGCAGAGTTTGCAGATCAAACCGATCGATGCAGCGCTTCGCAAACAGCTTCCTTTGCTCGACTGCGGAGAAAGCGGCTCTACCTTTCGTTTTTTGCTGCCTGTTGCCATGGCGGTAACCGATACCGCATCCTTTTGCGGCAGCGGCAGATTGCCGGAACGTCCCATTGACGCACTCACAGATGTGATGCAAGCACATGGTGTCCGGTTCTCTTCAAAAAAGCTTCCCTTTACAGCCGACGGCAGACTCAGCGGTGGTGTATATGCACTGCCGGGCAATATTACCTCACAATATCTGAGCGGACTGCTGATGGCATTGCCTCATACAGCAAAAGATAGTGAAATTCGACTGACCAAACCATTGGAATCGGCAGCTTATGTCACATTGACTTGTAAGGTGCTGGAAGGCTTTGGCATTGCTATCACACAGGAAATCGAACATGATCTGCCTGTATACCGTATCCAAGGCGGACAAATCCTTCATGCACCACGGCAGATCACTGTGGACGGCGATTGGTCAAATGCAGCATTTTTCCTTGTGGCAGGTGCTGTTTCTGCACCCATTACCGTAACCGGTGTATATCCCGATTCGCTGCAGGGAGATAAGGCAATCTGCGATATTTTGCGGCAGACCGGTGCAATTGTGGAACAATCACAAGATTCTGTGACGGTTTCCCCGCCCAAAGACGGCATTCTGCATGCATTTTCTGCGGATATGACCGAAATTCCGGATCTGCTTCCGATTCTATCGGTTCTGGCAGCTTGTGCGCAGGGACAAAGCCATCTGCATCATGCAGCAAGACTGCGGTTAAAGGAATGCGATCGGCTTACAGCAACAGCAAATCTGTTGGAGGGTCTTGGCGGCAAGGTCACAGAGCTTGCCGATGCATTGCTGATCGAAGGCACCGCTCTTTCCGGCGGCATTGCCGATGGCTGCAATGATCATCGGATGGTGATGTCTGCAGCGATTGCCGCATTGCGCTGTGCTCATTCGGTTACGATTTTGGGAACAGAAGCGGTCAACAAATCCTATCCGACATTTTTTGCAGATTATACGTCGCTGGGCGGCAAAGTCCTTGCGGCAGAAAAGGAGTGATGCAAGATGGCATCGGCATTCGGAGAACGAATCCGAATTTCCGTATTCGGAGAATCCCATGGGGGCGGTATCGGCGTAGTTGTTGACGGCTTACCGGCAGGTGCAGCTGTTTCCGAAGAAGAATTGCTGCAGTTTCTGGCACGACGCAAGCCCGGCGACAGTCCTTTTTCAACACCCAGAAAAGAAACGGATCTGCCCACATTCCTTTCCGGATTGGTAAACGGCCGCACAACCGGAACGCCCTTATGCGCTACGATTGCCAACGCCGATACCTGTTCCGGCGATTATGGCGCACTCAGAGATCTGCCCCGTCCCTCTCATGCGGATTATACCGCCTTTGTGAAATGGCATGGTCAGGCAGATATGCGCGGAGGCGGACATTTTTCCGGCAGATTGACCGCGCCTCTCTGTGTTGCAGGCGGTATTGCACTGCAAATCCTCAAGCAGCGCGGAATTCATATCGGCGCACACCTGCAATCGGTAGGCAATGCACAGGATCTGCCGTTCCCCATGTATCCCTCTGCAGAGATCCTGCTGGCACCGTCAAAAAAGGCATTTCCGGTCTGCGATGATGCGGCGGCAGAGGCCATGCAGCAGGAGATCCTTGCAGCAGCCAAAGAACAGGATTCTGTAGGCGGTACCATCGAATGCATGGCAATCGGTCTGCCTGCAGGTCTGGGAGATCCCATGTTTGACGGCATGGAGAATCGAATTGCAAAAGCGGTTTTCGGCATTCCTGCCATCAAAGGTCTTGAATTCGGAAGCGGTTTTGCTTGTGCATCCATGCGGGGTTCTGTCTGCAATGATCCCTTCTGCATCAATACCGATGGCAGAATCATGACCGAAACCAATCACAGCGGCGGCATTCAAGGCGGAATCACCAATGGAATGCCTCTGCGATTTCGTGTGGCAATCAAGCCGACTCCTTCCATCGGATGTCCTCAGAAAACCGTTTCTCTTTCCAAGGGAACGGAAGAGACTCTGGTGATTCAAGGAAGGCATGATCCTTGTATCGCACATCGGGCAGTCCCTGTGATAGAGGCCGTGACCGCTTTGGTACTGCTGGATTGTTTGTGTGAAGCGGAATAAAACAGAAAGGATAGTTTCCATGGAACTGAAAGACATCCGCAAAGAAATTGACAGCGTAGATGATCAGATATTAGCATTGTTTTTGCGCCGCATGGATCTGGTGCATGCAGTCAGCGAAGCAAAAAAACATGAAAACACCCCTATTTTTGATCCCGGCAGAGAACGCGCAATTCTGGAAAAGGTGCATCATGCTGCCGGCAAGGAATATGCCACACCGGCGCATCAGTTATTCCAGACCATGATGGAGCTTTCCCGCGCACAACAGACCGCAAAGCTGCATCCGGTTTCGGCATCCGGCACGATCCTGGAACAGATGATTGCCGCTGAGCAAGCCGTTTTCCCTGCAATGGGACGAGTCGCTTGTTCAGGTATTGAAGGCAGCCATGCGCAGGCAGCTGCCGAGCACCTGTTCCCACGGGGCGATCTGGTGCATATGGAAGGTTTTCCGGCAGTATTCCGCGCCGTGAAAGCAGGCCTGTGCCAATATGGTGTTGTACCGATCGAAAACAGCAACAGCGGCTCGGTGCGTGCAGTCTATGATCTGCTGCGAAAGGAAAAAGCATATGTAGTACGCAGCATTCGTCTGGCAGTGCACCAAGTACTGCTGGCAAAGCCGGGCGTTTCTCTTTCACAGATCCATACCATTTATTCCCATGAACAGGCAATCAATCAGTGCAGCACATTCCTCGCAGGACTTTCCGGCGTGGATGTCATTCCCTGCACCAGTACCGCACACGCAGCAAAGCGTGTTTCGGAATCAAAGGATGCCGGCGTAGCAGCCATTGCATCCGAAGCCTGTGTGAAGCTGTATGGCCTTGCGTTGGTGCAGGATGGCATTCAGAATCACGATAACAACGGCACACGCTTTTTATGCATCACCAAGGATCCCATGGTGTTTGCAGGTGCCAATCGCATCAGCCTGATTGTGAGCTGTGCCAACCGTCCGGGTGCTTTGTATGAGATGATTGCCAAGATTTCGGCAATGGGCGTGAATATGTGTAAGCTGGAAAGCGCACCGGTATCCGGCAGTAATTTCGCTTATCGATTCTATCTGGATTTGGAGGCATCCATTCATCAGGAGGGAATCCCTGCTTTGCTGGCTGATCTGGAGCGCAGCTGTGAATCCTTTGCTTTCTTAGGAAATTATACCGAATGTGCCGGCTGAATGTTGCCGCAGCATCCGAGAAAGGAATGTAAATCATGTCTGATCTGACTCCCTACGGCTTAATTGGCCGCAAACTGGGACATAGTGATTCTCCTGCGATTCATGCCGCATTCGGCAACCCCGATTATCAATGCTTTCCCTTAGAACCACAAGCGTTGGAAGCGTTCTTAGAGCAGCCCCATCTGCGTGGATTAAACGTAACCATACCCTATAAAATCACGGTAATGCCCTTTTGTAAGCGGCTGGATCCATTGGCAGAAGCAATCGGCAGTGTCAATACCATGGTGAGAGATGCTGACGGTATGTGGACAGGCTATAATACCGATGCCTATGGATTTCGATATCTCATGCAGCGTGCAGGACTTTCCTTTGCCGGTGAACAGGTATTGATTCTCGGAAACGGCGGCGCATCGCAGACTGTGCAGGCAATTGCCAAGCTGGATGGTGCGGCTTCGATCACAGTCGCATCAAGAGGTTCGGAACATAACTATGATCATATGGAGCGTTATGCCCACTGTACGCTGATCATCAATGCAACGCCTGTGGGGATGTATCCCAATGCCGGAAACGCTCTGGTGGATCTGCGGATGTTCCCTCAGTGTCACGGCGTGGTAGACCTGATCTATAACCCCTGCCGTACTGCCTTGCTGCTGCAAGCAGAACAGCTTGGGATTCCCTATGGCGGCGGACTTCCCATGCTGGTGGCACAAGCCAAACAGGCGGAAGAGCTGTTCTTGCATACTTCCATTGCAGAAACAGAAATCGAACGTGTCGGTACTATGCTGCAGCAGCAAAACGAATCTATCGTATTGATCGGAATGCCCGGCTGCGGAAAATCCACCATCGGCAAAGCACTGGCGGCACACACGGGTAAACAAGCAATTGATCTGGATCAGGAAATCGAACGCAAAGCAGGCAAATCTATTCCGGAGATCTTTGCCGCAGAGGGCGAAGCCTATTTCCGTCAGCTGGAGCATGAGGCTGTTATGGAATGGACACAAAAACGTGGCCTGATTCTGATGACAGGCGGCGGTGTGGTGTTGGATCATGCCAATCATGCACCCCTTCGCAGCAACGGCAAAATTTACTGGATTCGCCGTCCGCTTTCCATGCTCCCGACGGATGGCAGACCACTTTCTCAGCAAAACCGCCTAGAGGCGCTGGAACAAGTGCGTAATCCGTTATATGCAGCGTTGTCGCAAACACAAATTGATAATACCGGCACGCCGCAGCAGGCGGCAGCCGAGATTTGGAGGGATTATTGTGCATATACTCGTTCTCAATGGACCAAATCTGAATCTGCTGGGCTTGCGTGAGCCGGAGCATTATGGCACCAAAAGCTATGCAGATCTGATTGCGTTACTGGAAGCAGAAGCCAAAGCCTGCGATGTTACCTTGGAATGCTTCCAATCCAATCACGAGGGAGATCTGGTCGATGCCATTCAAAATGCCTACGGCAAAGCCGATGGCATCATCATCAATCCGGCAGCATATACCCATACCAGCGTGGCGTTATTGGATGCTGTCAAGGCAGTACAGATTCCGACAGTGGAAGTGCATCTCACAGATCCCGACACACGGGAAAACTTCCGTCATATCTCCTACATCCGTGCGGCCTGCATTCAAACCATTTGCGGCAAAGGCTTTGCCGGATATATCGAAGCACTCCATACACTGATCAAGCATTGCAAAGCATGAAAAAACGACGTGTGACCGTTTGGATCACACGTCGTATTTTATTGTATGCGCACAAACAGCGCATAGCAATATGCATCATGTACTTCATTTGTCACAGCCAGAAGCTGATAATTCTGATAAAGATCTGCAAACCGATATCGTTCCTCCATTGTTTCCTGCATTTCCCAACGAAGCACGATATAATCCGTAGCGGCTTCTGTAATCAGTCGTTCCTGCTCCTCATACATCAGCGGCAGATGCTCTCTTGGAATATTCAGCTTGCAGAAGAAATCGCTTTCGGGCAGAGGCGCATTGCTCATCAGATGAAATCCGCCATCCAGAAATCCATAATTAAGCAGCGTTGCATTCGGCGTTTCCGCCATGATTTTTGCAAATTGTATCTGCGGATAATAGGCATCCGGCTTTTCCATATAGTAGAGGCAATTGCCGGCTGCCAGTAATACGGCAAGATAACCTCCGCAGGCCGCAATCCGCAGAGAACGATCCATACGAATCGGCCGTGTATGCTGACGGAGCAGATGCAGCAGCGCAATTACGCCAATCGGCACAAAGACTCCCAGAATCAGCAGATAATAACGATATCGTACACCGCCAATAAAGACAAACAAATATAAAAAGCACAGCGTAACCACCACAGAAATTCTTGACTAGCGGGTGGGAGAAAGCATTTTGCTGCGGCAGCAATATCCTGCGCCGAATAGGATCAGCGGCATCATGGCAGGATTCCAGAGGATATCCTTTCCAAAGAAATCCACAATACGCTGCCATAGCGTAATGCTGCGGGGATACAGCGCAATATTGGAATAGAAATATACATACATCCAATCCCACAGCGCATGATTTGATGCAAAATAGATCAGCCATGGCAAAGTTGCGATCAGCATTCCGCTTAACACAAGGCCTGCTGCGCGCAAAGCCGACAAAAATCCTTTCCGCTGCCATAGCATGCATCCAACCAGCACACACCAGCCGATATAAAAGCCCAGCATCGTAAACTTGATCCATAACACACAGCCGGCCAATATCCCGTTTTTCAAAATGCGTCCTGCAGTCAGTCCGTCTGCTTGATCTTCTGCACGCGCCGCATACAGCAGATCAGCAAGCGATACCATCATCAGCGGCAGGCAATATTCCTCAGCGTTATCTCCGCGGCTATAACAAAATGCGGTAACAATGATCAACCCGCTGATCGCCGCCACAGGATAGGCATAGTGTTTTGGCAGATAGAACCCATTCAGCCTGCGGACACCATAAAAAAACCAGATCCAGCTTGCAATCTGCACCAAATACACGCCAAAAAAGCGCAGCTTCGGCAGCAGTGCGGCAGGCAGATGCAGTGCATACAGCAAAGGCCCTTTCTGCTCAAAAATATCTGCATAAAGCACAGCGCCGTCTGCCATTGCTTTTGCAACACTCAGAAAGCAATTCTGATCCACTCCGGTATGCAGCGGATATAAAAACGAAGTCATGGAACCCACGGTCATCAGCAAAATCGCAAGCAGCAATGAAAAACCGAAAAAACGAAGCTGCTCCTTTGCACTGCGATTCATCGCAGCATCACAGCCACAACCGAGCAGCCGGGCAAAGTCATGGTCAATTGCTCCTTTTCCAGTAAGCAGCCATCAAAGGCAACCGGGCAAACAACATCGGGATGATCGAACGTATTATGGGCACGGCAATCGCCGGTGAGCAGCTTTGCATTCTGTATCGCACGCACATGCAATGCGCTGCAATCAAACGCTGCAGTCTGCTCTGTCAGCTGTGGATTACAGATTGTCAGCAGCATCCCATCATCCTTGCAGGAAGCAATCACGGATATGGCAGGCAGATCATTGATCTGCGGCACATCACCGGCAATGGTCAGCAGTGCTGCATCCTGATGTCCTTGGAACAGATCAAACACATGATAAGTAGGTGTACAGAGCATCCGATCTCCCTCTGTGAGGATGAGCGCCTGCAATACATTCACCGTCTGTGCCAGATTCGCCATTTTGACACGATCGGTATGTCGGTGGAAAACATGCAGCGTACAAGCAGCGAGAATGGCATCGCGCATGGTGTTCTGCTGATAAAGATAGGCTTCTTCCGTGCCCGGCGTAACATCATACCAGCTTCCCCATTCATCCACAACGAGCGCCACTTTCTTTTCAGGATCATATCTGTCCATGATCTCACTATGTTTGGAAAGCAATTCTTCCATATACAATGCTTTTCGGATGGTTTCCAGATATTCTTCATCCGTAAACTGAACCGCATCGCCTTTATGCTCCCATATACCGGAAGGAACTGTGTAGTAATGAACACTCAGCCCCTGCATCATCGAGGCATCCACTCGTGCCATCATCCGCTCCGTCCAGTGATAATCCCCGCTGTTGGCACCGCAGGCAATTTTCATCATGGGTTTATGATCATAGGGCTTGGCAAAATTCTGCCAATTGCGATAGAGATCGGCATAATGATCGGGCGTCATATATCCGCCGCCGCCCCAGACCTCATTACCAATGCCCAGATAAGGAAGCCGCCAAGGCTCTTGTCTGCCGTTTTTACGGCGCTCTTTGGTCAGCGTCGTATCATAAAAGGAGGTAACATATTCCACCCAATCCGCCATTTCCTGCACAGTACCGCTGCCCATATTGGCAGCAAGATAGGCATCACAGCCCAGCAGTTCGCACAGCCGGAAAAACTCATGCGTTCCAAAGCGATTGGTTTCCAGCGGCCATCCCCAGATGGTATTCACACGCACCGGACGCTCCTGAGGCGCACCGATGCCGTCTCGCCAATGATACGCATCCGCAAAGCAGCCGCCCGGCCAACGCAGCACCGGAATATGCAGCTTTTTCAGTGCATCAATCACATCGGCACGAAATCCTTCTTCTGTTTTTTTCCGGCTTTTCTCATCTGCCCATAAACCGTCATAAATACAGCGGCCAAGATGCTCTGAGAAATGCCCGTATTGTGCCGCAGGAATGATACATGCCTCTGTCTGCGGCTGCACTTTGAATCGCAGCATAGATAACCTCCAAAAAAATCCTATTTCTTTTTATCATTATAGCAAATATCCGACCCAAATGCAAGGCTTATTGATATAAAAGAAGCCGAACGAAAGGAATCCGTCCGGCTTATCACAACTCAATAATATTTAATCTCCTCGGCAAGCAATTCTTCATATTGCTCAAGGTTTTTGAGGATCTGACCCGTTCCTTCCGCTACGCAATCCAGCGGATATTCCGCCACATACACAGGCATACCGGTTTCACGATTGATCAGCTTATCCATACCACGCAGCAGTGCGCCGCCGCCGGCGAGCGTAATACCCTGTTCAATCACATCGGCAGAAAGCTCAGGCGGTGTATGTGCAAGTGTCTCCTGTATTGCCTCAATGACACGTCCCAAAGGTTCAGAGAGCGCTTCGCGCACCTCATCGGAGGTAATGGTGATATTTTCCGGCAATCCGTTGAGCAGATTTCTGCCTCGGATTTCCATGGTTCTTTCATGCTCTTCAGGAAATGCGGAGCCGATTTCCAGCTTAATCGTTTCGGCAGTACGTTCTCCGATCAGAAGGTTATACTTTTTGCGGATGTAATTGACAATTGCCATATCAAACGCATCGCCTGCCACACGCACAGAACGAGAGGATACGATTCCGCCCATGGAAATGACAGCAACCTCACTGGTGCCGCCGCCGATATCCACAATCATTGTGCCGGTGGGATTGAGAATCGAAAGACCTGCTCCCAATGCAGCGGCAATGGGTTCTTGAATCAATTGAACAGGACGTGCACCGGCTTTTTCTGCAGCTTCCTTTACGGCACGACGCTCCACAGCGGTCACACCGGAAGGAATACAGATCAACACACGCGCTTTTGTAAGCACAGTACCCTTCAATGCCTTTTTGATAAACTCCTGCAGCATGGTTGCGGCAATATCAAAATCCGCAATCACACCATCCTTCAGAGGACGGACTGCAATGATGGAACCGGGCGTTCTGCCGATAATTTCTTTGGCTTCCTTGCCCACGGAACATACTTGATCGGTGCGCGTATTCACGGCTACCACGGACGGCTCGCGCATAATAATCCCCTTGCCCCGAACGAATACAAGGGTGTTAGCCGTTCCCAGGTCAATGCCGATATATCTGGTGAACATGATCTGCTCCTTCTCGCTGATGTGATGGCAAATTCTACACAAAAACACATAAAAAACGGATTCGCCCTCTGACGTGGCGATATCCGGATCACTTTCTTTTTTTATTGTACCACAAAACAAAGCGAGGGACAACGATTTTTTTGTCCCTCGCAAATTTTCTCTGATTTTACCAAATTCGGCAAAACTTTTTCACCTATTTTGCACAACGCCCAATTATGGATGCTGCTGCAAGGTGAAGTTCCAGCTATCTTTGCACATCGTCAGCAGATCAGATTCGGCTTGCCAGTGCAAAAGCGATTTTGCCTTTTGGGGATCCGCAAAGGAGGTGGCAATATCACCTGCATGACGAGGCGCAATGACATAAGGCAGCGACTTGCCGCAAGCCTGCTCATAAGCATGCAGCACTTCCAACACAGAAGCTCCGTTGCCTGTACCCAGATTGATTGCTTCAAAGCCGTGATGTGTCTTGGCATACTCCAATGCACAAAGATGCCCTTTTGCCAGATCCACCACATGAATATAATCCCGCACACCTGTACCATCGGGGGTATCATAATCATCCCCGTATATGCTGAGCCGTTCCAGCGTACCTTCTGCGACTCTTGCCACATAAGGCACCAGATTATTGGGAATTCCGTTGGGGTTTTCACCGATCAGTCCCGAAGGATGTGCACCAATGGGATTGAAATAGCGCAATGCCACAATCGCCCAATCCGGATCCGCAGCAGCAGTATCCATTAAGATCTGCTCGATCATCTGCTTGGTCCAACCATAAGGGTTAGTTGCAGAAGTAGGCATATCCTCTGTAAACGGTGCGGTATTGTGCATACCATATACGGTTGCGGAGCTGGAAAACACAATCGTTTTACAACCATTTTCCGCCATAGCACGCAGCAGATGCAGCGTACCGGTCAGATTGTTGTGATAATAGGTCAGAGGGATTCTGCAGGATTCCCCTACAGCCTTGAGTCCGGCAAAATGAATGACCGCATCTACCGAATTGGCTGCAAAAAACGATGAAACTGCAGATTCATCGCAAAGATCCAGTTGTGCCAATGCGGGACAGATCCCGGTAATCTTTGCAATATGGTGCAGTGCTTCGGGCTTGCTGTTGCAGAAATTATCCAGCACGGTCACCTGTGCGCCGGCTTGCAGCAGCTCGACACAGCAATGGCTTCCGATGAAGCCTGCACCGCCTGTAACAACAATATGTGACATTCAGACACACACCTTTCAGACTGTGGGATTTTGAAACCGAGCAACACATTCTTCCTTGACCAGCGCCTCCAATTCCGGAGTCAGATGATGCGCAGGATCAAATTCATTCCCGAATTCCGATGCGATTGCCCGATATTCGGTATAAAGTGATGTTTCCTTATATTGCTTCAGCAATATGGGCAAGGGCTGCTGCTGCCGTTCCATCCGGGCAATACCCAGACAAAGTGCAATATTCACCTCTTTGCGGCTGCCCACACATTCAAATGGCTTATTCGGCAGCAAGCCGCACAGTTCACGCAGCACATCGGAAAGCTCCGGCTGATTCAGCAAATCGGCTCCCAGCAATTGTGTGATGCGTTCATAAGACAAAAAGGGCAGCAGAATCACTGCAACAAACAGACATTTTGCGCAATGTCCGCACCAGATATCCTGCTTTGTACCCACATTGCAGCTCCGAAAGCATTCGTGATAGGCAGAAGGCAGCGAAGCAAAATATCGTGCAATCTGAAACTCCGTCAACGGGCGCAGCAAGCTGAAATATTGTACGCCGCTGTGCAAAAATTCCTGCTCGTAGATCAGAAAATCATGCTCGAACGCAAAGCTTTTGGAATATTGATGATTGATCTCAGCCTCACTGACGGTTGCCTCACAGGCAGAGGATTCATTGGACAGAATTACATCCTTTAGGCCGTGAAGATACGCAGTCAGCACAGAACCGAATGCTACAATTGCAGAAAAAGGCGTGTGTCCATTGAGGAAGCCTTCCGCATTGCAGCGAAGCATATTGGGATCCAGAGTACGGGAAACCTCAATGATATTTTCCGGTTGAATTCCCGCAAGCGCTGCAGCTTTCACAGAGGAATCCCGATGATTGATGAGAAACGCTTTCGAATCGGCATGAGATTCCCGCAAAAGATGTAACGATACAATGGAATCCTTGCCGCCGCCTACCGGAATCAATCTGCCGGAAAGCGCTCTTGAGGAAGGCTGTGCAGAAAGCGATGCCCCCTCAGAGCGAATGGTCATGAACTGCGCAAAATCCACAGCAATGCCGTTGCGATAGAAGAATTCGCCCAGACCGCCGTAATACAAGGTTTTCCACCATTGGCATTGGGCATCTGTCAAGGCACCGCAAAGAATCCTCACCGTAGGCGAACAAGTGATTTTCCAATAGCTGACAAGCTCTGTGAGTCCCAGTGAAAATACCATGCGCTGCAGCGCAGGATCCTGCTGCAATGCTCTTGCAGTGGTGCATGGAATCCGCCAGCGAGGATGGAATTCGCATAAGCCGCTGATGGCAAAATCATATTGAATTTCCAGAGCATGATCATCTGCATGCACGGTATATCCCTTGTAAAGAAATTCAGGATAGGTTTTTCGCAGATCGGAAAAGGTCATACATACTCCCTTCAGCTTCAGAGCAGTTCGGCGGAAAATGCCGCAAATCCATAGGCAGGCAGCATAATCTGATCACCGAGCGATGTGCCGGATAACGGCTGTAATCCGGTAAATTGCGAGGTAATTTCTTCAGCATCAAGCGGAATCGTCACATCATGGTCTGCACGATTGAGCGCAATCAGCACAGCCTTCTTCTGTGCTTCCTGCAGTCTGGCAAATATCATAAAATCCTCTGCCAGCACGACGAACCGCAGCTTGCCGTCTGTGAATACATCAGAGGAATGACGGATCGCAGAAAGCTGTCTGGTAAAACCGATCAGCTCCTGATCCTCATGACCCCATGGGAAGCAGCGCCGGTTAAAGGGATCGGCATAGCCATCCAGACCGGCTTCATCACCGTAATAGATGCAGGGCACACCGGGCAAAAAGAATTGCAGAACCATAGCACATTGCAATTTCTGCTTGCCTTTTGCATATTGTTCGGGATGCAGTCTGCGTTCGGCCATCCAGTCCTTATCCTTGCCGGCAGAGGACTCTCCGCCCAACACGGTGATCGCTCGTTCAATGTCATGCGTAGAAACAAAATTCATGAGCACATCTGTTACCGGCTTGGGATAGTTTTCCAGAATCGTCATAATTGCTCTGCGAAAATCATAAGGGCTTGCTCCGCCCAGATATTGCATAATTGCACTGCGGAAGGGATAGTTCATCACAGAATCCAACTGGCTGCCCAGCAGATATCGCCGTTTCACGCCATATGCTTCCTTATTGGAAGCATCCTCCCACACCTCACCGATGACAATGCGCTCACTGTCATAGCTTTTGACACAACGATTTAACCGCTCCAAAAACGCATCGGGCAGCTCATCGGCAACATCAAGCCGGAAGCCGGCAGCGCCTAGCTCCATCCAGTATTCCAGCACACCGTCTTTTCCGCAGATATATTCGGTATATGCCGGATGATTTTCGTTGACATTGGGCAGCGTGGTGATTCCCCACCAGGATTCGTAACCATCAGGAAATTGATAGAAGCTATACCATTTGTAATATGGGCTGGAAGGGTCATTATACGCTCCCACCGTATCATATCGATGGAATTTGTTGAAATAGATGCTGTCTGCTCCGGTATGTGAGAACACGCCATCCAAAATGATGCTGATGCCATATTCCTTCGCTTCTGCACAAAGACGTGCAAAATCCGCATTGGTACCCAGCAACGGATCCACCTGCCGATAATTGGCAGTGTTGTATCGATGGTTTTCATGCGCCTCAAAAATCGGATTCAAATAAATGCAGGTAACACCAAGTGATTGCAGATAAGGCAATTTTTCGATAATTCCCTGCAAATCACCGCCGAAATAGTCGTTGTTCCAAACATGACCGTTTGCATCCGGCCGATAATATGGCGTACCGCCCCAATCCTCACGCAGCACACGATCACCCGGAACATTTTCATGCTGCACACCGCTTTTGCAGAAACGATCCGGGAAAATCTGATACATCACACCGCCCTTTAGAAATGCAGGTGTTTCAAAGCTGTCGTCATATACCGTCAACTGGAACAGATCACCATGGTCCAGCACGCCCTTGTGGCCGTCGGATTGTTTGATATAGTACCATCTCCCGCCGCAAATATACGCAAAGTAATAGTAATGGACGCCGGCATGCTTTGCAGAGCAGGTGGCAGTATACGCAGTGACACCGTCTTCCTGCGTAACAGAATGCATCGGGATGAAGCGTTCCTTCATCCCGACACGGTAAAGAATCAACATTGGATTGGAATCCGGCTTGATATCCGCCGAAAGACGGATCGTAAACGTGCAGGTCTGATTGCGCCGCAGCGCACCGAACACACTCTTATAGCACGGATCCCAACTGTCATACAGTTGTTTCATATGCGATTACAATCCCCAGATATTCTTAGCATATTCCGACACAGCACGATCAGCAGAGAAGATGCCTGCGCCGGCAATGTTGTGGAGACTCATTCTTGCAAACTTCTTCTGATCACGATAGCAATCAGAAGCATATGCCTGTGCTGCACGATAGCTGTCAAAATCTGCCAGCACCATATACGGATCCTGAGTGTGCAGCGAATTTGCGATCTCATGGAAACGGCAGTCATTGATACCGTTTTCAATCCGATCAACACAGGCTCGCACCAGACCGTTGTGGTCATAAACCTGTGCAGGATGATAACCGGGCTTGCGTGCATTGACTTCCTCGGTTTTCATGCCGAAAATGATGATATTGTCATCGCCTGCGGCATCCTTGATCTCAACATTGGCACCATCCAGCGTACCGATGGTAACTGCACCATTGAGCATCAGCTTCATGTTGCCGGTGCCGGAAGCCTCTGTACCTGCCAAAGAAATCTGCTCAGAGAAATCCGATGCAGGCATCAGCAGCTCAGAGAGGGTAACACAATAGTTTTCCAGGAAGATTACGGAAAGCTTCTCGCTGATCTTCGGATTCTTGCGAATCTCCTCAGACAGCGACCAGATCATTTTAATGATCTGTTTTGCCAGATAATAACCCGGTGCAGCCTTTGCCGCAAAGATATAGGTTTTGGGTGTGAACTCACGATCCGGGTTCTCCAGCAAAGAAAGATAATCGGCAATAATATTCAGCGCATTGAGATGCTGTCTTTTATACTCATGCAGACGCTTGACTTGCACATCAAAGATGCTGTCCGGATCCAGTGTCGTGCCGGTTTTCTGCTTCACATACTGACAGAACAGCTGCTTGTTGCCGCGTTTGACTTCCAACAATCTCTGCAGCACTTGTTCATCATGCTCGAATGCATGGAACTTTGCAAGCTCTGCGCCATCCTGCAAAAACCGATCCCCGATGACCTCTCTGAGCAGTGCAGTCAGGGCGGGATTCGATTGATACAGCCAGCGGCGATATGCAATACCGTTTGTCACATTCTTGAATTTTTCGGGCGTATCGGCGTGCTCATTGAAGAACACCGCCTCCTTGATGATCTCGGAGTGCAGCTTGGACACACCATTGATGCTATGGGAACCGGCAACGCAAAGATTTGCCATGTGAATCAGGTTATCCTGAATGATCGACATTTTGGTGGTCAGTGCGCTATTGCCGCCATTGCGCTCCTGAATGCCCGCACAGTAGCGATTGTTGATCTCCACAATGATGGAAAATACACGAGGAATGATGCGGCGCACCAGATTGATATCCCATTTTTCCAGTGCCTCTGCCATAACCGTATGGTTGGTATAAGCAAATACATGAGAGGTGATATACCAAGCTTTATCCCAGCCATAGCCGCAGTCATCCAACAAAATACGCATCAGCTCAGGGATCGCAAGGGTAGGATGGGTATCATTGATATGCACAGCCACCTTCTCGTGAAGGTTATCCAATGTGCCATATACGCTCATGTGATTGTTGACAATATCACCGATGGCGGCAGCACAAAGGAAATATTGCTGACGCAAACGAAGCGATTTGCCCTCCAGATGATTGTCATTGGGATACAGCACCTTGGAAATTGCATTGGCAACAGAATTCTGTGCCAGTGCCTTGGAATAATCACCCTGATTGAACATTGCCATATCAAAGCTGGGTGCCTTCGCAGACCACAGACGCAATACACTGACTGCATCGCTGTTGTAGCCCGATACATACATATCATAAGGAATGGCTGTTACGGTGTTGTAGTTCACATGAGAGACATGATGATACTGCTGATCCCAGTATTCCTGCAGATCGCCCTCAAAATGGATATCAATTGCCTGCTCAGGGCGGGGATCCAGCCACACCTCACCACCGGGAAGCCAGTTATCGGGCAGCTCGGTTTGCCATCCTTCTTCAAGCTGCTGCTTGAAAATGCCGTATTCATAGCAGATGCTATGGCCGGTTGCGGGATATCCGGTGGTTGCCAGACCATCCAGATAACATGCAGCCAATCTGCCCAGACCACCGTTGCCAAGACCGGCATCCGGCTCGTTTGCATAGATACGCTCCATGTTGATATCATATTTTTTGAACATCTTTGTGAGGTCTTCCGCCAATCCCAGATTATATAAGCTGGTTTTGAGAGAACGACCCATCAGAAATTCCATGGAAAGATAAAATACCTGCTTTTCGCCGGTAGAATTCACATGATTGATGAATTTCTGGCGTTTTTTCTTCATCAGCGCGCAGATTACTGCGGATAAAGCATGATAAATCTGTTTATCGCTGGCCTCATCAGGCGTTACGTTAAACTGTGCCTGCAGACGCTCCAGAAAATCCTGGGCGACTTTTTCCGAAAACTTAGACATTGATGATTTCTCCATTCTTCGGTGCATCATGAAGGAAACGCTGATCACATGCCGCAGCGAATCGACCTGTTTTTGTGTAATGAAGCCGCTGCACCGAAACGACGACTGCTTACAAACAACACGATTTTATTATACCCTATTCCATAGGAAAAAGCAATAGCCGAATTCACCAAAAAAACAAGGTCCAGAACACAAAAAATACCGAAAAATCGGGATGTCAATATGTAAATCATACAAAAATAAACCCGTGAATTTGGATTCCATGTGCGTGATCAACAAAAAACGACACGCTTTTTTGGCGTGTCGTCATCCGTCGGCAATCGGCAGAGCAATCAGCAGCAGCAAAACGAAGGCGCAGAAATAGCACTTGCATTCCACTGTGCAATATGGTAAAATAAAACTATCTCAAGAGCAATCTGCGCATCTGCCGCATTGTCGTATCAAAAGAAAAAATCACCGCAGATGCAGTGATTTTTGAAAGAAAGCGTCAATGTGTACCGGCATCGCCGCTTTATGAATACAACAGGCTGTGTTTGTTGAGAGAGGGCTTTTTCATTCAGCAGAGGGGGCTACTGAAATCATGAAAGAGGAGAGCCTGCTGCATCTTGTATCATGGTGTAAGTAATCCATCAGCAGTGCTGTGTTTTACTTACAGGCATATTATAACACGCTTTTTTTCATTTTGCAATGCAGGATTGTGTTCTCATACTGTCTTTTTGTAACTTTTTATTTTGAGGGTCGGTTTTGTATTTTCACGCAGATTGGCGCTTTATTGTCTTAATTGTGTCGAGAATATGACATTTTTTGACTAGAATTGCGAAAATTTTACGATAAAGGAGGAAGCTATGCAGATTTTAGCCGCATTGGAAGGCAGCGATCATTGCACAGAGTATTTGTCGCAGGATGAAGATTGTTTTCTGCTGTTATATTTTGATGCAGCCTTCACCTTCCATCAAAACGAGACCATAACAGCCATCCTGCCGGATAGTCTTTTGCTCCGGAAACAAAAAGCGCTGCCTGCCGCAAAGCTTCTTTGCAGCGCTGCACGATATGTGATCTGTTTTACAATGCAGCCTCACCTTCTTCCCGAAGAGGCAGCTCGCCAAGAACAGCTGAAACTTCCGATGCAAAAGCAGCTTGTCGTACTCAAAGAGGATCCTGCCTTCATCCGAAACAGCATAAAGCAGCTTTGTGCCATGCTGGTGGAAGCTGCACAGCCAACGCCGCCCCGCAAAGATTGTCCGGATGTTGTTTGCACGCATTTGCTGTATGCGCTTCTGCATCAGTGCAGCCGCATCGCCGTACTGCGCGCCGAGGAAGAGGTGTTCTCTGCAAACAATGCACGCCTGATTGCGCTGCGCCATGAAATCTATCACGCACCGGCTCGCCGCTGGAGCATCGAAGAAATGTGCGCACAGGTCAGCGTCAGCCGCACACATCTTCATCGCATCTATCACGATACCTTTGACGTCGCCTGTCATACCGATGTGCTTTGCAGCAAATTGCTTTATGCCCGCTATCTCCTGTGCCATACCGCACAGTCGGTTCGGGAAATCGCAATTTCCTGCGGATTTGAAAACGATGTCACCTTTATGCGTGCCTTCAAAAAGCAAATCGGCTGCACACCAACCACCTTCCGCCAACAGGCACAGCATTCTTCGTCGGAATGCACAAGCGATACCACGTGAATCTGTGAGATTGCCGAAAAATATAACGAAATACTTGGAATACTTGACAAAATCCTGAGCGTATGATACAATAAATTAGTATATCAATCATATGTTTTTTTGTGTCTTTTTGCAATTTGCTGCATTGACATATTCATCTACTATATAAACAGAACGAGGTGAACCCTATGCCAAAACAAGATATCACTTTTGCCGTGATTGCATCCGGCATTGACGAGGAATATCAGCATTCGATTTTGAATGGTATCCATCGTTATGCGGCGCAGCATCATGTGAATCTTGCGCATTTTATTGCATATGGCGGTATGCTGGCAAACCCGAAGTATGATCAAGGTGAATACAATATTTTTGAGCTCCCGAACTTTTCGCTGTTCGATGGTGTGATTCTGCTTTCCAATACATTTTCTGCCGATCTTGCCGAAGAACTGAGCAAGCGAATCGTTGCGGCAGGCATTCCTGCGGTGAGCATTGACCGTGATCTGAAAGATATGTATTATATCGGCATTCGCAATGCCATGGCAATGGAGCAGATCACCCGGCATTTCATTGAGGAACATCATGTACGGAAGATCAACTATATTTCCGGCCCGGACGATAACACCGAGAGCGTAGAGCGTCTGAATGCGTTCACCAAAGTTCTTGCGGAATATGAGATCCCGCTGGAAGAGGAGCGGATCTATCACGGCTCATTCCGCGCCAAGGACGGCCGCCGTGCCATCGAAGCATTTTTGCAGTCCGAGCTGCCGATGCCTCAGGCAATCGTCTGTGCAAATGATGCCATGGCAATTTCTGCCATGCTGACACTGGAGGCTCACGGCATTCATTGTCCCGAGGATATTCTGGTATCCGGCTTTGATAACATTTATAATGCCAAAAACTTTTCGCCTGCATTGACCACGGTTGAGCGTCCGCTGATGCAGTCCGGTGCACTTGCCTGCGAGATTTTGTGCCGTGTCATGGACGGCGATGCCGTAGAGCGCGTACAAGCGCTGAATGCCGTTCCGATCTATTCGGAAAGCTGCGGCTGCAATTATTTCACCGGCGAGGATATTTCACTGTTCAAAAAGCGGAATTATCAGACCATTGAAAACACCAACCGGGATATTTCCCTGCTCAATCAGATGTCCTGTTCTCTTGTGGAGTGCGACCAATTCGAGGGTTATATCAGTGCATTAAAAGCGTTTGTCTTGAAAACCAAATGTGAAGAATTCTATCTTTGTCTGAACGACAACTGGCATACCAAGCAGCTTCGCAACGATACCCTCTATACCGGTGAGATGCCTATGGATACCTACACAGTTCAGGGCTACTCATCTCGTATGCTGGTGCCCATCGCCTATTATGACGGTGAATTCCATGCTGCGGAAAGCTTTTTGTCTTCCGAAATGCTGCCTCGGCTCCGAACCGGTACCGGCAAACCAAGAAAATTGTATTTTGTGCCGCTGCATTTCAGAGAGCGCTGTCTGGGCTATTTCGTCATTTGCAATACAGAAATGCCGATGAGCAGCTCTTTGTTCCATACATGGAGTATCACCATCAGCAATTCGCTGGAAAACTTCCGCAAGCTGCTTTGCCTGGATGAGGTTGTACAAGAGCTGGATAAGCTGTATGCAGTGGATTCTCTCACAGGCATCTTTAACCGGAATGGCTTCCATCGCGGCACCAAGGAAATCTTCCGTCGCTGCGTAGAAGAACAGCGTTCCGCAATGGTAATGTTCGTAGATATGGATGGCTTGAAGCTGATCAATGATAACTATGGACATAAATCCGGTGACCACGCAATCCGCAGCATTGCCACCGTTTTGCAGGAATCCTGTATCAAAGGAGAATTATCCTGTCGCTTTGGCGGCGATGAGTTCTTCATCTTTGCCGCAGATTACGACGAAGATGATGTTGCAGCACTTCGCAACCGTATTCAAGAGCATATTGACATCTGCAATCGCAATGCCAATAATCCTTATACACTCAGCGTCAGTGTCGGTGCGTATATCACCGTCCCTGTGGAGGGTATGACCGTATTTCATCTGATTACTGTTGCTGATAATCGGATGTATGAAGAAAAAAAGAAAAAGAATCCCTCCAAATACCTCAAGCAGATCATTGATTCCATGCCATAACATCAACAAAATGCGAAGCCGCTTTTGATATGCAATCAAAAGCGGTTTTTCTTTTCATTCTATACATTGTCTCAGATCATGGCTGCTGTAAAAAGCTGCGCAATGCCGGAAGCTGCCGGATTGCTACGCTGCGTCCGATCTCATATACCTGCTGAAGGAGCTTGGCATCTCGTGTAATTCGCTTAATCGGCAGCGCCTCAGGAGGGCATATCACAAATGCTCTGCCGGCTTTTTCTGCTTCGAACACATATTGTGTGGTCTGATTATAGACCGTATGCCGATTCCGCATCACCTCAATCGCCTTTGGATAGTTCCGCAGCGCAATCTTCAGCATAGGAATCGTTTTGTTGGATTCCTTTCGATACTCCCTCGGCTGCGTCAGGATCACCACATTGCGCCCATATCCCCGGGATTCAAAATACGCAAGGGGAATCGGATCCGTCATGCCGCCATCCAACATTTTTCTGCCGCCAATCTCTACCACACGAGATACCATGGGCATGGATGCCGATGCACGGATCCATTCCAGCGCCTCATAATCCATTTCCGGAATCGCGTGGTATACAGGCTTGCCCGTTTCAATATCGGTGCATACCACATGAAATTCCATGGGATGCTTTCGGTATGTATCATAATCAAAACGATCCAATGTCTCAGGCAGCGTATGATAGCAAAACTCCGCACCATAAAGATCACCTGTTTTGAGCAGCGAATAAACACTGCAATATCGTTTATCCTTACAATATTTCAAATTATATCGCAATGATCTTCCGATCTGACCGGATTTATAATTGCACCCAAAACAAGCGCCTGCCGAAACACCAATTGCACCATCAAACAGCAGCTTTTGCTCCATCATGACATCCAATACCCCTGCAGTGAATAAGCCGCGCATGGCGCCGCCTTCCAATACAAGCCCTGTTTTTTTCTGCATGATTCTTGATTCCTTTCTCAAACGCCAAGCAATATAGTTGAATTATATCACAAATCGGCCCAAATGTAAAGGCTTTTCCCGCAAATGGAAGAAGATGTCATAGCTCTGCATATAGGCAGACCCATGACATCTTCCAAAAACAGACCCGTGATACGGCTTTCTATCTTATTTGCTGTTGGCATCCGATTGTTTGATACCGCATTGCATTCCGCAGCTGCCGCAAGAGCCGCCGCAGGAACACGTAGGCTTCCCCTGTATCCGCTTTCGAATCTCCGAAATCACGATGGCAAGAAAGATCACCAGTACGATTCCGGCAATCAGAATTGTCTGCCAATTCATAGAAGCATACACATCCCTTCGTATTTTTCGTTATGATTTGAGCGGTGCTGACAAATGCCGATTGGGCCGCACCAGCAAAACAATCGTCAATGCAAGCACAACCAATGCTGTGATTGTCCAAACATGGAACGATCCGCCGGTGATCCATGTGCCGATCTGATAGATCATCAGCGATACCGCATAGGCAAAACCGGTCATCCACCCAAGTGCCGCAGCGGTCCACTTGGCACTGTTCATTTCTCGCTTAATAGCGCCCATCGCCGCAAAGCAAGGTGCACATAGCAGATTGAACACCATAAACGAAAATGCTGCAAACTGATTCCCACCGAAGAATTCCTGACCAATCAACGCAAGTCGTTCCGAGCTGCCTTCTTCCACTAAGGAGAATGCTAAATCTGCATCTGCCATGGAGGATAAAGCACCAAATACACCCACAACTTCTTCTTTGGCAACAAGCCCCAGAATGGTTGCAACAGCTGCCTGCCAGCTGCCAAATCCAAGAGGAATAAAGATCACTGCAATGGCTTCTCCGATCACATTCAGAATCGAAGCACTGTCTCCTTCCCCGATATAATGCAGACCGCCTTCCAAACTCAGACTGTTCAGCAGCCATACAATGATACTGGCTGCAACAATCACTGTGCCGGCACGCTTGATGAAATCCCAGCCGCGCTCCCATGTTGCACGCAGCACATTGCTCGGCACAGGCGCATGATATGCAGGAAGCTCCATCACAAACGGAGCCGGATCTCCTGCAAACGCCTTGGTTTTCTTGAGAATCAGACCCGAAATCACCACAGCAGCAATGCCGATAAAATATGCCGCTGTTGCAATCCAGCCGCTGCCGCCGAACAATGCGCCCGCAATCAGACCCACAATCGGCATTTTTGCACCGCACGGCATAAAGCAAGTGGTCATAACTGTCATTCTTCGATCACGTTCCTGCTCAATGGTGCGGCTTGCCATAACACCCGGTACGCCGCAGCCGCAGGCTACCAGCAGCGGAATAAAGCTCTTGCCGGAAAGTCCGAACTTGCGGAACACACGATCCATGATGAATGCAACACGGGACATATATCCCACATCCTCCAGAATCGAAAGCAGCGTAAACAGAATCAGCATCTGCGGCACAAAGCCCAACACGGCTCCCACGCCGCCAATAATACCATCCGCAATGAGACTGGTCAGCCAAGAGGCGCAGCCGATGCTCTCCAGGAAAGAAGTTGCACCCGGCACGATCCATTCACCAAACAGCGTATCATTCATAAACTGAACAGTCCAGTCTCCGATCGTCCCGATGGAAATCGTATAGACAAGCCACATCACCGCAACAAAAATCGGCAGCGCCAGAATCCGATTGGTAACGACACGGTCGATTTTATCCGATACGGTTAGCTTACCGGCATTTTTCTTCTGATAGCAGTGTTTCAGCACTTCTCCGATCAGCAGATAGCGTTCGTTGATGATAATGCTTTCCGCATCATCATCCAGTTCCTTTTCCACTGCGATAATATCCTGCTCCAAATGCGTCAGTGTCTGCTGAGGCAGCGCAAGCTGTTCCAGCACCTTGGCATCCCGTTCAAACAGCTTGACCGCATACCAGCGCTGCTGCGTTTCGGGCATATGATGTACCGCTGCTTCCTCGATATGTGCCAATGCATGCTCCACATTGCCTGAGAAATAATATTTACGGGCAGGCTTTCCGTTTTTTGCAGCTTCAATTGCCATTTCAGCTGCCAATTGAAGATTATCGCCCTTGAGCGCCGAGATTTCCACAATCTGGCATCCCAGCGCCTCCGAGAGCATCGCAATATCAATACGATCGCCGTTTTTCCGAACGACATCCATCATATTAATGGCGATCACCACCGGAATGCCAAGCTCCATAAGCTGCGTGGTCAGATACAAATTGCGTTCTAAGTTGGTGCCGTCTACAATATTCAGAATGGCATCGGGATGCTCCTCTACCAAATAGTTTCTTGCAACAACCTCCTCCAACGTATAAGGGGAAAGGGAGTAAATGCCCGGCAGATCCGTAACAATCACACCGTCCTGCTGTTTATACTTGCCCTCTTTCTTTTCCACCGTCACACCCGGCCAGTTTCCCACATATTGATTGGAGCCTGTCAGTGCGTTAAACATTGTGGTTTTACCGCAGTTGGGATTTCCGGCCAGTGCGATTTTCAGTTCCATGTTATCATCCTTTCATCTGCAGTTAGTGCAGACTAACTGCAATGCAAAAAATCCTGAGTGCGTATACAGCTGCTCAGATAACCTCAATCATCTCCGCATCCGCTTTGCGAAGGGAGAGCTCATATCCACGTACCATCAATTCAAACGGATCCCCCAACGGCGCAACCTTCCGTACATAAATCTCGGCGTGCTTGGTGATGCCCATATCCATGATTCTGCGGCGCAGTGCGCCTTCACCATGCACCTTGACAACACGAACCGTTTCGCCAACCTTTGCATCCCTCAGTGTTTTCATTTCTCTGCTCCTTGCTCTATCAGAATCCTGTTTGCTAAATCCCAAGCCACAGCCACCCGTCCCTCATGTACTTTTACAATGAGATCACCGCCTGCTGCTGCAACCACCGTAACCACCATGCCTACAGCAAAACCGAAATCTGCAAGCCGGCGCTTCATGGCAGGAGAACCATTGATTTTTACCATCCTGCATTTCTGTCCGATCTGAGCTTGCGTCAATACAAATCTGCCCGGTTTTGCCATAGCAGCCATTGGAGTTAGCACCTTCTAACCAATTGTTATGATACATCAATACATACGCATTGTCAAGCAAAATCCTTCCATATTTTTGACTTTTTGTATGATCGCACAAACAGTTAGTCTATCCTAACCAAATCTTTGTGCAGGTTGAGTTCTCCTCACAATCTTGACAAATCCAGTTGATATATGCTATACTTAACACAGGTAGTTAGCATACGCTAACTAAGAATAACGCATCCAGCTTCGTATATACTAACACAAATAGAAATGGGGGGGATCCTATGTCAGATGATGCACATCGACAATTTAGTGAAAAACTTGTGCAGCACAGTGCACCCACACTGCTTGGAATCAAATGCGCCAGTTTGTTTTCGCTTTCATCGCAGGAATTTGATCTGCCGCATCATGCTGCAATATTCAATCGGCGTGCCGGAGTCAAAGGACTGCGCTGCCGGATCCTATGTCAATGTAAAAACAGGATTCTGCTGCTGGTATTTCGTGAATCATTGCTCGCCCGGCGTTTACAAGAGCCTTGGGCTGCTGCATTGCTGCATCATCTGGGTTATGAGCCGGAAAAAGGGATTCAGATATGCTTGGAAAAGCTGGCATCCCGCATTGCAGAGAGCAGCGAATTTCCGCATGAAATCGGCATTTTTCTTGGCTATCCGAAAGAAGATGTGCTGGGATTCATTGCCAACAAAGGAGCCAACTGCAAGCTTTGCGGCTGCTGGAAGGTCTATGGCAACATCGGCATTGCCCGCCAAATGTTTGCCCGCTATCGGAAATGTCATCGTTATTTGCATGGCAGACTTGCAGAGGGACAAGATTTGTATACCGCTCTGAAAATTCCTGCGTAAACGGATTGCAAAACATGAAAAAACGGTCAAGATTTCTCTTGACCGTTTTTTACTTTAGTTAAAGGTAACCCACTGATATCTGGCTGTCAGCGGAACATTGCCGTTGAAAGGCTTGAGCCACTCATCCACGCCGATACCGGGCCATACATTCATCATAATACGGCCGGGAGTAGACGGAATGTTGTCACGAGCAGTATAAATCGCCTTGCCGTCTACGTACCAGGTGATGTGATCGGGCTGCCAATCAAAGCCATAGGTATGATAGCCCTGAGATGCATCAAATCCCAGATCGTAGAAATACTCATGATTGCCTACACCGTTGGTGTAGTAATTGAGCTGCACCTTGGTAGTATCCTTGCCAAGGATTTCAATATCGATCTCATCCCACGGATTGTCCTCGGAAGGTCCTGTATAGGTGAAGAAGGAGGATACTACACCATCATTCTTAATGGCCTGCATCGAGGTCTCATAATATCCGTAGTGATAATGATCACTGGTACGATACTCAGAACCTGCATAACGATATGCGCCCTTGGGATCAGCGGTAAGATTTAATTGCAGAGATCCGTTGGAAAGCACTGCATTGCTGCCGCGCCATACGCAATCAAAGGGATTGCCGTTGGTCCAACCATCCGATGCAAAGAAATACTTTGAGCTGCCGCTGCGGAAATTATCGTACATGGTAGCGCTCTCGTTGGGAGCCGTACCATAATCGGGAATCTCAGAGGGGCCGGGGGTTCCGCCTTGCAGGATCTTGCGCTTAAGCAGAGACAAATCCACACCGTTTACAACACCATCTTGGTTCACATCGGCATTGGCAGGGGATGCACCCGGCTGGTCAATCAGAAAATTGATGACAGACTGTACATCTTCTTTGCGGAGCGCACCGTCATTATTGGCATCGCCCAGCAGGGCACCTGATACATGAAGTCCAGCCACACCAAGGCTGGCCGCAAGTGTCAGAGCCATCATCTTTTTTGCGTGTGTTTTCATGATACTCCTCCTCATTTTCATGGCATTATGGAACGAAATCCGATCGTTGTCGAAAAAACTTCCTTCGATAGGCTTTGGGAGTAAATCCCGTATGCTTTTTGAACACCTGAATAAAATGACTTTCCGAACTGAAGCAAAGATATGCAGAAATTTCAATGCAGGAATAAGAAGAATATTTGAGCATATTCTCCGCAGCCTCCAGCCGCTTTTTCATAATGTATTCAGAAAGTGTAATGCCGACTTCTTTACGAAATAACCGTGAAAGATATGTCGGACTCAATGCAGCGACTTCCGCTAGCTTTTCCAGTGTAATCTTGGTATGTAAATTCTCGTAGATATAATCCAGACAAACGATAATGGTTTTGGGATACAACGATTGCTTATGCAGCAACTGCATCCGCTGCGCATAATCATCCACCAATTCCCGATGCAGCATATGAATCTCATCTTCGCAGCTGCATTTATCTAGGCTTTGGATGTAAATGTCGCTGAGGTTATATGCCGTTTCCATTTCCATACCGCCTTCGATACAGTAACGGGTAATCAGCGCCACCGTAATGATCAGATGATATTTCAGATTGCGCAGCGCATCCTCACTGAGCATTCCCATCTGGCCGCTGTTAAGCGGCTTGAACAAACGGTTGACCTCATCGGGATTCCCCAGCTTAATGCTTTGGAAAAACGCCATTTCTCGCTCATAGGATAAATGAGATAAATTGTGCTCCCGATTCAAGAACTCCACATGAGAAAGCTTCTTTTGAATATCCATGCACCATCAACTCCTTTGCTTTCATTGTACAGCATTTTTACAAAAAAAACAACAAGAATTTGATAGAAAGGATAATCTGCCGCAGATCTCCGCAGATCAGACAACACCATACCGGATTTTCGGAAGGCACCGCCGGGGTAAAGAGCAGCATTTCCAAAAAGGAGGGGAGGCATCGTACTGCCTAAACCACAGAGATCTCAACAGCAGGGGACAGAGGGATATCTGCTAATATCATAACACAATCTTTATTGCGTTAATACCATCCGCTTGCGAATTGTGTCATATGCTTGACATGTTTTTTGTGAAAGAAGGGTAGAAATTTGATATAAACAGCATAAATTTGATATCTTTTTTCTCATTTGCATGCTATACTAACTCAAAGCAAAAACACAGAAAGGTGGATATTATGTTACTGAAAAAAGGATTTCGTAAGGGCGTGAATCTGGGAGGATGGCTTTCCCAGTGTGATTATAGTGCAGAACGGCTTGCGCATTTCATCACCGAAAGCGATTTTGCAACCATCGCAGCATGGGGGATGGATCATGTTCGTATTCCAATGGATTATAATGTACTCGAAGACGAAAACGGCGGCTATGAAGCAGCCGGCTATGAGCGAATCGACTGGGCATTGGAACAGTGCCGGCTTCATGGACTGAATGTGGTGCTGGATCTGCATAAGACTGCCGGATTTTCCTTCGATGAAGACGAGCGGGAAGAGGGCTTTTTCCACAGCGCTGCCTATCAGGAGCGGTTCTATCGCCTGTGGGAAACACTGGCACAGCGCTATGGAAAATATGCCGATACTGTAGTCTTTGAGCTGCTCAACGAAGTAACCGATCCGAGCTTTATTGATGCATGGAACCGGATTGCCAATGAATGCATCAAACGCATTCGTCCGTTTGCACCGGATACCTTGATTTTAGTCGGCAGCTATCATAACAACAGCGCTCCGGCGGTCAAGGATCTGGCGCCGCCCTATGACGATAAGGTGATTTATAATTTTCATTGCTATGAGCCGCTTTCCTTCACGCATCAAGGCGCTACCTGGGCCATTGCGCTGAATCCTGCGGACCGTTTCTCCTTTGAAGAAAGCAATTGCACCACCGATTATTTTGAAGCATTGTTTGCGCCCGCCATCGCAGCTGCCGAACAGCATCATACTGTACTGTATTGCGGCGAATACGGTATGATTGATATTGTATCTCCCGAAGATACGCTGAAGTGGTTCCAAACAATCCATACTGTTTTTGAGCGTCACAACATCGCCCGCTGCGCCTGGAACTACAAGGAAATGGACTTCGGTTTGTCCGATGCCCGTTTGGATGGCATCAGAGAAGAATTGCTTCGCTATCTGTAATCTCTTTTCGCTGCACTGCATCAACGACAAAACAGCTTGTGTTGTTTGCTTTGTGAACAACGCAAGCTGTTTTCTTTTCTCTTGCATCCAACTGCTCTGCACAGCATCCGATCCGGCCCCCGCAACTTGTACATACATCTTGCAATTTATCTTCTAATTTGTATTGACAAGTCGAAAAAGGGGTGTTATAATAAAAAAAACGCATGATCGGAGGCATTGCTATGGATGATTTTAAGTATCTTGCCATTGTCGAATGGGTCAAACAGCATATTGTCAAAAAAAATCTGTCCCCCGGAGAGCGATTCTATTCCGAAAAAGAGCTCTGCGATATCCACGGTGTCAGCAGACAAACCGTGCGGCAAGCGCTGATGGTGCTGGAATCTCAGAATATTATCTGGCGCAAGCGCGGCAGCGGAACCTTCGTCCGTTCCGTAGATCAGCCTGTCTTCAAGCAAGGCTATAATGTTGGCGTAATCTCTACCTATTTCAGTGATTACATCTTTCCCAGCATAGTGACAGGTATCGAACGGGTGCTGAAAGCCAATCATATCGGCATGCAGCTTTCCATTACGCAGAATCAGGTGTTTGAAGAATCCAAAGCGCTGAAAACAATGCTTGCGCAGGATGTGAAAGGATTGATTGTAGAGCCGTCCAAAAGTGCGCTGCCCAATCCGAATCGGGCGCTATATGAGGAAATCCGCTCTTTAAATATTCCGGTAGTATTCTTCAATGCCAACTATCCGTGGTCTGATTTTTCATGCGTGGCAATGGATGATGTCAAGGCTGCCTCTTTGGTCACCGACCATCTGTTTGCAATGGGACATCGAAAAATTTCGGGCATTTTTGCATTGGATGATATTCAAGGACACAAACGATATCAAGGCTTTATGAACAGCTTTGAACAACACAGTATCCCCACAGCAGAGCAGAATGTGCTCTGGTATTCCACATCCGAAAAGCAATCGCTCTTTACACTGTCTTCCGAACGCGTTCTTTCCATTTTGAAAGATTCTACTGCCGTTGTCTGCTATAACGACAGCATTGCGGTGAGCCTGATGAATTTCTGCAAGGAAAACGGCATTAAGGTTCCCGAAGATATCTCGATTGTAGGAATTGATAATGCCAAGCTTGCCTCCATATGCGAAGTACCGCTGACAACCGTTTCACATCCCCACCAGCTTCTCGGCGAGCGTGCCGCAGAACTGCTGATGCAGATGCTGAGTCAGCCCAACACGGAAAACGAAAATATCTTGTTCGAGCCGGAGCTGGTGTCTCGTCAGTCGGTTCAAAAGCTGTAACGGAAGGGGGTAGCCCGATATGTGTGCCGCCGTGGAATCACAAAACGAAGCATCACGGCAAAGTGCAGATGTGCAAAAGCTCGATTCGAAGCAGATTCTGCAATTTTTGCAAACCGGAAAGCGTGAAAACTGCCGGGAAACACTGTGTTCCTTCTTCGATCAGATCGGCTATTCCGCACTGGAATCTATGATGCTGCGGTTATATATTACCATAGATCTGTATGTCACTGCCCATAGTTTTACAAAATCACTGGGCATCTCCGGCGAGGCATTTCAGGATCGGTTCGGCAGCGTGGATGATATTGCGCAAAAGCTGAATCCGATCACCTCGGCAATCGACTATTTCACCGATATGTTCGAGCAATGTATCGACTGGCGCATTACAAGCTCCAAAAAAGACGAAAGTGCTTTGATGGAAAAAGCGCAGGAATATATCAAAGCGCATTTTGCACAGGATGATATCTCCTTAAAACGCGTGGCAGCCGCCGTTGGATTGAGTCCCACCTATTTCAGCTCGCTGTTTAAAAAAGCTGTTGGTACAAATTTTGTGGATTATCTGACACGTGTCCGTATTGAGCGGGCAAAGGAACTTCTTTGCTGCACTTCTTTGCAGGTCTCGGAAATCGCAGATCAGGTGGGCTTCCGGGATTATCGCTATTTCAGCCAGATTTTCAAGAAATATACCGGCTATACCCCTCGTGAATTCCAAGAACACAGCAACCACTAGACAACTGCGCCGCAGAATCCGGGGAAATGACCGTACAAGTCGCAGGAAATGACAAAGATTTCCAGCTTATTTTTTGAACATCGTAATATATTAAACATATTCGTGAAAAATTTCGGTATACTTGTACAGACAAGTGCATTATAATGTAAATACAGACCCGCACCGAAAGGTGACAAAAGAATACGGAGGGAAATACTAATGAAGATTCAGAAAGTTTTAGCACTCGCAGCATCCGCTATGCTCTGCATGTCCGCAGTCGCCTGTGACGGCGGCAAGAAAGATGACGACGGCCTCATCAAGGTTGGTATTATCAACAACGATCCCAACGAGTCCGGCTATCGTACCGCAAATGACAACGATATGAAAAAGACCTTCACAAAGGAGAACGGCTATGATGCACAGTTCTCTTACAGCCTGAAGAACGATGAGCAGATCAACGCAGCTCAGAAGTACGTTCAGGATGAAGTTGATTATCTGCTGCTCTCCGCTGCTGATACCGCCGGTTGGGATTCTGTTCTGCAGGATGCCAAGAAGGCAGGCGTTAAGGTCATTCTGTTTGACCGTACAATCGATGCTGACGCAAGCCTGTATGAGGCTTCCATCGTTTCCGACATGGATAAGGAAGGTCAGACCGCTGTTGACTGGCTGAAGGGCCAGAACCTCTCTGAGTACAACATCATTCACCTGCAGGGTGTTATGGGTTCCGCAGCACAGAAGGGCCGTTCCGGCGCTCTGGATCAGGCAGTTAAGGATCTGGGTTGGAACCTCATTACCCAGCAGACCGCTGAGTGGAATGCTGAAAAAGCAACACAGATCGTTCAGTCCGTAATCGACTCCGGCAAGAAGTTCAACGTAATCTACGCTGAGAACGATGACATGGCTAAGGGTGCAGTTGCTGCTCTGGATAAGGCAAACATCTCCCACGGCGTTGGCAAGGACGTTATCATTATGGGCTTCGACTGCAACAAGTGGGCTCTCGAAGAGTTGCTGAAAAAGAACTGGAACTATGATGGTCAGTGCAACCCCTTCCAGGCTTCCTACATCGACAGCATCATCAAGGATCTCGAGGCTGGCAAGACCCTGTCCGAGAAGGTTGTTGTTATGGATGAGAAGGGCTTCGATGCTTCCACCATCACTCAGGCAGATGTTGATAAGTACGGCATCTGATTTCCTGCGTTAAACATTCTCAGAAACGATTGAGTCAATGAAAGCGCAGTGGGCGTATATGGATTTGTCCATGTGGCGTCTCACTGCGCTATTTTTATCCCGATTTTCAAATCATGTGAGGAATTAGGAGGTGAATCCGAGGATGCGAGAAGGTGCAATTCTGGAAATGCGAGGAATCTGCAAGTCCTTCCCCGGCGTGCGAGCACTTCAGAATGTGGATTTTACATTGTGTGAAGGCGAAATTCATGCACTGATGGGTGAAAACGGCGCAGGAAAGTCCACGCTGATCAAGGTTCTGACCGGCGTATATCCGAAGGATTCCGGTCAGATTTTTCTGAAAGGATATCAAAAGGCGGCTGTGATCCGCTCTCCGCAGGATGCGCAGAATATGGGCATCAGTACCGTATATCAAGAAATCACACTCTGTCCCAATCTTTCAGTGGCAGAGAATATGTACATAGGTCGTACCAAAGGCTTTGTTCAGAATTGGAAAGCCATCAATGCCAAGGCCGATCAGGTGCTGAAATCTCTGGATATTCCGGCGACAGCTACCCAGCAGCTCGCAAGCTGCTCCATCGCCGTACAACAAATGGTTGCCATTGCCCGTGCGGTTGATATGGACTGTAAGGTACTGATTCTGGACGAACCAACTTCTTCTTTGGATGAACAAGAAGTTGAGAAGTTATTCCGTTTGATGCGTGATCTGCAGAAGAAAGGTGTCGGCATCATTTTCGTAACACATTTCTTGGACCAGGTGTATGAGGTATGCGATAAGATTACAGTGCTTCGCGATGGCAAACTGGTTGGTGAATATGCCATCAAGGATCTGCCCCGTGTACAGCTGGTATCCAAAATGCTCGGCAAAGAACTGGATGATCTTTCGGATATCCAGAGCGAAAGCGAAACCTATACTGCAGAGGATGCCGAGGACGCCATATTCGAAACCGAAAATCTCGCCAGCACCGAAGGCATCAAGCCTTTTGATTTCTATATCCGCAAGGGCGAGGTAACCGGCTTTACCGGATTGCTCGGTTCCGGCAGAAGCGAATGTGTTCGTGCAATCTTCGGTGCCGATAAAATCACCAGCGGTACTGTGAAAAAACATGGCAAACCCGTTAAAATCAGTCATCCCATTGATGCTATGCGTCTGGGCATCGGCTATCTGCCCGAAGACAGAAAACGAGACGGCATCATCGGTGATCTTTCCGTTCGCGAAAACATCATCCTTGCTTTGCAAGTAATGAAGGGATTCTTCAAGCCCTTCACAAAGGCGGAAGCCAACGCCTTCGCAGAGCAATATATCAAGCTGCTGGATATCAAAACTGCCTCGGCAGATACGCCTATCAAATCGCTTTCCGGCGGTAACCAGCAAAAATGTATCCTTGCACGCTGGCTTCTCACCCATCCCGAATATCTGATTCTGGATGAACCTACAAGAGGTATTGATGTCGGTACCAAAATTGATATCCAGAAGCTGGTGCTGAAGCTTGCCTCCGAGGGCATGAGCATTACCTTCATTTCCTCCGAAACGGATGAGATGCTGCGTACCTGCTCCCGTCTGGTCGTCATGCGTGACCGTAAGGTGGTAGGCGAGCTTTCCGGCGAGGAACTGACACAAACCATGATTATGAATACTATTGCAGGAGGTGAAGCAAAGCAATGCAGTCCCGAAACAATACAGTAAGCGAACTTCTGATGAAGCTGTTTCGCCGTCAGATCTTCATTCCCATTGCCGCGCTGCTTTTGCTTGCGCTCTTCAATCTGATTGCCGATCCTTCTTTCTTTAAGATCACGCTCGGCACAAACAGCGCCGGTGACCCTGTTCTCTCCGGCTATCTCATCACAATTCTCGACTACGGCTCTGAGCTTGCAATCCTCGCCATCGGCATGACACTTGTCACAGCGGCTTCGGGTGGACAAGATATCAGCGTGGGTGCTGCCATCGCAATCAGCGGAAGCGTCGTGCTTCGTGTATTATGCGGCTCCAATTCTCGTCCGGAAACCTTGCAGGCACCGATCATCGTTGCATTTTTGGTCAGCTGTCTGGTTGCCATGGCTTTTGGCGCATTCAATGGTACGTTGGTTGCCTATTTCAAGATTCAGCCCATGGTTGCTACACTGATTCTCTTTACCGCCGGACGTTCCATCGCTGCATGGATCAATAACAATGAGCTCCCGATCATCAGCGAACCTTCTTTCGGCTACTTTGGTGGATTTATCCCCGGCATTCCGATTCCTACACCTGTATTTATCGCTGTTGCCTGTATGATTATCACTGCATTGACGCTGCGCTTTACAAACCTCGGTCTGTATTGCCAGGCTGTTGGTATCAACGATAAATCCTCTCGTTTGAACGGTCTGAACCCGGCATTCATCAAATTCCTGACTTATGTGATTCTTGGACTTTGCGTTGCAGTCGCCGGTTTGATTAAGGTCAGCCGACTGTCTTCCATCAACTACTCTGTCATCGCAAAGGATATCGAAATGGATGCGATCCTTGCTGTTGCACTGGGCGGAAACGCACTCAGCGGCGGTAAGTTCAATATGACAGCTTCCATTCTGGGCGCATATGTCATCCAGTTCCTTACGACTACGCTGTATAAATTCAATGTACAGTCCGATGCATTGTCTGCATATAAGGCAGTTGTCGTAATTGCTCTGGTGGTACTGAGCGCTCCGATCGTGCGCGAAAAGCTTACTGCTTTGAAGAACTCTCTGAAGAAGCAGCCTGCCGCAAAGGAGGTCGCTTAATATGGCAACAAAAACCATGAAGCCGGTCTCTCTGCGCAACAAGCTGAAAAACATGACCGATACCAATCTGCTGCTGCTGATTACGATCGTTGTATTCTTCGTGATGTATATCGGCGCAATGCTCTTTCTTGGCAAAGGCTTCTTAAAGCCTCAGACCTTCTTTAACATTCTCAATGCCAATGCAGCGCTGATTATTCTTGCTTGCGGCATGAGTCTGGTTATGATCACCGGCGGTATTGATATTTCCGTCGGCGGTGTCACTGCACTGGTCAGTATGAGCTGTGCCGTTTATCTGGATCATCATAACGGCAATGTATTTGTATCTGCATTGCTGGCTCTGGCAATTGGTCTGGCATTCGGTCTGATTCAGGGCTATCTGATCGCATATCTGGATATTCAGCCCTTTATCGTCACGCTCGCCGGTATGTTTTTTGCACGCGGCATGACCACAATCGTCCATACCAATCCCTTTAATGTAGAGAATACTGCATTCAAGGCATTGAAAGAAACGCGCGTTCTGATCCCCGGCATGGGTTCCGTGAACAAAGCCGGAAACTATGTGGATGCATACATAGAAATCGGTGTGATCGTTGCTTTGCTGGTTGTAGCTGCTTTGTTTGTGATTCTTCGCTGGACAAAGCTCGGCCGCAGCTTCTATGCTGTGGGCGGCAACAATCAGAGCGCATTGATGCTGGGTGTCAATGTTAAGCGCACCAAGTTCTATTCTCATCTGATCTGCGGTCTACTGGCAGGCATCGGCGGTTATGTTTATTTCCTCCATGTCGGCTCCGGATCCGCCTCTCATGCAAGCGGCGCTGAAATGAATGCCATTGCTTCCTCCATCATTGGCGGAACCATGCTGACCGGCGGTGTCGGTAATATCATCGGCACATTGTTCGGTGTACTTTCGCTCAGTACCATTCAGAATATCGTATCTTCCGTCGGCCTGGATCAGGCATGGTGGACAGGAATTACGATCGCAGCAATGCTCTGTCTGTTCTTGGTGATTCAGAGTATCGTAATGTCTCGCAAAAGCACCAACGGACTGAAATTGCCCTTCAAAAAGATGCGCAAGGAGTGACTATCATGAATCCTGCACAACTGATCCAAAGCGGTAATACCTCACTTGGCATTGAATTCGGTTCCACTCGTATCAAAGCTGTTCTGATCGAGCAGGAAACCTGTACTCCCATCGCCGCCGGCGCTCATGATTGGGAAAATCGTCTGGAAAACGGCGTATGGACATATTCCATCGAAGATATCCATCAAGGTCTGCAAAGCTGCTTTGCTGCCCTTTCAGCGGATGTTCAGGCACGCTACGGCGTTTCGCTGGAAACCACCGGCTCTATCGGTATCTCTGCTATGATGCACGGCTATCTGGCATTTGATCAGAACGACCAACTGCTGGTACCTTTCCGCACATGGCGCAATACCATGACAGAGCAAGCGGCGGCAGCATTGACAGAAGCCTTCCGCTTCAACATTCCGCAGAGATGGAGCATTGCTCATCTCTATCAGGCAATGCTCAAAAAGGAAGCCCATCTTCCGCAGCTGCGATTCTTTACAACATTGGCAGGCTATGTGCATTGGCTGCTCACCGGTCAGCGGGTTTTAGGTATCGGAGATGCCTCCGGTATGTTCCCCATTGATCCGGAAACCAAAGCCTATAACACGGCAATGCTGCAGACCTTTTCTGATCTGACCGCAAATTTTGAATTCGACTGGAAGCTTTCTGACATTCTTCCTGCCATCGTTCCGGCAGGAGAATGCGCAGGAACATTGACCGATCAAGGCGCACGTCTGCTTGATCCCTCCGGTCGGTTCAAAGCCGGTATCCCCTTCTGTCCTCCTGAAGGGGATGCCGGAACCGGCATGGTAGCGACCAACAGCATCGCTCCCAAAACCGGTAATGTATCTGCGGGAACCTCTATTTTTGCAATGGCAGTTCTTGAACATGATTTGCAGAATGTTCATGAAGAAATAGACATCGTAGCAACGCCCTGCGGCAGTCCGGTTGCAATGGTACACTGCAACAACTGTACCACTGAGCTGGATGCTTGGGTAAGATTGCTGAATGATACGTTACATACCTTCGGATTGGATATTCCGAAAGCAAAACTCTATGATACTCTTTATGAAACCGCACGCTCCGGCGCAAATGACTGCGACGGGCTGCTTTCCTACAATTATCATTCCGGTGAGCACGTAACCGGCTTTACAGAGGGCAGACCTCTGATGATGCGTACACCGGATACTGTTTTCAATCTGTCCAATCTCATGCGCAGTCTGATCTATTCCTGTATGGCAACCTTAAAAATCGGAATGGATATTCTTCTGAAGGAAGAACACGTGGTATTGGATAAACTGTATGCGCATGGCGGATTGTTCAAATCTCCTGTCACAGGACAGCGATTCCTTGCAGCTGCACTGGAAACCCCGATTGCTGTGATGGAATCTGCCGGTGAAGGCGGTGCGTGGGGTATTGCATTGCTTGCCTCATATCTGACCCGCACAAACAAAGCAGAATCCCTTGCAGAGTATCTCAATGATCGTGTGTTCCGGAACTTCCAAGGAAGCTGTATGGATCCCGTTCCTTCTGATGTGGAAGGCTTTGCTGCATATATGAAGCAATATCGTGCCGGACTGGCCGTCGAACAGGCTGCCGTATCCGTAACATAATGCGTATTTTTTTGAAGGAGTGATATGTTATGAAATTCTGGTTTATCGCAGGCTCTCAGTTCCTGTATGGTGACGAGACGCTTGCTCAGGTTGAACAGGATGCCAAAAAAATCGTGGAAGGTTTGAACCTTCCTTGGCCCGTGGAATATAAGATCACGGCTAAGAACGCAACCGAAATCACCAACATCGTCAAACAAGCCAATCATGATGATGAATGTGCAGGCATTATTACCTTCTGCCATACCTTCTCTCCCTCCAAGATGTGGATCAATGGTCTTTGCCTGCTGCAAAAGCCTTGGCTGCATTTCCACACGCAGTTCAACAAATCCATCCCCAACGAAGAAATTGACATGGACTACATGAACCTGCATCAGTCTGCACACGGCGATCGTGAACATGGTTTCATCGGTGCTCGTATGCGGATGCAGCGTAAGATCATTGCCGGCTATTGGAAGGATGAAGAAACCCAGCGCAGAATTGCTGATTGGCAGCGTACTGCCATTGGCGCACTGTTCAGCAAGAACTTGAAAATCGTTCGTTTCGGTGATAATATGCGTGAAGTTGCTGTTACCGAAGGCGATAAGGTCGAAGCACAAATCAAGCTGGGCTGGCAGGTGAATACCTTTGCAGTCGGTGATCTTGTAGAAGAAATGAATGCGGTAACCGATGCACAGATTGATGCATTGGTAGAAGAGTATCGCACACTGTACGATTTCGATGAGAAGGATATCGAAGAGATCCGCTATCAGGCAAGAGAAGAAATCGCAATTGAGACGATCCTTGTACGCGAAGGCGCTTCTGCTTTCTCCAACACCTTCCAGGATCTTCACGGTATGCGACAGCTTCCGGGTCTTGCAACACAGCATCTGATGTACAAGGGCTATGGCTACGGCGGCGAAGGCGACTGGAAAACTGCCGGTATGACCGCAATCATCAAAGCAATGTATCCCAATGGCTCTACTTCCTTCATGGAAGATTATACCTACGACTTCGAAAACGGCTTGATTCTTGGCTCTCACATGCTGGAAGTTTGTCCTTCTGTGGCACAGAACAAGCCTAAGATTGAGGTTCATCCGTTGGGAATCGGCGGCAAAGAACCGCCTGCACGTCTGGTATTTGAAGGCAAAGCCGGCGATGCAATTTGCATTTCTCTCATTGATATGGGCGGCAGAATGCGTCTGATCGGTCAGAACGTCATCTGTGTGAAGCCCACTCAGACCATGCCGAATCTGCCTGTTGCACGTGTGATGTGGAAGCCTATGCCCAATCTGATTACCGGTTCTGAGTGTTGGATTATTGCCGGTGGTGCACACCATACTGTTCTGTCCTATGATATCAGTGTAGAAACACTTCGTGATTTTGCACGCATTATGGGCATCGAATTTGTCAATATTGATGCCAACACCACACCTGCCGCACTGGAAAAAGAACTGATGCTCGGAGAAGTAATATGGAAATAAGCAAGCTGAAGCAGCGTGTTCTGGAAGCCAATTTGTTGCTTCCGAAATACGGACTGGTTACATTCACATGGGGCAATGTCAGCGAATTTGACCGTGAAACCGGTCTGATTGCGATTAAGCCCAGCGGCGTCGAATATGACACCTTGACCGTTGAGGATATTGTCGTGTTGGATTTGAACGGCAATGTGGTTGAAGGAACACTCAAGCCCTCCAGCGATGCCCCGACCCATCTGGAGCTGTATCGTCAGTTTCGGGATATCGGCGGAATTGTGCATACGCACAGCCGCTTTGCAACCGTATTTGCACAGGCAAAATGTGGCATCCCTCCCCTCGGGACGACTCATGGCGACTACTTCTACGGTGAAATTCCATGCACCCGTGATATGACAACAGCAGAAATCCAAGGCGAATACGAATTGGAAACCGGTAAGGTCATTGTGGAATGCTGTCCGGACTATGCAACCATTCCGGCGGCTTTGGTTGCCAATCATGCGCCCTTTGTCTGGGGCAAAGATGGACATGAAGCCGTACACAACTCTGTGGTGCTGGAAGAGCTTGCTGCCATGGCATGGCATACGCTGGCGCTTGCACCCAATACGCCCAACATGGGGCGTGCCCTCTTAGATAAGCATTATCTCCGAAAGCATGGAGCCAATGCTTACTACGGTCAAAACCATTAAGAATTGCATTCTCCCATTATAATGCAGAACGTCTCGGAGGCAGTCCGCTTCCGAGACGTTCTGTGTTATTGGCCATTGCTGCAGCGGCACCCCTGTCCTTTCAGACAGAGGTGCCGTTTTGTTGCAGCAGTATCGATGTTTTCCTTTTGCTTTGCTTGCTTATTACGGAAGCATATAACGCTTGCAATCCTTCCGCACCAAGCTTTCAAAGTGATAGCGTTACGAGCCTGTTCCGCTGTATTTCAAAGCACCGTACATCCAGAATTTGTAACTGAGCCAGAAGAACAGCACTCCGATCAGCGGTGACAGCCAAGACAGAAGCGGTATTTCCTCAGGTCGGAGTATGACGATACTCGGATAGTAAGCAATAAATGCAATGGGCATGACAAAAGTGAAGATAAAGCGAAATACAGGACTGAAAATTGTAATCGGGTATTTTGCATAGTCCTTAAAGCGCGTCACAAGATCCAGCAAATAGAAGGAATTCTGAATCCAGAAGCAGGTTGCAGCCGCCGCATTCTGCAATGCGATCATAATCAGCGAGGCGGTGAGCAGGAACACGATCAGTTTCAGCAGCATCAGCGGCGTGAAACCGAGTCCCAACTTGCTCCACGAATAGGCAATGGTGCCGATGCCGAATGCAAACTGTCCAAGTCCCTTGATATCAAACACTTCGGATTGATAATAGAAAAACAGATTGATCGGACGGAAGCAGTATTTGATAAAATCGCCTGAATACACATGAATCCGCAAACTCCAGTTGTTATCAAACAGACATTGCACCGGCGTTAGGGATACCAGCGAAAATCCGTATAAAAACAACATCTCATAATAACCCCAGCCGCCCACTGACGGAAAACTTCGGAACAAGATCCAAAAGCTTATAAAGCCTGCAATATTGGTGAAAATCATGCCGATTGTAGAGATAATAAAATCCGCGCGATAGCTCATTTTGCTTTTTAAGTCCTGGGCAAGAATTTTACTGTAAATCCGCAGATAGAAACCGAATCCTTTTCTTTGCATACCATCAGCCTCCATTCACGGTAATCTGCCGCAGCGAAACCTTCCAGAAAAGATTGCTGAGCACTGTCATCACAACGCACCAGACAAGCTGTATGCCAAGCGTTGTCAAAAGCGTCTGCGGCTGAGGATTTCCATCCAGCAGAATGGACAGCGGTGCATTGTAAATTGACTGAAACGGCAGGTAATATACAATTGTTTTCATGGGTTCGGGGAAAAATGCAATCGGAATGGTTGCGCCCGATAACAGCATGACAATCACCTGCTTCATGATGTTGATACCCCAAATGGATTCCGTATACAGACAGATCGTGCCCACCAGAAAGTCAATGCTGTAATTGATGGAAACTGCCATAACAACGGATACCACGAAAAACAACAGATTCCATCCCAAATGGATTGCGCCGTGAGTAACAGCTGCCACAACAATGAAGGTCGGCAGGAATGTGAAGAAAAACTGCGTGACAAACGAGCCTGAGCATGACCAGAACAGATGCTTCCGGTATTCCATAGGTTTGAGCAGGTCAAGTGCGATTTTTCCAGACTGGATGGAACGCCCGATCTCCCAAACAAGGTACATTTCCATAAAGTTGAACAGTGCCGTTGCCAATACAAGGTAAATAAGCGTGTCGGAGAACGTCATGCCATTCACAATATCCGTGCCTGCTGAGGCATAGATGGCTTTCCACAGGAAATAGACTACGATCAGATAAAGGAGATTTCCTGCCACAATCACCAGTGTTCCCAATCGGAATTGCAGAGACTCCATAATACCCGCACGAGTGAGGGTGAGGTATTTTTTCAGCTTCATTGTACCCCCTCCTCGTAGATTTTCTTGATAACCTCCTCAGTGGATATCTCCTCAAGCTGCATATCACGTATTTTATAGGACTTCTGCAGCTGAGAAAGCACCTCCATCACCTTTGCTTTTTCCTCGTCAACCAGAATGGAAATCCACGCATCATCGGCAGAAACCTTGAAATCGGGAAGCGCTTTATCAATCTTTTCCGCGAGCTGTTGTAAATCGCCGTCAATACGGATTTTCAATGTTCTGTAGGAACCGAAGAAGCTCTTGAGATGTTCCATATCGTTATCATAGAGCATTTTGCCCTTGTCAATGATCACAATCCGCTGACAGAGTGCATCCACATCGCCCATATCGTGGGTG
>JAFXJT010000030.1 GCA_017532085.1 Oscillospiraceae bacterium | reverse complement strand
GTCAAGTCCTTTTTTCGTTTTTTCGAAAAAATTTTCTTGCCTTCGCTGCTCTCCTGTGATCTCTTCGCCTCTTCCGTGAGGCGACTTGTATATAATACCACATACCAATGGTATTGTCAAGGGGTTGCGCGTCCAAATCCATTGTTGTATTTTGTCGTTTTTTTAGTTAATTTGCCACTTCATCTTCCAAAGCACCCAAAACAACCGTAAATACGTTAATTCCGCCATCACTTTCTGCGGTAATCGTACCATTGTGCATCGCCGCAATGCTCCTTGCGATACACAGGCCCAAGCCATAGCCGCCGGTCTCTCTTGCTCTGGAAGGATCCACCCGATAGAATCGATCAAAAATCTTTTCCAGCTGATCTTCCGCAAGCGGCTCTCCCATATTCGAGATCACAATCTGAAGCTGTTTCTTTCTGCTGCGATTCGCAACCAGCCGGATCTCTCCGTTTTGCGGCGCATACTTCACTGCATTATCCAGCATGGCAGAGAGCATCTGGCGCAAGCGCTCCCAATCGCCGCGATAGAGCATTCCCGGCGAGATCGCATAATCGAAGCGACGTTCCCGTTCAAAGATCTCCGGTTCCCATTCCATACACAGACCTTCGATCAATTCGCTGATACGCAAAGTCTCAATATGAAGCGGGATTTCACCAGCATCCACCTTTGCGATAAACAGCAGATCCCCAACCAGACCTGCCATTCGGGTGGTTTCACCACGGATACTGCCAAGTCATCGCGCCTGACTCGCCACCGATGCATCGGGATTCGCCAGCACCGCCTCGGTATTGGCACCGATCACAGCAAGCGGCGTTTTCAGCTCATGGGTGGCATCCGAAACAAAATCATTTTGCTTCTCCCACGCTTCAGCGATGGGCTTGGTTGCCCATCGAGTCAACAGTACACTGACACCAAGCAGCAGCACCATCCCCAGGATACCATACAAAACAAAATATCCTTTCAGATCCTGCAGCAGATCAATTTCCGCTTCCCGATCCGCAATGACCAGATGAATCTCATTTGGCTTCTTACTATAAAGATAGCGATATTCTCTTTCCCCCGTGGAAATCCGCCCCATCGCCTGATCGGTTCGTGCCGCAGCTATTGCACTGATCCGGCGCACTTCCTCATCCGACAGCAGCATTCTGTGCAGAGAAACCTCAAACGGTTCCCCTGTTTCGCTCATGCGAATCGCAGCCATCTCACGATTGACTTCCGCAAAATCAGGCTTGGATCCGTATTCATGAAAGCTGGACAGCACCGTTTGCAGTGCATCTTCCGCATCATTGACCTCGGAACGATACAGGAACACACCAACACCGGCAATCAGTGCTGTCAGCAGCAGCACCAGCAACCCCCATGTGATCAGAAAAAATCGCAGCCGCAATCGTCGATGCATCGTATCCCTCCCTCCGAAGTCTTTTTACTATTATATGGTATATTATAATATGGTTTTCGATTTTTCGAAAGACTTTCACTTGAATTTCATCCTTTTATACCAGAATACGACGGAAAGTTCTTAAAATTTCGGTATTATGCCCCTTTTCAAATCGAAGAAATTGTGGTATAATAGATTACGTGTATTGCTGTAAGTTCCGTGTGTAGAATGATTTACATGCGCTATTCTAAATGGTATGGAGGATGCTTTATGCTGAATCATGAAAACAAGCTTTATCAATTGTGGTGCGAAAACGCCGTGGATGATGCCGATCTGGTTGCCGAGCTCAAAGCGATGGCCGGCAACGAAGAAATGATCCGTGAGTGCTTCTATCAGGATCTGGCATTCGGAACCGGCGGTCTGCGCGGTGTCATCGGCGCAGGTACTGCACGCATGAATATTTATACGGTACGCCGTGCAACACAAGGCTTCTGTTCTTATTTGAACGAGAATTACCGGAATCCTTCCGTTGCAATCGCTTATGACAGCCGCATCAAATCCGATGTGTTTGCTAGAGCTGCCGCTGAAGTCTTTGCAGGAAACGGCGTGAAAGTGCATATGTACGCCGAACTGATGCCTACTCCCACCTGCTCCTATGCAGTCAGAGAGCTTGGCTGCAATGGCGGTGTCGTGATCACTGCCAGCCACAATCCCTCCAAGTATAACGGCTATAAGGTTTACGGCGATGACGGCTGCCAGATTACTCTGGAAGTCGCTGAGCAGATCATCAATCAGATCAACGCTGTGGATCTGTTTGCCGATGTCAAGCATATGGATTACAACAAGGCAGTGGCTGAAGGTATGATCGTTACCATCCCGCAGTCTTTGATTGAATCCTACTACGAACAGGTACGCAAGCAGGGCATTCATACGGAATTGTGCCGTGAAAGCGGTCTGAAGGTGGTATATACACCGCTCAACGGCACCGGCAACAAGCCTGTCCGTGAGATCCTGCGCAGCATCGGGATTACCGACGTCACCGTTGTTCCCGAGCAGGAGCATCCGGATGGCAATTTCACCACCTGCCCTTATCCGAATCCCGAAATCCGTGAAGCATTGGAATATGGTCTGCGTCTGTGCGATCAGGTACAGCCCGATCTGTTGCTGGCAACCGATCCCGATGCAGATCGTGTGGGCATTGCCGTGCCCGATGGCAACGGCGGATATGCTTTGTTCAGCGGCAATGAAGTCGGTGCAATGCTCTTTGAGTATATTTGCAGCCAGCGTACCAAGCTCGGTACCATGCCGAACAATCCGGTTGCCGTAAAAACCATTGTCACCACCGATCTCGTCAAAGCCATTGCCGAGCGTTATGGCGTTGAGCTGATCGATGTGCTCACCGGCTTCAAGTTTATCGGTGAACAAATCGGTTTGCTGGAGCAAAAAGGCGAAGTTGATCGCTATATCTTCGGTTTTGAAGAGAGCTATGGGTATCTTGCCGGTTCCTATGTTCGTGACAAAGATGCCGTGGTTGCCTCCATGCTGATCGTGGAAATGGCGGCATTCTATCGCACACAGGGCATTTCTCTGATGCAGGCAAGAGAAAACCTCTATCGTCAGTATGGCGTATTCAAGCATTCCCAAGAAAGCTTTACCTTTGAAGGTGTCAGCGGTATGCATAAAATGCAGGAAATCATGCAGGCACTTCGCACCAATGCGCCCACCGCAATCGGCGGCATGAAAGTGTTGGAATCCGCAGATTATCTCACCGGTGTTGCAACTGATACCGCAACCGGCAATACTCGTCCGCTGAATCTGCCCAAATCCGATGTTGTGGCTTTCTTCCTGCCCAATCATGCAAGTGTCATTGTGCGTCCCTCCGGTACTGAGCCGAAAATCAAAGTATATTATACCACAACAGCACCCGAAATGACCGATGCCGTCGCTTTGGAAAATCAACTGCGCGAGGATATGCAGAAGCTGATTGCACAATAACGCATATTACAGTATTCTTATTTTGTGTAATTTGCGGTTCTTTTTGACGAACTCTTGCATTTTTCAAAGGAATATGGTATAATCTGTTTGCGAAAATACCGTAGCACTACTGTCTGAACCTTGATTTAGGATGGGCTGCTATGTGAATTTGCTATAATCTTCAAAAACGTGAGGTGAAACAGCAATGAGAGAAGGCATCCATCCCGTGTGCGAAAAGACCACCATCACCTGCCACTGCGGTAACGTGATCGAGGTTTACTCCACCAAGAAGGACATCAAGGTTGAAATTTGTTCCAAGTGCCATCCGTTCTTTACCGGCAAGCAGAAGCTCGTCGATACCGGCGGACGTGTTGACCGCTTCAACAAGCGTTACAACCGCGGCTAATGGCTGCAATGCAACCCAAACCGATCGGAGATTGCTCCGGTCGGTTTTTTATGCATTTATGCAGAAAAAAGCACAGAATGTATCGGGGACATTCTGTGCTTTTTTTCGTTTCCACCTTCAACGCAAAGCATCCTCCAGAAGCTGCGCTGCAATTTTAGCCTCACGCAATCGCTCACGTGCCTCTGCAACAGAAAACCACTGCGCTTCCTCCACTTCACAGGACAAACAAATATCGCTTTTGGCTGCTTGTACAGCAAATCCGAACATCAACTGATCCCGTTTCGGATAATAGTAGCTGCGCACATAGCGAAGCGAAGAGGCTGTCAAGCCCGTTTCCTCAAGCACCTCCCGTGCAGCCGTTTCTTCGATGGTTTCTCCCTGCTTGACATATCCTGCCACGCAAACATAGCGCTTTTCACCATAGGATTGCCGAATCAGCAGCACCTGCTCCTTGGCCGGATCAAATACACAGCAGATCACACAAGCATAGGAAAATGAGAAATGCGGTCTGGCACAGGATTCACAATACGGAACCAATCCCTCATCTCCAATGGGCTTTTCAACCAATGCCGCACCGCAATGCGGGCAAAATGCAAATGTCATATGACTTCTCCTCCTGATAAAAAAACGGTATCACATCGGTGATACCGTATTCATGTTATTTTCTGCTGCGAGAACCGCCTTTGCGTTCGCTTCCTCGTTTCAGATCACAGATATTTTCTTCACTGTGCTGCTTGAACCGAAGCATCATATCCTCAAAGGTCATTTCGGATTGGGGTATCGTGCGCTTGGGTTCCCACACATGCGGTCTTGGCGTTTCCTTCCGCTTGCGCTGAGGCGTACTCTCTTCATTGACCTGCTTGATGGACATACTGATCTTGCCTTGCGGATTCACGGCGATCACTTTGACACGCACCGTATCATTCTCGGAAAGATAATCATGAATATCACGCACGAAGGTATTGGTCACCTCGGAAATATGCACCATGCCGGTTACCGCAGAAGGCTCTCCTTCACCGGTTACCTCAACAAATGCACCGTATTGTGTAATTCCCTTCACACGTCCTTCATAAATCTGACCAATTTCAAGCTGCATAAATCCGCTCCTTCAACATTGATGCAAACCATCGCTTACGCTCTGCCGCTTAATCTCTTGAGGTATCATAAAACCGGCGTTCGTTGGGATATGCATAATTCAGCTCTTCGATCGCCATTTTCTCCATATAAGCCTGCACATCGTCATCGCTCAGAATCCGTTCCAGTTCTTTATATTCGTTTTCCGCAACGACAGTAGCCGCCTCAATCGCAGCCAACTCCTCACGTTTCTGAGCAAGTGTCGCTTCGGTGGAAATGATTGAGATCAAACACACCAGAAAAAACACTGCTACAACGACATTCGTTATGATCCATTCAATGATCGCACGACGCTTTTCCTTCTCGCTTTGCTTACGAGATGCTACATTTCGTTCCATAATGCTCCATTCTTCTCACACATAAATCTTCTGTGCATATTTCCACACAAACCGGCAGATTTCGACACTGCTCTCTAATTATAGTATTATACAACAAAATGCACCAAGGGTCAAGTGCTTTTCTCTCTTTTCCGAATATTTTTACGTTTTTCAGGACTTCTGACAAAAACAGACTGCATTTTTTGCCATATCCGATAACAACTTTGCCGAAATCTGTCGGAAAACCGATGCACACCATACCGCATCCGACTGAGCATTCTTTGCCATACAGCGCCCACAGTACACAGATAGATCAGAAATCCGCAGCAGCATCCCAAGGCATCATAATACCGCAGTGCGCCTCGTGCAAACATTGTGGCATAGCATTGCACCAATATTGCAGCAAAGCATATCAGCAACGCATCCTCCAGAAACACCGCTGCGGTATGATGCGGCAAGATGGTTCGCAGCAATCGCATCAGATCCAGCAGCATCCCCACAGGAATTCCCAAAAGACAGCTTCCGAGAAACAGCCATGTTTCCTGCTCAATTGTAAAAATCTGTTCCGAAAGCTCCATTACCGAAACAACCTTCCCAGCATCGTCAGCGGAGCCTGCTTGTCCCGATCACCATAGCGCAAAGCCTGCACATCCCCTTCAATGGATACCTCACCCGATTCCAGACTCATCTGATTCATATGCAGATTGCGTCCTAATATGGTCAGTTCGCCAAGCTGGGTATAGACAACCACCGCACGCTCATCAAAGCTGTCGATTTCTGTGATGCCTGTCAACAGCAATCGGTTGCGGTTTTCTAGGATTGCATGATGGATTCCGCCCTGCTTTGGTTCCTGCTGCATACACACACGCTCCTTTCTGATTGCATCTGTTTCATTGTATGCAGCAGGACAGGATTTCAGAACATACGCAAAGCCGCCTTGGATGGAATTGCAGCAAAACCATCCAAGGCGGCATAAATATTGTGCTTATCTTATAGCCGAATCTGCAGCTCCAGAGGACAATGATCACTGCCCATGACATCGGCATGGATGATGCAATCATTGACAGCACTGCGCAGACGCTCCGAAATGACCCAATAATCAATACGCCATCCCACATTTTTTTCTCTTGCTCGTCCCATATACGACCACCAGGTATAGGCATCGGTACGATCGGGATACTGTGCGCGGAAGGCATCCACAAATCCGGCATTCAGCAGCTCGGTAAATTTGCCGCGTTCCTCCAAGGTATAGCCGGCATTGCCCTCGTTGGGCTTGGGATGTTTCAGATCAATGGGTTGATGCGCCACATTCAGATCGCCGCAATACAGCACCGGCTTTTTTGCATCCAGTGCCAGCAGATGTGCCCGCAAGGCATCCTCCCATTCCATACGCAGCGGGATCCGCTCCAGATCCCGACGCACATTGGGGACATAGGCATTCACCAGAAAGAAGCTGTCATATTCCAACGTCAGCACCCTTCCCTCATTGGATACTCCGCCGGTTGTCATTTCCTTTGTTGCCGCAAGAGGCTTCTGCTTTGCAAAAATTGCGGTGCCGGAATACCCCTTCTTTTCGGCGCTGTTCCAGAAAGTATGATATCCTTCCGCTTGAAATTGCAGTAAGCTGCGTTGTTCCTCCTGCATTTTGGTTTCCTGAATACAAAAGAAATCCGCATCCATGATTGCAAAAAAGTCTGCAAATCCTTTTTTCTCACAAGCTCGCAGTCCATTGACATTCCAGGTAACAAGCTTCATGATATCTCCTCCAATCAATCGAAATATTTAGCCTCCGAGAAGCGAAGCCAGCCACGGAATGCATCATATTCCACATCTTCCACACCCTGTCGGCAAAGCAGATATCGCGGCGTATAACAGAGCGGCAAGAACAAGGTATTCTGTACCACCATTTGTTCCGCTTGACGATACAGCTCAATGCAGTCGGCAAAGCGTTCGGTTTCCGCCGCCTGCTGCAGCAAAGCCTGCAGCGCTGTGATATGGCTTTCGTAATCGGCTGCAGCAACGGCAATCTGCTGCAGATAGCTGCGGAACACTGCATCCGGAGAGGCGGTTTCGCCCTCTACCGCCACAACAGCAAGCATATATTCTCCCTTGGAAAGACGTTGGCGGTATTCCTCGGCAGATACCTCCTCAACGGAAAGATAAACACCCAAGTTCTCCTTCCATTGCTGTATCAGTGTCTGCAAAACCGTATGCTCCAGCCAGCCTGTGGGAATCAGCAGCTTGCCTTCGGGCAAATCGACTGCCCCAAGCTGCGCCAGACCCTCCGCAAAAGAATTACGTGCCTGCTGCGGATCCCAACTCCGATAACCGCTTTCAGAAATCAGCTCACGACAGCTTTTGTTCAGCAGCTTTGCATCGGGCGGCAGCAGTCCATAGGCAATCTGCATGCCTTCCATGGCAGCGGTCAGGGCAGAAAGATCTAAGGCTTCGGAAAACGCCTGGCGGATCAAGGGATGCGCATAGGGAGAATCGGGATGCGCAACCAGACCCAATGTGCGGCAATACACGGTTTCGGAAGTCCCTTTGTTCTGTCCCGCAAAGGGAATATTGGTGGTCATGCAGCAATCGGTGGTGCCGGCATAATACAATGCTTCGGCTTCCGCCTGGGTATTCTCAATATAAAAGGTCAGATCAATCGGATACACTCGCCGAATGGTATGATTCCGAGGATTGCGTCCGAGCTGGATCACATTATGCTTTCCATAAGGATCATACAGCCATCGCTGCATCGAAAAGCTGCCGTTGCCGCATATGGATTCTTCATCCAGCCCATATCGCCCTTTGCACGCCTCAAAATAGCTTTGCCGACATGGCATGGCTGCCGCCGATGTGAGCAGCAGCGGCAGATCCGCTTCCGGATATGCAAGACGAATCTCCAGCTCATAGGTTTTCTTTGCATAAACTCCGATCATAGAAGGATGCTGACTGCCATTGAGAATGGCTTCTGCATTTTCCAGACAAGCAAACTGTTCCCGATATGGCGAATGATACAGCGGATCAAACAAACGCTGGAAGGCATAGACAAAATCCATGGCATTGACCGGCTCTTCCAGCAGCACAGTACGATCCTCCGCCTCTGCCCCAAAGGATGCCTGATACCAATAGGAATCCTCTCGCAGCGTAATCGTATAAGTCAGTCCATCCTCCGATACCGTATATCCACTGGCAACACCATTCTGCACCGTTCCGGCGGCATCCAGCACAAACAATCCTTCAAACAGATTGCATAATACGATCTTTGCGGAATCATTTTGTGCGCATTGAGGATCCAACGTATCCGGATTGCCTACAAGTGCATAGGAAAACGAATGACCTGCACCACTTTTCGTGTTTTGCTCCTGATTGCAGCCCGTCAGCGCCATGCATAACAGAGCCGCCATCAGAATGACAGAAAGCAAGCGCCGCAAGGCACACACCCCCTTTGTTTTGTTCTCATTTTCTTTTGTTCGGTACAGAAAAGTCGGGATTCCTGTGAAAAAATCCCGACCCTCTGTCCATGCGGCCGTCGGTCGAACAAACGGCACACAGTATTGTTTTCTGTTTCGTTGTTGTTATTCTGCACAATCCGGCAGAGAAAACGCATAAGGCAGCAGATCCTTTGCAAGATATACGCCATTCGACAAGAGAATCGGAAACTCCGGCGGACAAAGCTCGGCAATCACCTGCCGGCAGGCACCGCAGGGAAAACACGGCGCATCCATCTCTTCTCCTTTTCCGCCGCATATGGCAAGCGCCAAAAAGGAACGCTCTCCCGCAGCAATGGCAGCGCACAGCGCAGTACGCTCTGCACACAAGCATAACGGATATGCCGCATTTTCTACATTGCAGCCAAGCACAATATTGCCCGAACTGCAAAGCAATGCTGCACCCACGCAAAATCCGGAGTATGGTGCATAGGCTTGTTTTCTTGCTTCACAGGCTTTCTGATACAAAAGCTGCTGCTGCGCCTTCGTGATGGAACCAACTGAATGCTCCGCTTGCACAAGCACCCTCCTTATCTGTGGAAAAAATCTTTACAAATTGCTGAAACCCTCTTGCATTTTCCGTATCGTATATGCTATAATAGCACTATGGCATTTGAAATTCGATTATTTCGAAATCACTGCCAGCGTATCCCGTGCGATAAGCAGCTCCTCATTGGTGGGAACAACCCAGACTTCCACAGCTGCATCCGGAGTAGAAAGCTTGACCAGCTTGCCTCTGCTCTGACGGTTCAGCTCGCGGTCGATCTTGATTCCGAAGAAGTCCATATTCTCGCATACGCTCTCACGCACTTCCCAGGAGTTTTCACCGATACCGCCGGTAAACAGCACGGCATCCACACCATTCATGGCTGCGGCATAAGAGCCAATGTACTTCTGGATCTCATAAGCCAGAATATCCTGTGCAAGCTTTGCACGCTGATTGCCATGCTCTGCAGCAGCAGTCAGATCACGGTTATCAGAGGAAACACCCGATACGCCTAAGAAACCGGACTTCTTGTTCATATATTGGCTCATCTCATCCGGCGTAAAGCCATGCTTGTCTGCCACATAGGTAACGGCAGAAGGATCAATTGCACCGCATCTGGTACCCATCAGCACACCATCCAGAGGTGTAAAGCCCATGGAGGTATCCACACATTTGCCGCCCTTGACTGCGGTAATCGAAGAACCATTGCCCAGATGACAGGAAACAATCTTCAGATCCTCAATCTTTCTGCCCATTGCCTCTGCCAGTGCAGCAGATACAAAACGGTGAGAGGTTCCGTGGAAGCCATATTTACGGACATGATATTTCTCATAATCCTCGTAAGGCAGACCATACATATATGCCTTAGGCGGCATGGTCTGATGGAATGCAGTATCGAATACTACCACCTGCGGTGTGGTGGCAGGAATGACAGCGGTGCAGGCACGCAGTGCCAGTGCATGAGCATGGTTATGAACCGGTGCAAGCTCACGCAGATCATCAATCTGATCAATGATCTCGGGGGTTACCAGACAGGGACGATCAAATACCTCAGCACCCTGCACAATACGATGACCCACAGCAGAAATCTCATCCATGCTCTCAATTACAGCAGCATCGCCTGTGGTCAGAACCTCAACCAGCTTCTGGAAGGCTTCGGTATGTGTCGGGAATTCGCAATCTGCATCAATGGAACGACCATCGGCAGTCTTGTGGCTCACATGACCGTCAATCCCGATACGATCGCAGTTGCCTTTTGCAAGCACGCTTTCATCATCCATATTCAGAAGCTGATACTTCAGCGAGGAGCTTCCGGCGTTTACAACCAGAATCAACATAATAACATACATCCTTTCTCGATGATACAATATAATAAAATGACGGCAAATCCCAAAACAAGACTGCCCAATTTCTTATTATACACGATATTCCTCCAACATTCAAGTGTTTTTTTCAAAAAAGAGGTTTTTCCTTACCGAAAATACAGACTGAGAATCCATTGGTTTTGTTTTATTTCACAATCCACACAAGGAGGCGACAATCTTGAAAATCAGCGGTATTATCTGCGAGTACAATCCATTCCATAACGGACATCTCTACCACATTCAGCAAACCCGAAAAAACGGTGCAACGCATATTGTTGCTGTGATGAGCGGTAATTTTGTACAGCGCGGCGATGTTGCTGTCATCAACAAATTTGAACGTGCAAAAGCTGCAGTCAAATGCGGCGTGGATCTTGTGATTGAGATCCCTGTTGCCTATTCTCTCAGTGCAGCGGAAATCTATGCAAAGGGTGCAATGTATCTGCTCAAGGGATTAGGCTGCGTCCATGAGCTATCCTTCGGCAGTGAATGCGGGGATCTGCAATTGCTGACCAATGCGGTAAAGGCATCCTATTCCTGTTCCAAGCGTCCCGAACTGGAAGAACTGCTCAAGCTTGGAAACTCCTATCCCAGAGCGCTGCAGATTCTGATCCGCCAGACCTATGGAGATGAGGTCTCTGCGCTGTTCAGCTCTCCGAACAATGTATTGGCCATTGAATATCTGAAAGCTATGATCGCATTGCGGATGAAGATTCAGCCCTTTACCGTGAAACGTCATGTGCCGCACGACGGCATCAATTCGAACGGTAATATTGCAAGTGCTTCTCTGATACGTCAGATTATGGAAAATCACAATGCCGATTTCGATGAGCTGGTTCCTCAGGTGTCCTCGGATGCGCTGTGTGCCTGCGCCGCCACCGGCATGACCGCTCGCTTTGAGAATCTGGAACGGATTCTGCTGTATCGTCTGCGGACCGCAACTGTCGAAGAACTGTCTGCTTTGCCGGAGGTCGGACAGGGGCTGGAACATAAAATCCTTTCTGCCCGCAACGAAACCTCTTTGGAATCCATGCTCATGGCGATCAAGAATAAACGCTATCCTATGGCAAGACTCCGCCGGATCCTGCTGCATCTGCTCATCGGAATTCGCACCGAGCATATCCAAACACCGCCTCCTTACGGACGGATTCTGGCACTCAATGAGCGTGGACGCGATATTCTTTCCGCTGCAAAGCAAGCCGGCACCACACTCCCCTATGGTACTTCTCTGGCAAAACTTTCGGAAATCAATGCTGCCTGCAAAGCCTGTGCCGAGCTGGAAGCAAAATCCACCGCAATCTACGGTCTGGCACAACGCACCATCGCTTCCGCCGATGCTGATTATAAAGCCATGATCGGAATTCTAAAGGAATGATCATCATATATGGAATACCGTACCATTGCCGATTCCTGTGAAGCAAGTCTCACGGAAAAACGCTCTGAATTCATAGCACAGCTCGCTCCCGTGACGAAAGCGGAGGAGGCTGCTGCCTTATTGAACAAATTCGTGCCAAACATCATAAAGCAAGACATCATGTCTGGGCATATCGTCTTCGCACCGATGGCGCAATCCGCTATTCCGATGACGGAGAACCCCAAGGTACCGGCGGTGTACCGGTACTGAGCGTTCTGCAAAAAGCAGATCTATGCGATCTGTGCTGTGTCGTAACCCGCTATTTCGGCGGCGTGCTGCTGGGTGCAAGCGGTCTGACCCGTGCGTATTCCGCTGCGGCAGCATTGGCGGTACAAAATGCAAAGATCCAATGCTTTTGCCAAGCGGTTCGATTGCAAATTACCATGGACTATCCTCTTTACGGCAAAGTGACATATATCCTGCCCGATTTCGGAATCTTGGAGGTCTCCAGCCAGTTCTCCGATCAGGTCACACTTTGTCTGGATATCAAAAAAGAGACGCACCCCCTGCTGGAGGCACGTCTCACTGAGCTTTCCTGCGGTACAATCCGCACAGAAGTGCTTATGGAGCATTACGCCGATTTCGCTTCGGTTTCTCCTGCATTGCCACAGGTGCTTCTTTGAGATAAGGTGCTAAGAATCTTCCCGTATAAGAAGCATCCACTGCGGCAATTTCCTGCGGTGTGCCTTCGGCAACAATCCTGCCGCCCTGATCACCGCCCTCAGGTCCGAGATCAATGATATGATCTGCTGTTTTGATCACATTCAGATTGTGCTCTATGACCACCAGCGTATTGCCTGCATCCGCAAGCTGATGCAGCACCTCAATCAGTTGATGCACATCGGCATTATGCAGACCTGTGGTGGGCTCATCCAGAATATAGATCGTTTGTCCCGTGGAGCGCTTCTGCAGCTCTGTCGATAACTTGACTCGCTGTGCCTCACCGCCTGAAAGCGTTGTGGCAGGCTGTCCGATCTTGATATAGCCAAGACCTACCTTGCGCAATGTATTCAGCTTACGAGCAATCTTCGGGATGGCTGAAAAGAATTCACAGCCTTCCTCCACAGTCATTTCCAGCACATCGTAAATGGATTTTCCCTTGTATTTGACTTCCAGTGTTTCATGGTTATACCGACTGCCTTTGCATACCTCACAGGGTACATACACATCCGGCAAAAAATGCATTTCAATTTTTACGATGCCATCGCCTTCACAGGCCTCACAGCGTCCGCCGCGAATGTTAAAGGAAAATCTGCCGGCGGTATAGCCTCGCATCTTCGCTTCGGCAGTTTGGGCAAACAACGCACGGATATCTCCGAACACACCGGTATAGGTTGCCGGATTGGATCGGGGGGTTCTGCCGATCGGCGACTGATCAATGCAAATCACCTTATCCAGATGCTCTGCGCCTTCGATGCGTGCAAACGCACCGGGGCGTATTTTTGCTCGATTCAGCTTTGCAGCCAGATACTTATACAGCACCTCATTGACCAGCGAGGATTTTCCCGAGCCGGAAACTCCGGTCACACAAATCAGCTTGCCCAAAGAAAAATGTACGGTCAGATTTTTGAGATTGTTCTCTGTAGCGCCATAAACAACCAATTCCTTTCCGTTGCCGGGACGATATGCTGCCGGCAGCGGAATTTTCTTTTTACCGCTGAGATATTGCGCTGTCACGGAGCGTTCACACTGCATCAGCTCGGATAATGTGCCGGCACAGACGATCTCACCGCCGTTAATGCCTGCTCCCGGACCGATGTCTACAATATAATCCGCAGCCAGCATGGTATCATCATCGTGCTCCACTACAATGACCGTATTGCCGCAATCCCGCAGATGCTTCAAGGTTGCAATCAGCTTTTCATTATCCCGTTGATGCAGGCCGATACTCGGCTCATCCAGAATATACAGCACGCCCATCAGCGAAGAGCCGATTTGCGTCGCCAAACGAATCCGCTGACTTTCACCGCCCGAAAGCGTTCCCGCTGCCCGTGACAAGGAGAGATATCCCAATCCGACACTCTGCAAAAAGCCAAGCCGTGCACGAATCTCCTTGACGATCATACGTGCGATCAGCATTTGTCGTTCGGTCAGCGGAAGCTGCGCAAACAATGCAACCAGATCGGTGATGGAATGATTGCACATGGTATCAATATCCATATCACAAACCGTAACATGCAGTGATGCAGGCTTCAGACGCTTGCCATGACAATCCGGGCAAAGCACCTCTGACATATATTCAGTCAGCTCTTCTCTGGCGGAGGGTGAGGCATAGGTATATCGCCGCTTCAGATTGGGAATCAAGCCCTCAAACGGTTGAAAATATGTCCCGCCGCCATAGCTTGTATGCCGATGCAGTTCCAGCTTGGTATCTCCTGTGCCATACAAAAACAGATTGCGCTGTTCTTCGGTCAGCTCTTTGATCGGCACATCCAAGGAAATGCCGTAGGTGCGGGAAATGGCTCGGTAATACATTGTGGCAAACGAGCTTTCATCCAAAGAATTCCAGCCCGGCGCTTTGAAGGCACCTTCACGCACCGAAAGATTCATATTGGGCATAATGGCATGGGGATCAAACTCCGTAAACACACCAAGACCGGTACAGGTCTCACAAGCGCCATAGGGATTATTAAAGGAAAACATTCTGGGCGTCAGCTCTTCCATGGAAAAGCCATGATCGGGACAGGCATAGGAAAGGGAATACAGCTGCTCCTCACCGCCGATCACATCCAGCAGCACCAAGCCCTCGGAAAGCCCCGTTGCGGTTTCCAGACTATCCGTCAGACGACTGCGGATGCCCTCCTTGACCACCAAACGATCCACAACAATCTCGATGTGATGCTTTTTATTCTTATCCATTTTGATTGTTTCACTCAGATCGTAAATACTGCCATCCACACGCACACGGGCATAACCGGATTTTCTTGCCGCCTCCAGCTCCTTGGTGTATTCACCCTTTCTGCCGCGGACAATCGGTGCCAGCAGCTGCAGCTTGGTACCTGCGGGCATTTCCAGAATCAGATCCGCAATCTGATCTACGGTCTGCTGCCTGATCTCTCTGCCGCAAATCGGACAATGGGGTGTACCCACACGGGCATACAGCAAACGCAGATAATCATAAATCTCGGTGACGGTACCCACCGTGGAACGCGGATTCTTGGATGTGGTTTTCTGATCAATGGAAATTGCGGGAGAAAGTCCATCAATGCTGTCCACATCGGGTTTTTCCATCTGCCCCAGAAACATCCGGGCGTAGGAACTGAGGCTCTCCACATAGCGGCGCTGTCCCTCGGCATAAATGGTGTCAAAAGCCAGGGAGGACTTGCCGCTGCCGGAAATACCCGTCAGCACCACCAGTTTGTCCCGGGGGATCTCCACATCGATGTTTTTCAGATTGTTGGTGCGGGCGCCCCGCACGATGATCTTATCCTGCATAGTTTGTTCCTCTGTATGATTCTCCGGTGCGGCGCACCGGTCAGTTTCTTCCTTAACCTGTCACGATATCTGCCAGTTTGCCGCCCACCAGCTCCACCAGCGCCATGGGCGCCAGTTCCACCTGCAGACCGATCTTGCCCGCGGACACCATGATGGTGTCCACGATCTCCGCCGTTTCGTGGAATACGGTGGGGTACTGCTTCTTCATGCCCACAGGAGAGCAGCCGCCCCGGACATAGCCGGTGAGGCCGTTGATCTCCTTTACCGCCACCATCTCGATGGATTTCTCACCCACCGCCCGGGCGGCCTTTTTCAGATCCAGACTGTCCGCCACGGGGATGACGAACACATAAATGCCCTTGGAT
>JAFXJT010000029.1 GCA_017532085.1 Oscillospiraceae bacterium | reverse complement strand
TATTCTTGATCATAACAGAATCATAGGGCAATGCTTTGTCATCGGATACGATCTTGGTGTCCTGCAGATTATCGCAGTTCTGGATCGCAGTGATGCCGCGCACATTTGTGTACACCTCATCAGAGCTATAACCGCTGTTACTATAATAGTACCAACTTCCGAAGTTGGTTTCACGGCCATAAGCATGACTGATTTCATGCATTTCCACCCACTCGATCTTATTTTCGCCATTGGCTATATACGCAGTTATTTTATTGGTATTTTGAGTGCTGCAAGTGATTTCACCATCACCTAGATACACGCCTCCATAACCCGGCAACAAGCTTTCATCATCCATCACAATCGTAAACCGATTATGTCTGAAGTTCGTCAGCTCGCTCAAGGCATTGACATACACAGCCACTCGGGTTGCCCATGTCTTGTATTCTGCGGTGGAAATATCGGATTTGGCCGGTACACGTATCCTTACATCCTCACGAGGTGTATCAACGTTGATCACATATAAGCCGGAAAGGCTGGTAACTACAGCACCGCCATGAAATTGCAGATCGGTAACGTCGGATAAACTATTTGTATAGAAAGTCAAATCGGTTCCATATGCAGGAAAATTAAATGTTACGGTATAGGTACCAAAGGGGCGATCACCGGTAGGTTCAGTATAAGAATACGTTTTCTTGGAGTATGAGTTCCATGTCGAATCAGCGGGATCACTGCTGTTATTCATTGCAGTAACATTGAGATACATATTTGATACCATTTCTTCGGTCAAGCCGTCAGCGCTGATTTCCATAGTAAGATTGATACGGCTCAGCAACGGCACTTGGATTGTACTATTGCTTTTCACTTTCTTGGCATCAACAACAGCATCCAAGCTGGTTCCGTTCACACCGCTGCCTTGTGTGATATCCACCCGGATCTGAGATTCGTCGATGTTGATTTTGCCGTTGCCATCCGTATCAGAAATGAACGGTTTCTCCTCGGCGGCACTTATGCCGACACGGTCAAACATACCGGTCATTGCGCTGAAGGACAGGACACCCGCAAGCAATGCTGCAAATAGTTTCTTTTTTCTGTTTGGATTCATGTAAAAATTCCCCTATCATAAATACTTTTTTTGCCATTCGGCGTATAAATTATAACGAATTTCAGCCGCTTTGTCAAGGTAAACTAAGACAAAAACTACCTTTTTCATTTTCGCACATAAAAGCATTCGCATATCTTGTGCATTCGTGCAGATTTACACAGGATGAGCAAAACGGACAAAGCACTTGCAGACTGCAATTCTCACAGATGAAACGACATGGCTGCATCATCCAAAGGAAAACGTCACAGGCAGTGTCTCCTCTTAGAATACACTTGATTGACAAACGCAAAGAAATGTCATATAATGGAGACAATAATCGAAAGGAGATTGATCCATGAATCCTTACCCCAATGACGAAAATTCCTCTGCACCACTGCAGTCAACACCCGATATTACGCCGGACGCTGCACCCGAGGTGGCACCCACCGCTCCCGCACCGGCTATGCCCACTCCCAATGCAGCAATATCCAATCCCCCTATCACGGCACTGCCCCGACCAATGACACCTCCCACACCGCGCGGTCCAATGACGCCTCCCACACCGCCCAACAAACAGCGTAAGGTAAAGCCGATCTATGTCAAAACCCCAAAGGTCGGCAAAACAAAGAAAAAGCATACAGGCTTATGGGTCTTTTTGTCCTTGGTTGTGATCTGTATCGGCATATTCGGCTTTATCAAATGGCGCAATCATGTGGCAACCAAGACCTTGCTTGAGGGATTGACCAATCAGCCGTTTACATACAGCGGCATAGATTATATTGATTATGTCACCGAAAATGTAGAACTGCCTACCGAAATCAAGCTGAAAAAAGACAAAACCGCATCCGTGGTATGGAGCTCCAGCTGCGAGGAGGTGCTCGATGCAAAAGGTACGGTGCATCGTCCGAAAGACAGCAACAAAACTGTCACACTGACCGCTACCATGAAGCATGCCTTCGGAAAAGGCAAAGCAAGCTATACCTTCACTGTCGTCAAAACCGATACTGCTTCGGAACAGGATATTTTTGTCTTATCCAACGAAGAAATCGAAAGCGGCTACAGCGAGCACAATCTGTTTGTCACTTATGATGATAACGATCAGATCACCAGCATCTACGGCAGCTTCGGTCAAACAGAGGTCGCCTCTCTGGAGGATGCTTTGTATGTCGTTGAGCTGTATCGTCCGCTGCTGGAGCTGGATGCATCCGTCACATTCGTCGGTGCGGATGTCAAGCCCGGTCTGAAAGGCAAAACCTATCAATTGCAGCAGGTCAAGGATGCCATTCCGTTCTGGAACAAAACCATCGTACTGACCACCAATGAAAAAGATCGACTGCAATCCATTACCCTGCATGTTTGCAGAAATACGGATGTGAATCCTGTCTTTGCGCTCAGTGAGGACGAGCTTGCTGAGATTGCTGCACAGCATCTGGGCTGCGATGTCAAAATCGACAGCATTCAAACGGGTATCAGTACCCAGGCAGACAACATCCCCATCCCTGCTTATTCCTTTGTCGCCTCATTCATGAAAGCAGGCAGCTCCGGGATGAAGCAGCTGATTGTGCACGCCGATACCAAAGAGGTGCTCGGTGAACAGGAGCTGTTCCGTTCGTTATTCGGAATGGAGCTCTGCATCGGTAAAGATGTATTCGGTCAAACCAGAGAATTTGAAGCCTACAAAGCAATCGAAACCTATCAATTGAAGGATCCCAAACGAGACATCAGCATCATTGAAGGTGCCACCAAAACATGGACGGATGACGAAAAATACTTTGCAAACAAATGGGGCGATATGGCGATTATACTGGAAAGACGAAACTTCGCTTCTGCCATTGAAAATAAAAGCACGATATGGGATAATCCCCAAGCAGTTTCTTCCTATGTCAATCTGTGCCGGATCTATGACTGGTATCAAGAGCATCTTAACAGAGACTCTTTTGACGGCAAGAGCGGCGCAATCCGCTGTGTTGTGAATACTCGATTCATGACCGATAACGCTGCCTATTCTCCGTTCAATGATTTCTTCTTAACAGGTCCTGCCTACGAAATCTTTGATTATCCTCCCTGCGGTGCACTGGATACGATGGCCCATGAATTCACGCATGGCGTATTTGAACATGTGGCCGGAAACGAACACGTTTCCATCAATTGGGATCGGAACTATATGCATGTTGCCATTGATGAAGGCTATGCAGATATTTTCGCCTGTCTGATTGAAGGAAACTGGCAGATGGGCGAGAGCTTGTCCGAGTATGTCATGCGGGATCCCACCGGCTTTGAAGAACAACTGCTCCTCGGTCACAAATACCCCACGAAATATTTTGATGAGAACTGGAGCTATACTGACGGTCATATCGACAGCATCCTGCTGAGCCGTGCGGCATATCGCATGTCTGTCGAAGGCTTTTCCGATGATGATATCGCCAAAATCTGGTATCAGTCCATGCACTATGGCTATGACACTTCCTCGGATTTTCTGGATGTAAGAGCCAATGTCCTGCGTGCCGCCAAAGAATGCGGCTATTCCGAGGAACAAAGAGAGATCATTGCCGAAATTTTCGGTCAGTTGGGCATTGGTGGAAGGAAAACCAAAGAGATCCTCAACCATTCCATTTCCGGTCATGAGCTCATGGATGATACGATCGAGCAGCAATTCTTCTGGTTCTATTCTCCTGTGGGCAGTCTGCTGGGCACACCGTTCTATGTCGTACAGATGGAATGCCCCATTCCGCATACGCTGACCGATGAAGAGATCTCCGAGATCGTATCCAAGGGCTTATCTTATTCCCTGGCTTCCAACAACAGCACATACTACGATCCCACCCTTGAGATCGACTATAACATCAAAATCAAATACCGCAGAGTCTCCGAAAAAGAGTATCGTCTGCTGAAAACGGTTCTGGGAAATCTGTTTGGCTTTATCCGGCAGACTCAGATCAAATTCGGCATTGAAGATGTGGGCTTTTTCGAGAAATATGTGCTGCAATACGAGCTTTTCTACCGTTCCAACTATGACTTCTGGCGAGAAGAGGTAGGCATAGATTTCCCCATTCTTGCCAAGATGGGTCTGCTGGAAGAAGTCCCCGGTGTAGAGGTTGAAGGCGGCACACCTCTGCCTAACCTTCCCATTAACCCATAACCGTTCCGCCGACTTGCGAATCCCAATCGTATTCCATCAAAAAAACGCTCTCTCATGCGTACCGAGCTGCTCGGCATCTGCATGAGGGAGCGTTCCCTTTTTTCTTCTGTTGTCATTTCAGTTTTCGGCATCGACTGCTGTGTCATATTCCGCAATATACGGCAGATTGCGATACTGCTCAGCGCAATCCAGTCCATATCCGATCACAAAATGATCCGATATGGTAAACAATGCCATATCCGCTTCAAATTCCACCTTCCGTCTGCAGGGCTTATCCAGCAGCGTCACAACCCGCAGCGATAACGGATTGCGTTCCCGCAGCAGTGCAACCACATCCCGAAGCGTTCTGCCCGTATCAATGATATCCTCCACGATCACCACATGATACTGACTGATATCCTGCTCCAGATCCATGGTGATGGAAACCATGCCGCTGGATTCGGTGCCTTGATAATAGCTCTTGGCGCACATAAACCCGATCTCGCAGGGCACGGTGACTGCACGGCATAGATCCGCCAGAAACACAAAAGCTCCCTTCAGAATACTCACCAACAAAATCGGTCTGCCATCATACCAGGTACTGATCTGTCGGCCTGCCTGACGGATCGCCTCGGCAATCTCCTCTTGTGCAATCAACACCTGTTTGATATGCTTGTCATATGCAACGGGTTCCATATAGATATGCTCCTTCCCTTTTTCCATCTCATTTGCACTTCTTTTATCATATCAGATTTTGTCGGATTTTGCAACCACTTTTTTGTTCTCACACCCATCTTTTTCCTTGCTGTCGGTCATCATAATAAAGATTTTTGCAAATTTTCCCATATTTCAGATATATATGTCTCGTTTTTGGTATCATTTTCAAAATTTAAGTGCTATAATACGATGGGGGGCTGATGTCTCTCTATGTGGGAAGGGCATCATAAAGATGTCAGTGATTTAAGAGGAGGATTTACACATGAAAAAAGGAAAATTCTTAGGCATCCTATGTGCTGCCGCCATGGCAGTCACAACCTTGCTGCCGTCGTTCACCAAGCCGACCATAAAGGTCAAGGCTGCGGACAACGGTCCTGTCAGCTACTACGGTCAGATGCAGGCAAGCGGCAACAAGATCAACGGTTCGAAAACCAAAAAACCCATGCAGGTCAAGGGTATGAGCTTCTTCTGGAGCAACTGGGGCGGCCAATATTGGAACGGCGGTATCGTGGATCGCATGGTGGATGAGTTCAAGTGCGAGATTCTGCGCTGTTCTTTGGGCGTTGATGATCACGGCTCCATTTACAGCGGCGGCGATGTGAATATGCTGCGCTCTGTGCTTGATGCCGCCATCAAGCGTGATGTGTATGTCATTGTGGACTGGCATTCCCATGGCGCACATGAAAATGCCGAGGCCGCAAAGAACTTCTTCCGTGACATCGCTCGTGATTACGGCTCCTATGACAACGTCATCTTTGAGGTCTACAACGAGCCGACGCAGGTTTCCTGGTCTACGGTCAAGTCCTATGCACAGCAGGTGATCTCTGTCATCCGTCAGTATTCCGATAACCTGATCCTTGTGGGTACTCCTACCTGGTCTCAGGATGTGGATCAGGCTGCTTATGACAAAATCAACGACAGCAATGTAGCATATGTTCTGCACTTCTATGCCGGTACCCACGGCGGCAGTCTGCGCGGCAAGGGCGATGCAGCTCTGAACCAGAATGTACCGCTGTTCGTTTCCGAATGGGGTACCGTAAATGCCGACGGCGACGGCAGTGTGAACTATGGTTCCACCGGCGAATGGCTCTCTTGGATGGATTCCAAGCAGCTCTCTTGGTGCAACTGGGCCATCAACAACAAGGCAGAAGGCTCCAGCATTTTCGGCGGCGACGGTTCTTCCCTGACTGAGGCCGGCAACTACCTCAAGAAGATCCTCAACGATCATGCTGCCAATGCAGAATGGCGCAAGGCTCCTGTCACCACCACCACTACCACAACAACTACCACCACTACCACGACCACGACCACGACGACGACTACCACTACCACAACCACGACAACTACCACGACCACCGTTCCCGTAGAGCCCTTTGCTCTGCCGGTACAGGGTTCCGATGTGCTGGAAGCAGAAGGCTATGCCGGTATGAGCGGCATCGAGGTGGAGGATTGCTCCCAGGGCGGCAAGAACATCGGTTATATTGAAGATGGCGACTGGGTACGCTATCGTCTCTCTGCTGCCAACGAAAACACCTATGAGCTTACCTTCCATGTTGCATCCGAAAGCAGCGGCGGCAGCTTTACCGTGGAATGCGGCGGCAGAGTGCTCACTACCGTATCGGTTCCCGTAACCGGCGGCTGGCAGACCTGGCAGACCATTACGGCTACGGTTACCATCCCCGCAGGCGAATCCGAACTGACCCTGAATACCAAACAGGGCGGCTATAATGTGGATAAGATGATCTTTGCCGTGCAACAGCCGCAAGCCAATCTGCGTGGCGATGTCAACTGCGATGGCATCATCAAGATCGATGATGTGGTTCTGCTCAGCCGAATTCTCGGTGAGGATACCAAAGTGCAAGTGACTTTGCTGGGTATGGCCAATGCCGATTATGATAGCTCCGGCAAGCTGGATGCTGACGATGCAGCCGGCATCCTCAGACGCTTGGCTGCATTGGATTAAACATCCCGACAATGTTTTCTATCTTTCATAACAACACAAACAATCGCTGTCCGTCATTCCATGGGCAGCGATTGTTTCTGTTCCATCAGGATACACGGTTTCTTGCACATTCCTTGACAAAACCGCAAAAATATGCTATCATCAGCAAAACAATGCAATGCAAAGGGGCATAGTATGTACGAAATCGAACAGCAAGCAACACGCACCAAGGTCATTCTGGTGGGCTTGGATACGGGAGAATATGATGCGGAGCGTTCCATGGCGGAGCTTTCCGAGCTTGCCGATACCGCCGGCTGTGAGGTGCTGCGGACGGTACTGCAGGCAAGACCTGCTCCCGAAGCCGCAACCTGCATCGGCAGCGGCAAGTTGGAGGAAATCGCTGCACTGGTCAAAAACTGGGAAGCCGATATGCTCATATTCGATACCGAGCTGACCGGTATGCAGATGCGTAATATCTCTGATCTCACCGATTGCAAGGTCATTGACAGAACCATGCTCATTCTCGATATCTTTGCCGGACGTGCCCGTACTGCCGAAGGTAAGGTGCAGGTTTCGCTGGCACAATACAAATATCGGCTCACACGCTTGACCGGCATCGGCAATGCACTGTCTCGTCTGGGCGGCGGCATCGGTACCCGCGGTCCGGGCGAAACCAAGCTGGAAACCGATCGGCGCCATATCCGTGCCCGGATTGCCTCCTTGGAACAGCAGCTGAAAGAGATGGAAAAGCATCGCAAATTCCTCGGCAGCCGTCGCAAAAAAGATGGCGTACTCACTGCTGCCATTGTGGGCTATACCAATGCCGGAAAATCCACCCTGTTCAATCGGCTGACCGATGCAGGCGTGCTGGCGGAAAACAAGCTGTTTGCTACTCTGGATGTCACTGCCCGTGCACTGGAGCTTCCCGATGGCAGAACCGTAGTGCTTTCCGATACCGTCGGACTCATCCGGCGGCTGCCCCATCATCTGGTGGAGGCATTCCGCTCTACGTTGGAGGAAACAGCGCAGGCAGATCTCATTCTGCACGTGCTGGATGCTTCAGAGCCCGATCTCAGAGAACGTCTGCAAATCACCCAGGATCTGTTGTGCGACTTGGGCTGTGCGCAAATCCCACAGCTTCATGTGCTCAACAAAGCGGATCTGGCAGAACTCCCCCACCATAACGATACCGATACCGTCTGGGTCAGCGCCGAAAGCGGCGAAGGAATCGATGCGCTGCTGTCGGCAATGGTGCGGCTTCTGCCCCAGACTGCCAAAAGAATGCAGCTTTGCATCCCCTATGCCGAAGGCGGATTTGCACAGCTTCTGCGTGAAGAAGGCAAGCTCTTTTCCGAGGAATATACCGCGGATGGCATCTGCATGGATGTCATGGTGGATGTCAGACGGCAAAAACAGGCTGCAGCCTATTTGCTGCCATAACAGCCATTCTTTTGGGAACACGCCATCCTACTCAGAAAGCAAAAAACTGCTCTGATCACCGAATAACGGATCAGAGCAGCTTTTTTTGTTATGGAAATCTTCCTGCAATTACAGATCGTAATAGGAAGCAAACTCGGCAGGATGAGGAATCTTATTGATCGCAGCAGCCTCGGCACGCTTCTTCTTCAGCCAAATCTCAATGAGTCTTTCGGGGAATACACCGCCGGCAGTCAGATAAGCATGATCCGCTTCCAGTGCATCCAGCGCTTCGTCCAGAGAACGAGGCAGAGACTGAATCTTTGCCTTCTCCTCATCGGAAAGCGTATACAGATTGAAATCAAAGGGCCCCCATCCGCACTTGGAAGGATCAATCTTCTTCTGAATTCCATCAATACCCGCCATCAGAATCGCAGCATAGGCATAATACGGATTGCAGGTGGCATCGGGACAACGCAGCTCAAACCGACGCTTATCCGGTGCCTTGGCATAGGCAGGAATCCGCACCACAGCACTGCGGTTGGAAGTGGCATATCCAATGGTAACCGGTGCTTCAAAGCCCGGCACCAAGCGCTTGAAGGAGTTGGTGGAAGGATTCGTAAAGGCACACAAAGAGCCTGCATGCTGCAGCAAGCCGCCAATGAAATACAATGCCTCATCAGACAGCTCGGAATAGCCGTTCTTATCATAGAACACAGGCTTGCCATCCTTGAAAAGCATCATATGCACATGCATTCCATTGCCTGCTTCGTTATACAAAGGCTTGGGCATAAAGGTTGCGGTTCTGCCATCCTGCAATGCAGCATTCTTTACCATATACTTGATGGTCATGGTATTGTCAGCCATCTTGGTCATCTCGCCCAGCTCTACCTCGATCTCCACCTGACCGGAGCCGCCTACCTCATGGTGATGATACTTCACCTTAATGCCGCGCTCTTCCAGCATCAGACAGATTCGGCTTCTCAGATCATATGTGATATCATTGGGCAGATCTGCATGATATCCACGATGACCGGGCGTAATATATCCCTTATTGTTGCCATCGGGATATGCGGAATTCCAGGATGCCTGTCGGGTATCCACGGCAAAGGAAACCTGATCGGGTTTCATGCTGTAAGATACATCATCAAACAGATGCAACTCAAATTCCGGTCCGATGATCATTTCATCGGCAATACCGGTGGATTTCAGATACTCCACTGCGTGCTTGGATACGTTTCTGGGATCCTGATCAAAACGATAATTCTGCTCTGCAATCACATAAACATCACCGATCATCGAAAGCGTTGTGACCTCTGCAAAGGGATCCAGCGCTGCACTGGACAAATCGGGAATGAAAATCATATCACTCTTTTCTACCGGAGCAAAGCCATAATTGGAACCGTCAAAGCCAATGCCCGATACCATCAGATCTTCCACAAAACGAGTCTCCGGAATGGCAATATGACGCCAGCGGCCATCCAGATCCACCATCTTGAAATCCAGCATCTTTACCTGATGCGCTGCACAATATTGTTTCGCTTCTTCAAAGGTTTTGAACATGATCGTACTCCTTACATCATTTCAGATTTCGTTTGCATATCCCTGCGGTCAACGATCCGCAGAACGCTCGCTTTTTCCAAGCTCACGGCATTCTCTATATTACCATAATCCCGCATTTTTGTCAAGTATTTCTATGCGTTCCACACAAGGAAGCAAACTGCAAATCTCATAATGCACGAAAACTCTGCTGAAAGTTTGCAGAATTGGTCTTTTGGATGTGTGCAATTTCGGTGATAATGGAAAAAATGAAGAAAACCTCTTTTCAAATACGAAAAAATGTGGTATAATAGGGAAAAACTTCAAGGAGGTTCGAAATGAGAGCTGTTATTACCGTAATCGGTCATGATACCATTGGTATTCTGCATAAGGTCAGTGGAATTTGTGCCGAGAACCATGCCAATGTCATCGAGGTTTCACAGAGCGTGCTGCAGGATATGTTTGCTATGTTTATGCTGGTGGATATCTCTCGGCTCAGCTGTGATTTCTCTGCTCTTTCCGAACAGCTTGCAGCCCTGGGCGGTCAGCTTGGCCTGTCCATTCACGCGATGCACGAAGATATTTTCAATTCCATGCACCGTATATAGGAGGCTGCAATGCTCAATACATTTGATATTCTTGAAACCATCCGCATGATCCAGGAGGAATGCCTCGATATCCGTACCATCACCATGGGCATTTCTCTGCTGGATTGCTGCGATACCGATATGAACAGTCTTTGCAGCAAGGTCTATGAAAAGATCACACGCAAAGCAGAAAAGCTCGTTGCCACCGGCGAACAGATTGAGGCGGAATATGGCATCCCGATCATTAACAAGCGTATTTCCATTACGCCGGCTGCCATGCTGATCGCTTCTGCGCAAAACGGCGATCCCGTTTCTCTTGCGAAAACGCTGCAGCGTGCTGCCGAAACCACCGGTGTCAATTTCATCGGCGGCTATTCCGCTTTGGTGCATAAGGGCTTCAGTGAGGGCGATCTGCGTCTCATCGAATCCATTCCCGAAGCACTGGCAGTTACCAATCGTTTGTGTGCATCGGTCAATGTAGGCTCCTCCAAGGCAGGCATCAACATGGATGCCGTCAAGCGCATGGGCGAAATCATCCGCGAGGCTGCTCTGCGTACTGCCGATCAACAGTGCTTTGGTCCGGCAAAGCTCGTGGTGCTCTGCAATGCGCCCGAGGATAATCCCTTTATGGCCGGCGCATTCCATGGTGTGGGCGAGCCGGACTGCGAAGTGCACGTTGGTGTATCGGGTCCCGGTGTGGTGCGTTCTGCCATCCGCAAATATCCCGATGCTTCTTTGGATAAAATTGCCGATGTGATCAAGCGCACGGCATTCAAGATCACAAGAATGGGTCAGCTGGTGGGCACCCGTGCCTCGCAGATGCTGGATGTCCCCTTCGGTATTGTGGATCTTTCGCTGGCACCTACGCCTGCTGTGGGCGATAGCGTGGCACATATTCTCGAAGGCATGGGACTTTCCGTCTGCGGTATGCACGGCACAACCGCAGCATTGGCACTGCTCAATGATGCGGTCAAAAAGGGCGGTGTGATGGCTTCCTCTAGTGTGGGAGGACTCTCCGGTGCATTCATCCCCGTATCCGAAGATGCCGGTATGATCCAGGCTGCCGTTTCCGGTGTGCTCACGCTGGAAAAGCTGGAAGCTATGACTGCGGTGTGCTCCGTGGGTCTGGATATGATTGTCGTGCCCGGCGATACGCCTGCCTCTACCCTCTCTGCAATCATTGCGGATGAGGCAGCCATCGGTATGGTCAACAACAAAACAACCGCTGTCCGTGTGATTCCCGCAATCGGCAAGAAAGAAGGCGACATGCTTGATTTCGGCGGTCTGTTCGGAAGCGGTCCTGTGATGCCTGTCCGTCGGGAAAGCGCTGCGCAGTTCATTGCCCGCGGCGGAAGAATCCCCGCACCGATGCACAGCATCCGCAACTGAGGGCGTTTTGCCCTCTTTTTGCCGTATGGATTCCGTTGCAGATCCATACACAAAACTATTCCCGTTCTGAAACGAAAGGAGTCATGGGCGCTATGACGGATCAGACCATTCAGACACTGCTGGATGCAGATGCTGCTGCCGAGCATCGACTGCACGCTTCGCAAGAGGAAAAACAACTCGCCCTTGCGAAAGCCAAAAAAACTGCCGCTGCGCATAGCGAAGCCAGAATGCATCGAACCAAAGATCAGATCTTTGAAATCGAAGAAGCAGAGCGTGCTGCCTATGAACAACAATATCAGGCCTTGCAGGAAAACTATGAACGGCAGCTGGCAGAAATGACGGAGCTGTTTGAAAACCGTCGGGAAACTCTGCTGGATGCACTGATGCAGCAGGTCCTGCAGCAGGCGGAGCACTGATCATGAAACATCAAAGCTTTCCCGCAACCGTCGCTTCCATCCGTGCGGTATATGGCAGACGACTGCGCCTGCAGCAATACCGTGAACTGATGGCGATGCATTCAGTACCCGAAATCGCCGCCTATCTCAAAAATACTGCGGCGTATCGGGAACATCTTTCTGCCATTGAACCTACAATGATCCACAGAGGCTATCTGGAAACCGTCATTCGTCGTGCACCGTTTCAGCGCTATCTGCATTTCTGTCGGCTCGAACAATTGCAGCATACGCCCTATTTCCGCTTCGTACTCATGGATTATGAAATCCGTGAGCTGTTTAAGGCGATTCAGCTGCTTTCCAATCTCAATGCAAGCTATATCACCCATATGCACACCTGGCTTGTGCCTTATACCTCCTTTTCACTGGAGACTCTGGCAAAAGCCGATTCCTATGACGGCATTCTGGCTGCAGTGGCACATACCCCCTACTATGCAGCGCTCAAGCCCTTTGTCCCCAAGGAGGGTGCTCCTTTTGCCTTCTTAGAATGCGAAATCGCTTTGCGTACCTGCTCTTTGCATCTGCTGCTGGAGGAAACTGCCCGTACCATGCATGGCGCAAACCGCAAAGCTCTGGAGGATCTGATCCGGGAACAAGTGGATCTGATCAATCTGATCAATGCCTATCGTCTAAAAAGCGTATTCCATACCGATCGGGAAACACTGCACCGTCTGATGCTGCCCATTCAGGGCAATCTGCCCCGCAGAATCAGCAAGGCATTGTATGATGCTCCCGATGTGGATGCGTTCCGGCAAATCCTGCAGCATACCCGCTATGGCAGAATGCTCGAAACCCAAGGCTCGCTGCCGGATCATTTGCAGATGGAACACGCCTTCCAAAAGCTCAGATGCCGGACTGCACAGAATGCGCTGCGGTTTTCCGATCATGCAGCGGTCAGTCTGTATGCGGTACAGTTTTTGCAGCAGGTGGAAGTGCAGAATCTGGCTACTATCATCGAAGGCATCCGCTACCAAAAACCGGTGCCCTATATTGAATCGCTCCTGACCCTTGAGGTCTGAAGGGAGGTGCTGTATTGTCAATCGAAAAATTAAAGCTCTTGAATATCGGCGGTGCGTTGGAGCATCTGAACAATGCACTCATCTGTTGTCTGGAATCCGGTGTGTTTCATATTGAAAATGCCGCTCAGGTGATGGCAGGTGCATCCGAAGGGTTTTCTTCTCCCTCGGAATCCGACCCCTATGCCGAGCCGCTGAAAAAACTGCTGGGACTGCATTTGCAGTCTTTGCCGCTGGATGCCAAACAAGCGCCGCCGCAAGCTGCTTTTACTCCCGATCAGCTACATACACAGCTTGATCGTATCACCGAAGTACTCAGCAGCTTACAGCAGCAGCTTTCCGATTCCCGTGCTCTGCTGGCAGAGTATCAGACTGCTGTGATGCATCTTCGCCATCTGCAAAGCTCCGATGACGATCTGGGCAAGCTGCTCCAATGCAGGCATATCGTCTGCCGCTTCGGCCGTATGCCCGAAGAAAGCGTGCAGAAGCTGGATTTTTATACCAACCAGAACTTCGTTTTCCGTGCCTATGATGTGGCGCATGAATATGCATGGGGCTTCTATTTCTGTCTGCCTGAGCAAAGCAAAACCGTGGATGGCATCATGAAGGCATTGCTCTTTGAGGAATTCCGGATTCCTGCCTTTGTGCACGGTACGCCCGAACAGGCGCTTTCCGATCTGGAACAGGAGATCACACGGCTGCAGCAGGAGGTCTCGTCGCTGGAACAGCAAATGGATACCGTTCTCTCCGCAGAGCTGCCTCTGCTTGCCGATATGTATCGCTTTATCAAATATCAGCATGAGGTGCATAAGCTGCGCAGTCAATGTGTGGTATCCCAGAACAAATTCTGTCTGCTGGGCTATGTGCCGATTTCCGAGCTGGAAGCCTTCCGCAAAAAGATCGAAAAGGTACCCGGTATTGTGGTATCCTATGAGGATCCGCCGGATACCGAAACCATCCATCCGCCGGTCAGACTCCGAAACGGCTGGTTTTCCAGACCCTTCTCCATGTTTGTGGAAATGTATGGACTGCCCGGCTATCACGGCTTCAATCCCACAGGCTTGCTGGCCATCACCTATACCTTGCTGTTCGGCATCATGTTCGGTGATCTGGGACAGGGCTTGCTGATGGCAGTGATCGGTCTGCTCATGAGCAGAAGCAAGAAAATCGCTCTGGCACCGATTCTGACCCGCATCGGGTTCTCCAGTGCCGTATTCGGATTTTTCTATGGCTCTGTTTTTGGCTATGAGCATCTGCTGGATCCGTTCTTTGAATCCATCGGACTCTCCTTCCTGCCCCTTCACGCCATGGAGCATACCACGTTGTTTATCTATGGCGCCATTGGTCTTGGTGCTGCCATTATGCTGCTGGCGATTCTGGTCAATATCATCGTCAAGTTCCGACAGCGGGATTATGCCGATGCTGTGTTCGGCAACAACGGCATCATGGGTGCTGTCTTCTTCTCAGCCATCCTTGCTGTGCTGGTATGTATGCTCATGACCGATATCAATCTGCTCACAGCACCCTATATCCTCTGTCTGCTGGTTCTGCCCCTTGTTTGTATGTTCTTTCGGGAACCGTTGGGGGCATTCCTTGCGCATAAGCCCTTTCACAAAACAACGGTGGGTGACTTCATTGCCTCGAATTTCTTTGAATGCTTTGAATTCCTGCTGGGCTATGCCACCAATATGCTTTCCTTTATCCGTGTGGGCGGCTTTGTATTCTCCCATGCAGGACTCATGAGCGTTGTCATGGTGCTTGCGGATATGGTAGGCAAGGGCGCTTCTCCCATTGTGGTAATCATCGGTAATCTGTTTGTGATGGGTCTTGAGGGTCTGATCGTCGGCATTCAGGTGCTGCGTCTGGAGTTCTATGAGATCTTCTCACGCTGCTATGACGGCGATGGCAAGCCCTTTACTCCCATTGCAGTTACCTATGACGAATTTGAGATTTCCCACGCAAATACAGCCAACGAATCATAATGCCGCTTTGCTATTTTTTGCGGCGAAAGGAGTTTCTTATGTCAATATGGACCATTGCGGAGCTGATTCTGCTCCCCCTGCTGATTCTGATTCTGATCTCTCTGCCCATTGTTGTGGCGGTGCGCCGCCATATGACCGGCAACAAAGTACGAACTGCACTGATCACCAATCTTTGTGCATTTTTCGCCGTTTTGCTTTGTGCTGTGATATTCCCCACCGGCGGTTTGATCCATGCTGCCGATGCTGCGGAAGCCGTGGTCAACCAATCTGCCGGATTAGGCTATCTGGCTGCTGCATTGTCTGTCGGTGTAGGCTCCATCGGCTGCGGTATTGCCGTTGCCAATGCTGCGCCTGCTGCCATCGGTGCCGTTGCCGAAGAGCCAAAATCCTTTGGTAAAGCGCTGATCTTTGTTGCATTGGGCGAAGGTGTTGCCATTTATGGTCTGCTCATTGCAATTCTGATCCTCAATAAGCTCTGATGCGCTGCCATCTCATCAGCGATAATACCGATACGCTTATGGGAATGCGGCTCGCCGGTGTCTCGGGTGAGATCGCTCACAATCGGGATGAAACCCTTGCCGCACTCCGCAGTGCACTCCGTAATCAGGAAATCGCTGCCATATTCCTCACCCAAAAGCTCTCAGAGCTTTGTGAAGCCGAGGTGCGTCAGATCAAACAAACCATTCCTGTTCCGCTGCTGGTGGTCATTCCGGATCGCCATGGCGGTCAAGGGTTAACTGCCTCTATGACTCGCTATTTAGAGGAAACGGTCGGTATTCATATCTAGGATGTGCTGACAAATCATGTGCGGATTTTTGAGCCGGTTTTCTGCGCAGACAAGAAAAGAAAACTCTGACAAGGCTGACACCCAACTCGTTTTCTCGACACAGTATGCGTCAATTTTCTTCAAAACGATGCACGTCAGACTGCAAGTCAACATACCCTACTAAAACCCATTCCTTTTGAGAGGATGTTTTCAATATGGACGCTAATCAGAAGCTTGCGCTGTTTCTTGACGAATTCAATCGCAGTGTAGACGCCAAAATTGCCCGGATCCAACAGGCCGCCAAGGAGGAAGCCGATGCCTATCTTGCACAGGCAGAATCGGAAAGCGAACTCCTTGCCAAACGTCAGCTGGCAACGGCACAGAAAGCGCTGACTGCCAAATATCGTCGCCGCCTTTCTCAAAACGGCTTTCAGTTTCGTATGGCAATGCTGCGCCGCCGCAAACAGATGCTCCAGCAGATTTTTGCAGAGCTTCATCATCGGCTGGCTGCCTTTGCCGCATCCGAAGCGTATCTCCCATGGCTGCTTTCTGTGCTGGAACAGAATCCCCCACAGGCAGAGGAAACCATATTGCTGCGCCCTGAAGATCTGAAACAGGAATCTGCTTTGCGCAAGGTCTGTACCATGCCCTGCCGCTTTGCCGCAGATGACAGCATTGTCATAGGCGGTTGTGCAATTCTGTCTGCAGATGGGCATTTCTGCCGCAATCATTCTCTGGATGAAGCCTATGCTGCGGTCATCCGCAATTTCCATCGAGAGCAGCATCTGAACGGAGGTGGCGCATAATGTCCCTGCCTGTGATTTACAGCATCAACGGCCCTGTGATCAAGCTGCTGGATACTGAGCATTTTTCCATGATGGAAATGGTCTATGTGGGACATCGCCGTCTGGTAGGCGAGGTCATCGCGCTGACCGATACCGAAACAACCATACAGGTCTATGAGGGAACCGCCGGTCTGCGTACCGGCGAGCCGGTGGAGCCTACCGGGGCACCCCTCTGTGTGACCCTGGGTCCCGGTATCCTGAACAATATTTTTGATGGCATCGAACGGCCGCTGCATACGCTGGAAGCTGTCTCCGGCGCATTCATTGCAGACGGTCTTTCTGTGCCTGTTTTGGATGAAGAACGCACCTATCCTGTCACCGTGAAAATGGAAATCGGAGACATGGTGCATCCCGGAGAGGTCTATGCATCCTGTCCGGAAACCTCCGTCATCCTGCATTTGTGCATGATTCCGCCTCAGCTTTCGGGCCGTGTGGTCTATGCGGCACCCCATGGCGATTATCGTATCCATGACGAGATTCTGCGTGTTGAGGACGCAAAAGGCATCATCCATTCCCTGACGCTTTGTCAGAAATGGCCCATCCGCAAAGCAAGACCTGCTGTGCGCCGTATGGCACCTTCTCGTCCCATGATCACCGGTCAGCGTGTCATTGATACGCTGTTCCCCATTGCAAGAGGCGGTACGGCTGCCATCCCCGGCGGATTCGGTACCGGAAAAACCATGACGCAGCACCAGATCGCAAAATGGTGCGATGCGGATATCATCATCTATATCGGCTGCGGCGAACGCGGCAACGAAATGACACAGGTGCTCGAAGAATTCACTGCCCTTGCCGATCCGCGTACCGGACGCTCGCTGATGGAGCGTACCGTATTGATCGCCAATACCTCCAATATGCCTGTGGCTGCACGTGAAGCCTCCATTTATACCGGTATTACACTTGCCGAATATTACCGTGATATGGGCTACCATATTGCGATTATGGCGGATTCCACCTCACGATGGGCAGAGGCGCTCCGTGAGATTTCCGGCAGACTGGAGGAAATGCCTGCGGAAGAAGGCTTCCCGGCATATCTGCCCTCTCGGCTTTCGGAATTCTATGAACGCACCGGCTGCTATGAAACCCTGAGCGGGCATGAAGGCAGTGTTGCGGTCATTGGTGCGGTATCCCCCCAGGGCTCCGATTTTTCCGAGCCTGTCACACAGAATACCAAACGCTTTGTCCGCTGCTTCTGGGGTCTGGATAAATCCCTTGCCTATGCAAGACATTATCCCGCCATTCATTGGAATCTCAGCTACAGTGAATATCTCGATGATCTTTCCGATTACTATACCAAGCAGGTGCATCCGAAATTCACAGCCCTGCGCAATGCCATCAGCGGCATTCTCAAGGAAGAAACCGAACTGATGGATATTGTACGTCTGATCGGTGCCGATGTGCTGCCCGAAGAACAAAAGCTGACACTGGAAATCGCTCGTGTCATTCGTGTGGGATTCCTGCAGCAGAATGCGTTTCATAAAGAGGATACCTATGTCCCCTTAGATAAGCAATTTCGTATGATGCAGCTCATTCTGCATATCCATGAAACCGCAAAAGCACTGCTGGCACAAGGCATCTCTCTCAATGCGATGAAGGATTCCGGTGTATTCGAACAGATCATTCAAGTGAAATATACCATCCCCAACCATCAGCTTTCGCTGTTTGATACCCTGACACAGAGCTTGGATGATACGCTCAACGCTCTGCATACCGACAAACAGGAGGGGCTTTTATGAGCAGTCTGCAATATCTCGGACTTCACAGCATTCGAGGCTCTCTGGTCGTGCTGGATCATGTGGAGGGCATTCAATATGACGAAATGGCTCGGATTGTTCTGGAAGATGGAACCGAACGAACCGGTCGTGTGGCAATGCTGGAAGGCGATCGTGCCATTTTACAGGTCTTTGAAGGCACAAGCGGTCTTTCGCTGCATAATACCAAAACCCAATTCACCGGCAGACCCATGGAGCTGCCGCTTTCCGAAGAACTGCTGGGACGTGTTTTCAACGGCGCAGGCCGTCCTGCCGATGGTCTTGGCGAGATCTTCCCCGAACAATTTGCCGATATTAACGGTCTGCCGCTGAATCCCGTTTCCAGACATTATCCCCGCAATTTCATCCAGACCGGTATTTCTGCCATTGATTGTCTGACCACACTGATCCGTGGACAGAAGCTTCCGATCTTTTCCGGTACAGGTCTTTCGCATAACAAGCTTGCTGTCCAGATCGTGCAGCAGGCGAAAATTGCGCAGGAAACCGATACGCCCTTTGCAGTGGTCTTTGCTGCCATGGGCATCCAGAATGATGTGGCAGAATCGTTCCGCCGCAGCTTTGCCGAAAGCGGCGTGCTGCAGAATGTGGTGATGTTCTTAAATCTTGCCAACGATCCTATCATCGAACGGATCATTACACCGCGCTGTGCGTTGACTGCTGCGGAGTATCTCGCCTATGAAAAGCATATGCATATTCTGGTGGTGATGACCGATATGACGGCTTATGCCGAAGCACTGCGAGAATTTTCCTCCTCAAAGGGTGAGATTCCCGGCAGAAAAGGCTTTCCAGGTTATCTCTATTCCGATCTGGCTTCGCTCTATGAACGTGCCGGCATGATCGAAGGCGTGGAAGGCAGTGTGACACAGCTCCCCATACTCACCATGCCCAATGATGATATTACCCATCCCATTCCCGATCTCACCGGCTATATTACCGAGGGACAGATCGTATTGGACAGAGGCTTGGAGCAAAGCGGTATCTATCCGCCTATTTCTGTGCTGCCCTCGCTGTCCCGACTCATGAAGGATGGCATCGGTGCCGGCTATACCCGTGAGGATCATGCTGCAGTTTCCAATCAACTGTTTGCTGCATATGCACAGGTGCAGGATGCCCGTTCTCTGGCTTCGGTCATCGGTGAAGAAGAGCTTTCTGCGCTGGATCGCAGATATATGACCTTTGGCCGATTGTTTGAACAGCATTTTGTGGCGCAGGGAGAACACGAAGAACGCTCGATTGCACAAACTCTCGATCTTGGCTGGAAGCTGCTTTCTTTGCTGCCGAAATCGGCACTGGATCGTGTGGATCATGCACTGCTGGAACAGCATTATGATCCCACTGCCGCAGAATACTTCGGAATAAAGGAGTGAGGCTGCTATGGCAAATCCCATCATTCCAACCAAAGGCAATCTGATTGCCGCAAAGCGCTCCTTGGCACTGTGCAAGCTGGGCTTTGATCTGATGGATCGCAAACGCAATGTGCTCACACGGGAGCTGATGCAGCTTGTAGATCAGGCCAAAGCGCTGCGCGGATCCATTGAAACCATCTATACCGATGCCTATGCCATGCTGCAGGATGCCAATATTACCCTTGGCGTGGTGGACCATTTTGCCAATGCTGTCCCCATTGATTACAGTGTTTCTCTTTCCACCCGCAGCGTCATGGGTGTGGAGATCCCCAAAATCACGCATACACCCAACGATCCGCTGATTCCTTACGGCTTTCTCAACACAAGCATTGAGCTGGACAGCGCTTATGCGGCATTCTGCCGTGTCCGCAATATGACGCTCATGCTGGCTGAGGTGGATAATGGAGTATTTCGTCTTGCCACTGCCATCCAGAAAACCCAGCGTCGTGCCAATGCACTGAAGAATATTCTGATTCCACGCTATCTGGAAACCATCCGTGTGATCTCTGACAGCCTGGAGGAAAAAGAACGTGAGGAATTTACCCGCATGAAAATGATCAAGGCAAAAAAGATTTCATTTGCATAAGAGCACTCCCCCTTTTTCAAACAACAACCGGATTCCTGTCTGCACACATTGCATCGGGAATCCGGTTTTTTTGATATGCATCACGCATCGTTTTCGGCAAACAAACAAAACATCTCCCCTTGCTGCACCGCAGTACAACATAGGGGAGATGTCTGTATTTGTATGGGAATTCAGAGCCTTTCTTGGAACGACAGCGTGTTATCCAAAGACATCAGCCATCATAATCTCCAAGAGCGCTTGTGCATCGGACAGATCAATCAGTCCATCCTTGTTAAGATCCGCAGAAGGAATCTGTGTGGACTTCATATAGATGCCCTTGCACTCTGTGATAAAGTAAACCAGATACTGATAGTCAATCTCATCGAGAATTCCATCGCCGCTGACATCACCCAGCACTTCACTCTCTGCTTCTTTGAAAATCACGTGATACTCAAGGAAGATCAGCTGCCTTCCAACCGCAGAGTCCTCCGATGTAAAGAAGAGCTTCTGATGATCTACCGTATTCTCCAGCATCAAATCATCAATGTACATCACATCCACGGAAAGCTCCGTCATCGGATGTACCACAGAATCCAGAATTTCATAGCCGTAATAGGTAGGATCCAGTGCAATCACTTCTGCATAATCGTTATGAATCTCATAGGTAACACCCTTGTATTCGTAGTATTCTGTGATTTGGTTTTCTGTGATTGTAATGGTACAATATCCTTGGAAATCCACATGAATGCCGGGAATCGCACAATAGAAATAGATGCTCTCGCCCTCGGACAGCTCAAAACTACTGATATCGAAGTCTGCAATCAACCGTCCGTTCTGATCATAGGGAATCACTGCTGCGCCAACGGTATCATCAATCTGCAGCGCATAGCTGCCCTCTTTGTCTGCGGTATAGCGATACACCTCCGCATAGTTGGGATGCAGCGCATCAATGGTCACTTCGACCTCGTATTCCATATCCATTGCCGTCTCGCGGTCCTCAAGCAGCGCTAACAGATCCTCGTAATATACCACATAAGGAATATCCAGCGTACCGACATAGGCGCCGATACCCCGCAGATACATACAGGCAAGACCTACGCTGCCGCGATTGCCGACGGTAACCAGCTCGTAATCCACGCCCTCTTTCAGCGCTTCGCCGTTTGCATCCAGCAGCAAAACTTCAGGAATCGTATCCTTTTGGCTGTCGGGAATATAATACTCATAGTCAACGGTCGCTGCTGCTTCCATCAACGTTTTGCGTCCGTAAGCCAGCTGAATATGACAAGCACCATACTCCTCAGAATTGCCGAATCCAACGGATACATAATAGCTCTTTCCGGCTTGGACGCTGCAATACATATAGCTTTCATGCAAGCCGCTGACCTCTGTGATCAGCTCACCTGCATCGTCGAATACGAAAATGATAACATTTTTGATATCCGAATTGGAAATGCAATACTGACCGCTGTGTTCCGGTACCCAGCTGTATGCCTGCATGGCTCCGGGTTCCGTGATCTCAATGGTATGATCGCCGTCTGTCAGATACTGCTCTGTGGGACTCAGCTCCGGCAATACGTAGTAGTTCACATAGTAATCACCATCGTATGCGCCGATTCCTCCGATGATCAGCTCATAGATTCCGCAATTGGTTGCTTTGATATCGCCGCCAAGCACATAATCCTTGTTTTCCTCCAGAACCGTATCGCCCATGGTAACCACCACATGGGGAACCTGCGGTTTGCCTGTGTAAGTCAGATTATCCACTGTGATGTCAGCATCCGCAATATCATAATACCGACAAACGATCAGCGGTCCTTCACAGCAGTCGGAGGGAATGATAAGATAATAGGTTCCGGCTTGCAGCCATACTGCGCCGCTGCTCAGTTCGATGGTTTCCATGCTGTCTTTTTGATACAGATTCACACTCACCCGAAGGTCTTTATACTTTACGGAATCAAGGTAATATTCGCCTTCTTCTTCAATGGTCAGCACATAGACTGCATCCTCACCCTGCTGTTCAAAAGGAACCTCCGGTTCAATTGCAATGGCATTCTCGTTGAAATCACCCGGTCGGATCAGTCGTGACGTAAAGGTTCTGCCAAGATAGCTGCCCATACCGGTGGCAACAATACACATCGCACCGATTCCGTCATTGTGATAGAATTCCAAGGTATAGTCTACATTCTCGGTCAGAAGCTCATCGTTTGCATCATAAACAGTAATGTCATCGGGAATGACAGGGGTGCCGTTATACTCATAGCCTTTGCTCTCGGTTTTTATGGCATATGTCTTCAGCGGCTCCTTTTCCTGCGTAATATACAGCTCATATTCGCTGTTCAAAGACTGATAAAAGCTGGAGCCAAAGCTAGAACAACACAGTTGATACTGCACGCCCGCTTCCAGAAATACCGTTGTATCAAAGCACAGAGATTCCATCGTATCATCCGCATCATAGATCACAGCATCCTTTTCATCCTGGATTTGCAGAGCAGTATCCACATCGTACCATTCCGACTCATTGTCCTTCAGGAACGTGGTTTCTGCAGGGCAGGAAAAGATGCGGTAATCTCCGCTGACTTCCGGTGTGAACAGATAGATGTAATCCATAGAATCGGAAATCACAACAGGCAATAGCGTATCCATTTTGGCAGTATCTGCCAGTACCGTAGCATACTGATTACTACGGCCTCTGTAATCGCCAATACCAAAGGCATAGGTGAACATGATGCCGGGCTTATCATTGTTCTCCATGACCAGAATATAATCCTCGCCTTCCACCAGATCCTTTTCTACATTCCAGTCAAAGAAGGTGAATTCCGGCTTGAAGGGATAGATCTGGTCAAAGGATTTTTCGGTCCATTCGTCGCATTGCACATCAATAAAGCTCAGACAATCATTGGGATTGATCTGAGAAACAACGGTTGCTGCGACAAAATCAGATCCCGTCAGCACTGTGTTGGTAATCACATATTCGGTTCCTGCAGTCAGATCTACGATCAGAACCGGTTCCAGACCAAAGGTATCATAGCGACAGGACTCGATGGGTTTGCCGTTCTCGCTGATGATAAGATGCAAGACACCGCCATCGCTGAGATTATAGAAATAATAGGTGCCGTCCTCTGTGGGCGTAAAGCTCAGATGCTGTTCAATTTCCGTTAGCAACAGCTCCAGACCCTGTTGTTCAATAGCAGCAGCCTTCTCCCGCATTGCCTCGTAATCCCAGAAGAAGTATTCATCTTCTTTCAGCACACCATCCACGACAAAGGCTTCTCGCTTGACGGAAAACTCCACCGTATCCAGAACCTTGTCTTGTGCATCCAGCATCTCCACACGATACCATGCAACAGTATCCTCGGGAATCTCCGGCTCATAGTCAAAGGCAATACCGTCTGCAATGGCAGTGGCAGTCTCTGTCTCCGGATCATACTGATACCACTGACACTGTACATCAAATGCAAGAGGCACTAATGTAATGGGACATTCTGCAAATGCCTGCCAAACATAGTCTGTCTCGACTGTCATCAAAGTAGGTGTGGGATAGAAATCCATACCATTCTTTAAGGCATAAAGCTCTGCTTCGCTGCCAGCAGGACCGGCAAGCACATCAC
>JAFXJT010000002.1 GCA_017532085.1 Oscillospiraceae bacterium | reverse complement strand
GATTCCTTTTATTGACCGGATCGCCCGCCGCGTCAGCATGAAAGAGCAGGTTTTGGACTACCCACCGCAGCCGGTTATTACAAAAGATAATGTTACCATGCAGATTGATACGGTTGTGTTTTTCCAGGTAACGGATGCCAAGCAGTATACCTATGGTGTTGAGCGGCCGATGGCAGCAATTGAGAATCTTTCCGCAACGACACTTCGTAACATTATCGGTGAAATGGAACTGGATGCCACACTGACCTCTCGTGATGTTATCAATACCAAAATCACCGCCATTCTCGACCAGGCAACGGATCGTTGGGGTATCAAGGTGAACCGTGTTGAGCTGAAGAACATTCTGCCGCCTCGTGAGATTCAGGATGCCATGGAGAAGCAGATGAAGGCAGAGCGTGAGCGCCGTGAAAAGATTCTGCAGGCAGAAGGTGAAAAGAAGTCTGCGATTCTTGTGGCAGAAGGTGAAAAGCAGTCCCAGATTCTGCGTGCAGAGGCACAGAAGGAATCTGAGATTCTGAAAGCACAGGCTGAGCAGGAAGCAATGCTTCTGCGTGCCGAGGCAGTACGTCAGCAAAAGATTCTGGAGGCACAGGGTGAAGCGGAGTCTATCCACTTGACACAGACAGCGCTTGCTGACAGCTTAAAGCTGTTGAATGCATCCTCTCCGGATAGCAGTGTAATTCAGCTGAAATCTTTGGAAGCCTTTGCAAAGGCCGCTGATGGTAAGGCAACTAAGATCATCATTCCCAGTGAGATTCAGGGTCTGGCAGGTCTTGCCGGAGCATTGAAGGGAATTGCATCTGAGGATACACAGTAAGCAGTGCTTGACAAGCGTAGGATTTTGTGCTATAATAGGTATAGTTTCGGAAGAAACGCAATATGAATAGGGGAGCTTGTGTGACAGGCTGAGAGGATACGTAAACGGATCGACCCATAACCTGATTCGGATAATGCCGACGGAGGGAAATACCCAAAAGGGCAACCAAGGCGTCACAGTGTTATCTGTGACGCCTTTCTTTTCTTGTTTCTTTTTCGTTGCAAAATCCTATCTTGGAAAGGATGAAGTTTGATGGAACACGAACGAACACAACGTATGGTGACAACAGCCATGCTGATTGGCTTGTCAACCGTTTTAAGCTTTGTAAAGCTGTTTGAGGCACCCATGGGCGGCTCGGTCACATTGGTAAGTATGCTGCCGCTGTGTCTGATCGCTATTCGTTACGGAACCCGATGGGGATTGTTTTCCTGTGGCGTTCACGCATTGCTGCAAATTCTGTTGGATGGCGCATCTTTGGCACGCTCGGGAATCAGTTCGATCGCCTTGATCGGTAGTCTGATTTTTGATTATCTGCTTGCATTTGGCTTGTTGGGACTTGCCGGAAGCTTTCGGCATCGAGGCAAATCCGGTGCGTGCTTGGGAATCGCCTTAGCATTGACCATGCGGTTTCTGTGCCATACGATTTCAGGATGTATTTTCTTTTCCGAATGGTGCTGGGAAGGCTGGAATGTAGTTTTGTATTCCATATGCTATAACGGTGCTTATATGCTGCCGGAGTGTATTTTCACTGCCTGTGGCGCATGGATTTTGCTGCGAGTACCGGCAAGCCGCAGATTGTTTGCACCAAGAGGTGTATGATCGGAACAGATTTGTGAACAGAAAGCGAACACAAAAACGGCAGATCCTTTTTATGAAAGGATCTGCCGTTTTTTAGTCATGGGAATAACTTAGGTGTTTTTAGGTTTCTTTTGCGTAGTATCATTCTTCTGCGCGTTACGGTATTGGATGGGTGTAATACCAAAAGCGGATTTGAACTGTCTGAGGAAATAGGAAACACCGTTGTAGCCGATGATGGTTGCAATATCATTGACACCGAGATCGGTGCAGATGAGCAATTCTTTGGCTTTTTCAAGGCGGCTGGTAATCAGATCCTTGTTCACACTGACACCGAAGGTATCGGAATAGAGATGCTGGAAGCGAGAACGGCTGAGAGAAAGCTCTTTTGCCATATCATCAATGGACCAATCTCTTCCCGGCCAGCGATAAATACACTGTCTTACCCACAGCAGAGTGGTAAAATAAACGCTTTCGCTGATTTTGGAAGCCGCATTCTGCATATGCATTTTTTCGTGCAGCTTATAGATCATCAGACGAAAATACAGATCAACACTCTGTTTTCGATTCTGGTTAGCGGAGTATTGTTCATAGCACATATTTCGTGCCATAACAGAAACCTCGGTAGTATCCGGAAGCGGCACAGGACAGTTAAAAGGAATATTCAAGGATTGCATCAGATCCAGTTCTTCTTTTTCAGGATAGAAGTGAATCCAGTCATCATAATACTCATCCGAATCGGGATAATAATACTGCGGATATTCGGGCGTATAAATAATAAAGGAGTTGGCAGCCGCGCGGATCATCTTACCATCAATACGGAAAAATGCCGGAGCTTTGATAATCAACAAAAGCCAGTCACCGGCACCGCTGGGGCGGTCAATGACAAAAGACCGATCGTGACGATGGTTATAACCGATTTCATCCATGTGCATGGTACCACCTCAAATTCTCTAAATATGCTGTAATTATAGCACAAGGATAACAGTTTGTCAATTCAAAAATGTCGAGAATGACAATAATTTGCTATTTTGGGCACAATTTACAGATTTAAATCAGAAAACGGCAGCGTTTAAGAGTCACACTGCCGTTTTTATGTAGTAAGAACGATGAAACGAATTACAGGGAATCATCCTCGGGAGGCATTTCTATTTTCATACTGCGATACTGCATCGGTGTGACACCGAAGGCGGCCTTGAATTGGCGCAGGAAATAGGAGATACCATTATATCCGATATCAATGGCAATATCATTGATAGACAGATCGGTGGTAGCAAGGAGCTCTTTTGCACGTGCGAGACGGCTGGTGATGAGATCCTTATTGACACTGACACCGAAGGTTTCGGAATAAAGATGCTGAAATCTGGAACGACTCAAAGAAAGCTCCTTTGCCATATCGTCAATGGACCAATCTCTGCCGGGCCAGCGATAGATACATTCTCGGACCCACAGCAGGGTAGAGAGATAGATATTGTCGGTGACTTTGGTGGTATCGGTATGCATGGTCATTTTTTCATGCAGCTTATAGAGGAGAATGCGAAAATAATACTTGATGGTGGTTTTACGATTGATGTTAGCGGAATACTTTTCGTAGCACATGTTGCGAACCGTTGCGGAAAGCTCAGTGATATCGGGCAGTGCTACAGGCGTGTTGAAGGGGATTTCCAAAGAACGGAGCAATTCTTCCTCTTCGTCATTCGGTATGAAGTGAAACCAGTCATCATAGTAGTTATCGTGTTCGGTATAGTAGTAAATCGGATGTTGAGGAGTAAACAAGATGAACGTGTTTGCGGGCATTGGGACAAGTTCACCATTCACACGAAAGACGGCGGGCGTTTTCACGAGCAGCATCAGCCAATCATCGAAGCCATTCTGACGATCCACGCAGAAATAGCGGTCATGACGATGATGATAGCCGATTTCTTTCATTTTCATGACATCGCCTCCCATCCTAATATTATGCTAATATTATAGCACAAGCTTTTGACTTTGTCAATATAATGAAAGATCGTTGGAGATGCAGCCTATGGAAAAAGCCTCTGTCGATGCAAGGCAAGGACAGAGGCTTTTCGGTATGATTATTCAGAACGCAAAGCGATAACAGGATCCTTTTTGGCAGCCATATGAGAAGGAACGAGGCCTGCAATCAGTGTCAGGATGATACTGATTGCAATCAGGATCAAGGCATAGATGGGACGCAGGAAAGCAATATTGGGCGCACCGGAAACGTGTTCGATGATAATGTTAATGGGGATATCCAACAGCATGGTAATCATAACACCCAGCACACCGGATACGAAACCTACAAGGAAGGTTTCTGCATTGAACACACGGCTGATATCTCGCTTAGAAGCACCGATAGAACGGAGAATACCGATTTCTTTGGTACGTTCCAGTACAGAGATATAGGTAATAATGCCGATCATGATAGAAGAAACCACCAGAGAAATGGAGACAAAACCAATCAGAACATAGGAGATCATGTTAATGATCTTGGTGACAGAGGAGAGCATGATGCCGATATAGTCAGTATATTCAATGACACCGGCTTCATTGTCCGCATCAATCTGCTTTTGGTTATACTCTTCGAGGAAGGTTTCGAAGTTTTCCTTGGCCTCAAAGCTGTTGGAGTAAATCATAATGGCATTGGGGTGATCGGGATCATGCACACCCATAATGCTAAGATTGCCGTCATAGGTATTTTCTGTAGAGGCAGAGAGTACCTGCTCTTTGAAGATGGTGAGTAAGGTATCCTCATCCATAGTGGCGAGCATCTGCTTTAAGCTTTCGGCATCGTTGGCCGGGTTCAGAGAAGCCGCCAATTGATTCAGCTGATCGTCGTTCATGGCAGCGACCTGTGCACGGATCTGATCTGCTGTGATGGTGGAGAGAACGATCTGCTGATAAGTCTTGAGCAAATCTTCATCGGAGAGGTTATCCACAAGGGCAGGATCAGCGGGAACGCCCATAGCAGCAGCAATCGCTTGTGCCAGAGCAACTTTACCTTGATCGGTAGCAGCAAAAGTCTTGGCATCGGCAATGGTAATGCCGGCGATCATCTGCGGACCCAAAGCGGCAACCAGCTCATCATCGCTCATAGAGTTGAGCGCCTCCACAACATCGTCACCGTTAAAGGAATCGCCATAAAGAGAACCGAACATCATCTGCATCTGCTGCAGCTCTGCCTGACTCATGTTGTCGATGTATTCGTAAACATCCTCAATGGTGACATCCTCATCGGGATCTTCAAAGGGATAGCCGGTAAAGACATCAATTTCGGGATCCGCTTTTTGCTCTTTGACAATATCGGATTTTGCAATTTCTTCGATCAGATAATCAATGAGACCCTGTGTATAGCAGATGGTACCGGCAGCGAGAGCACCGGAAACGCTGCCTTCCTTAGCGCGGACAATACCGCTGATCTTGATTGGCAGACCGTTTTCGATCTTCTCCTTCATGAAATCATCGTTTTTGCTGCGATCCACCCAGCATTGCTTGACTTCGTCATATTCGTAGATATCGGTGTTGAGAATGAGCTTGAACTGGAGATTCAGCAGCTCGTCATAATCGAAGCTGTCGGCTTGAGATTCCAGTGTTCCTCCGCCCATAATGGTAGCGAAGATCTCAGAAATCTTATCGGCATCGCGCAGACCCAGACCATACATTGTCAGATCGGTAATTTCATTGCGATCATCCACAACCAGCACAGCTTCCTGGTAATTGGAGGGCCAGTGACCGGAGATCACATCATATTGTTCATCCAACAGCCTTTGATCGCCATAGAGCGTTGTCCAGACATCCATCATCGAAGTGCCCATGCTCATCATGGAGGAATATGCAGAAGATGCACTGCTCATATCATAGCCCAGCATCTGGTAGTAGGCATCGACCATGGGATTGGGGTTGACTACCGTAACATCTTCCGCGGTATCAGCGAGATAAATCTGCGGTGTGACATAATAACTGTAAGCGATATGGTAATCGCCCAGCTCAGCTTCATGCTCTTCGATGTAATGCTTGAGTGCGGACATATCATTTTCCTGCACTTCGGAAACCATCGCATTGAGCATTTCCGTAGCAGTATCGCTGATATAGACCTTATCCAGCTCATGCGTATTGTTTTCCGGTGCAGTATTGGCAAGAGATTCCATCAAACCGGAAAGATCGGCAGCCTGCTCCTCGATAATGAGGGGATAGGAAGAAAGGGTGTTTTCCTGTACCGTATTGATATATGTCTGGAAGCCATCCGAAAGCGAGAGGATCAACGAAATACCGATGATACCGATACTGCCGGCAAAGGAGGTCAGGAAGGTGCGGGCCTTTTTGGTCATCAGATTGTTGAGTGAAAGCGAACCTGCGGTGAGGAAGTTCATAGAAACATGCTTTTTCTTCTTTTTCTTAGCATTCTTTTCTTGTTTTGCCTTATCCTTTTTCTTAGGTTGAGCACCGTCATAGGGCATGGAATCACTGACAATCTTACCGTCGAGCAGGCGCAGGATTCTGGTGGAGTATTGTTCTGCAAGCTCGGGGTTATGGGTTACCATGATCACAAGGCGATCCTTTGCGATCTCCTTGAGCAGATCCATGATTTGTACGCTGGTTTCGGTATCCAGAGCGCCGGTAGGTTCATCGGCAAGGAGAATTTCAGGATTATTGATGAGCGCACGTGCAATGGCAACACGCTGCATCTGACCGCCTGACATCTGATTAGGCTTTTTATGAATCTGATCACCGAGTCCGACCTTCTGCAGCATAGCCTTTGCTCGTTCACGACGCTCCGATTTTGAAACGCCGGACAAGGTCAATGCCAGTTCGACATTAGCGAGTACGGTTTGGTGGGGGATCAGATTATAGGTCTGGAACACGAAGCCGATAGTATGGTTGCGATAATCATCCCAATCTCTGTCTGAGTATTCCTTTGTTGAAACATCCTGAATGACAAGATCGCCTTGGGTATAGCGGTCAAGACCACCAATGATGTTCAGAAGTGTGGTTTTACCACAGCCCGAGGGTCCGAGAACTGCCACAAATTCATTTTTGCGAAAAGTCACATCAATTCCTTTGAGGGCTTGCACTTCGGAATCTCCTGAAAGATAGTTTTTTGTGATTCCTTTCAGCTTAAGCAAGACAACACAACCTTTCTGAAAAATAGTTTAAGGCAAAAGCGATATGGTGTTTCCGATATCGCATATGAATACTATTATAAGAATACCGTTCAGTATAGCATATAAATGTGTATATTTTGTGAAATAAAGCCAGAATTTACGTATTGAACGAACAGAAAAGCAAGGGATTTTGCATTTTGTATAGAATCACAATTGAATGGAGCAAATCTGCTAACTGATATCAATATGATATCACAACGCTATCATATTTGTCAATAGCTTCCATGTAGATTTTTCAGTGATATGGAGTTTGGATTTTGTCATTTCTGTGCATATCCAAGAGAAAAGCGGTGTTTGTGGAAGGTCTTGCAATTTTGAAAAGAGTGTGCTATAATAATTGGAAAAGGAGATGAAAGGGATGGGTGCAGTACCTCGTGTAGCGTGCATCAATGATTTATCCGGATATGGGCGATGTTCCCTGACCACAGCACTTCCGATTTTATCGGTATTGGGTGTACAGGCATGTCCTGTGCCGACAGCAGTGCTGTCAAAGCATACAGGCTTTCCCGATTATGCGTTCACAGATCTGACAGATGCCATGCCGGCATATTTGGAAAGCTGGTCAGATCTGAAATTTTCGATGATATACAGTGGATTTTTGGGTTCGGAAGGACAAATTGCCGTAGTGCGTGATTTTTTCATCCGGCAAAAGAAGAACAATTCGGATTGCAAGATTTTGCTGGATACTGTCATGGGGGATGACGGCAAATTATACAGTACCTATACACCTGCACTGTGCAAAGCAATGCGGGAGCTGGTTGCCTTTGCCGATGTGATTACACCCAATGTGACGGAGGCATGTCTGCTGACAGATACGCCGTATCATGGGGAAGCACTGCATACAGCAGAAGCGATTGCCCTGGCGCAGCAGCTTGCAGCACTTGGCTGCGGATCGGTTGTGATTACGGGCATTGTCCGAGAGGATATGATTTGCAATCTGACATATTGCAGCGGAGCAGTCTTTTTCGATACGGTGCATCGAACACAATGTTTGTTTTCGGGAACCGGTGATTTGTTTGCATCGGTGGTATGCGCGGCCTTGGCACGCGGCAGAGATCTGGATCAGGCAGTACGTGCTGCCGGACAGTTTTTATCGTCTGTGACACAATATACTTTACAGCAGAATACCGCAGCGGAGGAAGGTGTGTTGTTTGAGCCGCTGTTGAAAGAATTGGAGGCATATCTATGAACAAAGGAAACGTAAGGCATATGGTCAATGCAGCGTTAATGACTGCAGTGATCTGTGTGCTGACAGCAGCAGTGCATATTCCATCGGGACATGGCTATATTCATCTTGGTGATGCGGCAATTTATCTGGCAGCAGCGCTGCTGCCTTTGCCCTATGCCGTGGGAGCGGCAGCACTGGGTGGTGCCATGGCAGATTTGATTGCGGGATATGCACAATATTGTCTGCCGACCATGGTGATCAAAGGGGCATTGGCGTTGGTCTGTTTTACGATTGGCGGCGAGCGGATGTTTTGTGTCAGACGCATCATGTCCTGTGTGGTGTGTTGTCTGATCACCGTAGTTGGTTATTGGCTGACGGATGTTATTTTGTATCAAGGTGATCTTTTGGCGCAGTTATTTGTGACACTGCCCGGAAATCTTGTGCAGTCAACTGCTTCAGCGTTGGTGTATTGTGCCTGTGCGGTGGCAATGGATCATTTTCATGTGCATATACCCAAATAGCAGCAATAGAAAAGGCTTGCATTCCCAATGGAAATGCAAGCCTTTGTTGTTTATGATCCATCAGTCGGCATTCATACGGCGGGCAATTGCCATATAAATTCTCTCATCCACTTCGATGAGAGAGCGTTTATCATCTCTGAATTTCACCACAAGCGTATAGATACCCTTTGTCTGCATTGCGGCAGAGGCGCGCAATTTCAAATTGTTAAGACAGCAGGGATCCAGTGCACCGGTCAGCAGCAAGGAGTTGCCGGAACGGATGACATCATCCGTCAGAACCTCATAACGCACAACGGTTTCTGGACAAAAGCGAACATCCTCAATTTTCTTCATTGTACCGGAAATATAAGCACAGGTAGCAGAAATTCGGAAAATGCGACAGCCTGAATAATCGCCGGCAAGAACCATATTCTTTGCAGAAGCCATGAGATACCTCCAATAATAGTAGAATTTGTATCAGATTGCAGTGATTACGTATAGTCACATTATACTATTTTTTGTTCGGATTGTCAAGAGGTTTTTGGAAAATACACAATGATATTGTATTATCCCCAAATCATATTGATCACAAATAAAAGGATGCAGAGCACACTGAAGATCAATACGCCGGGATTCAGCAATACTTGTTTTGCTTTTGTAGGAACTTGAGCCGGCTGCAGTTCAAATTTACGGATGGAGGTCAACAGCAGCACCAAACCGACAATTGCAACGATCCAGACACAGAACGAGAAGAGGAGATAGGGGATGATATTCAGCAGCAGAGGCAGCAGCTCCTCGATATTGGCGGTATCGTTGGAGAGGAGCTGGTTAAAGGTTTCGGAATCCATCAGCAGAGCCGGTACAGCAGAGCCGAGGAAGTTGATGGCCATATGCAGTGAAATGGTATGCAGGATCTTGCCGGTACGAACATAGAGAAAGGCGAAGAACATACCGATACCGGCGGCATAAAAGAACTGCGTAAAATTGCCGTGGAACAAACCGAACAGCAGTCCGGAGCAGAGAATTGCCCAGCCATCGCCATATTTGCGAACGCGGTCAATAAAGACTTTACGGAACAGCATTTCCTCCACAATCGGCGCACAAACGACAGCAAAGAAGAGAAAGAGATACGGTTCTTCGCCAAAGACATAGTTGTTGAGGGTTGTGGTTGTGATGTCGGGGAAGATCGCTGTAAAAACAGCAGAGATGATCAAGCCGATCAGATTGCCGAACAGCATAATCGCCTCACAGATGCATAATGCGATAATCCACTTTCCCATCGGCAACGAATGCTTTTGTGGTGGTGTGGACTCAATTTTACGACCTAAGAGTAGATAAATGGGGAAAGCAATGCAATACATTGGCAGAAAAGAAATCAGATAAGCAATGCTGTTGGACATCGTGTCAGTATCGGTCATGCGGAAATAGAGTATCTGGATCAGCGAGGGCAGTATCATACAAATGATGGCATAAAGAGAGAGATTAAGAGTCGAAAGCGTATAGGAACGGGAAGCATTGCTTTGAGATGATTGATTCATAAAACCTCCTGGAAATAAAAAAGCAACGGGCAAAGAAAGCGCCGCTGCTTTTTGTTTTGAGTGTTAAGCGATCACAGCAGCGAAAGCGATGATCGAATTATTTTTTCTTACCTTTTCCAACAAAGGCGCCGGTCTCCGGATCGATACCACGATCCTTGAGCTTCTTTTCGAACTCCGAGTTGATTTTATCGAGCTTCTTTTTCCGTTTTGCCTCAGCAGCGGACATGGGAGCGGCAGGTGCGGGATCGGGACGTGCTGCTTTGGGCGGAGGAGTAGGCTTCTTCTTTTTCTGCGGAATATGGTACTCTGTATATTGGATTGCTTTTTCTTCGACAGGTTCCGATTTTGTTTGCTCAATGCCCATAGCAGACATCAGCTCATCCACATCGAGGATAGAGCCGCCGCCGAATTGAGGTGTCACCAGCGGTTTGGATTCCTGCTGCGGAGGTGTGCTGTATACGGGCTCGGTCACAGGAATAGGCTGACCGTTGATATCATAAGTTTGGAAGATCTGTCTGCCGTCTGCACCATAGCCGATAAAGAGCGGCGTAGGAAGAGACGGAGCTTTTGGTGTCTCGGGCTGTGTCGGAATCGAAGGAGCCGGCTGTTGTGGATAGCCATACGGTGCAACAGGACTTTGACCAAAGGGCATGCGCTGCTGCGGATATGCAGGCGCTGCAGGAGCCGTCGGTACTTCCTGGGTCGGCACGACAGGAGCCTGACCAAAAGGCATGCTCTGCTGCGGATATGCAGGTGCTGCAGGAGCAGTCGGGACTTCGGGGGTCGGGCCGGGAGGAG
>JAFXJT010000028.1 GCA_017532085.1 Oscillospiraceae bacterium | reverse complement strand
ATCCCATCCTTTTCACGGCTGATGCTGCTATCCTCAAGCGGCATACCGCAGCATTGGCAGATCAATTCTCTTGGAGAGCCGAGAAGCGTGTTGATCGAAACATCAAAAAGTTTTGAGAGAAGCTTTAGCGTTTCGGTGTTGGGTACCGTTTCGCCGTTTTCCCAACGGCTAACCGCCTGGCGGGTGACGAATACCTTTTCGGCAAGCTCCTCCTGAGAGAGCCCTTTTTTCGTTCTGAGATCACGAATAATGTCCTTTGTTTCCATACAAATACCGCCTTTGATTACTGTGCTTTTATTATAGCATATCTCGGCACAAATCGCAAGCAACACGCTGTTGCCTTTTTCTTTGTCTACTGCGAGGCAATCATTGACATTGGTACTGATTGCTCTGTTCCTACGGAAATGATCGATTTTGTAGCAAAACTCGGAACACTCATGAAAGGCCTTGAAAATTTTTTATTTTTATGCTATAATTCTTGATATATTTATTTAACGAGGTGAGATTTTGGCTACATACAGATATTTTAATGTAAGAAGAGATGTATACGAGAAATGCTCAAATAAAAAGTTACATAAAGTTCGTTCCTTTGCAGATATGAAGCGCTTGTTTAAAGCAGGTTATTGGATAATGTTGATTGCTATGGTTATCTCAGCAATAAGTTATTTGACCATATTCTTCTTTACTTCTAATCTAATATGGTGTATTATTCCGTTTTCTGTGATGATACTTGTATCAATCTTTAGCGAATTTTTTGGCGGAAAGATGTACAATGCCGAGGCGAGAAAAGAAGAATTGCAGCATCATAGCGAATCATTAGAAGAATATATTGACGACGTAAAAACAACTTTGAGCGCTCATAAAATAACCACGCGGGCACAACGCGACGCATTAAAAGCTGAATGTGAAAAACAAATAGAACTTCATAACAAAAACTTTAAATCTGTCAACGATAAGATCTACGATATGCTTATTGGCGTTCCTTTGGGGGCATTGATTGCCGCATTGATCTACAAAAGCTCTGCCGAAGATACCGTTATTGCTGCAATCGTTGCTCTAATCGTTTTGGGTCTTATGGTTATTGGAATAGCAAGCTTTATTAAAAAAGTGGCATATTATTCGGAGGGCCATTTTAAAGATCAACACCTCTTAAATGTGTTAAATGAATTAGAATATTTAGATGATTGACCTTTTGTTCCGCAAAGGCCTTGACAAACTCTCGATTCAGAGTTAACATACAGACGACAAAGCTCCCCCCGAGGTGAAAATCATCGTTTCGGGGGAACATTTTGTTGACCACAGTTCATCCCACTTTGCCGCATGAAGTACACGGAAACAGTGTGAGTGATCGGTCAGGAGAGGGCTTAAAAATAATTAGAACGCATTAAAAATGATGCGAAAGCAGCAGAGATCACGGTAGAATGCAGAATAAAGCCGCTTGCCCATGCATAAGATTAGCATCATATGTATGGTAGGTGGGAGCAGCATGAAACGAGATCTGGCTCTTTGGCAATTTGCGGGCTTTGTCTTTACGGCACTTGGGGGAACATTGCTTCATTTTTTATATAACCTGACAGATCAGAACATCCTGATTGCCCCATTTTCGGCGGTGAACGAATCCACATGGGAGCACCTGAAGCTGCTGTACTATCCGCTGTTTGTCTTTGCACTGCTGCAGAGCCGCTGTTTTCGGGATGTTGAAGGCTTTTGGTGTGTGAAGCTCACAGGAACCGTAACAGGACTTGTCTTAATTCCTTTATTATATTACACCTACAATGGCATTTTCGGCAAATCCTCCCATTGGATCAATATTGCCATCTTTCTGATTGCTGCTGCCATAGGGTTGATTCGGGAAGCACAACAATTCAAAAAAGATCCTTTGCAATGCAAATGGTCAAAGCTTGCATTTGTGTTGCTTTGCTTGATCGGCGTGCTGTTTGTTTTATTTACCTTTGCCGCACCCAAGATTCCGATGTTTCGAGATCCGCTGACAGGCAGCTATGGAATCGATGTATCACAATAAGCCGCCGAAAGACTTTGCAGTATTTTGCAGAAAGCCGCAAGAGGAATGTTCTCAAAGAGCATCGCAGAGAAAGATAAAAAAACCGCACAGCCTCTGAAAAAAGAGACTATGCGGTTTGTGTGTGCGGAGACTATTTTTCGGTATGCAGCAAGCGAAGCGCGGAAACTTCATTCTGAAGCTTGCGGATTTGCTCCTGCATCACGGGGATCAGCCGACCGAAGCTGTTGTGCTCATCGACCTTTTTTTCCAGCTGTGCAATACGATAGCTGGTCAGCTTCGAGGAGACCAGAATGCCGCCCAGACTGCCGCCAATGGTCCCGATGAGGGAAATCAACGCCACAAGAACCGTATCACTCATAGATCATCGCTTCTTCCGGATCATAAACAACGATCACAGCAGCCGGTGCAACGGGACAGTGCAAAGCAGGTTCTTCTGCAGGATCATCGGATTCCTCCATGTCATCGAGACTCATCACAGCCGCACCGTTTACCAGTGCCTCCAGTGCAGCGATCCGAGCATCCAGACTGGGGGCATAGGGCTGATAGCTGTTATCTTGGATTTCGCTGTCACGCAGCATAGGGAAAAACGTGAGATCTACGGTTTGTCCGGCAGCGATTTTGATATATGCAGCTGCATTGCCCGATTGGGTAGCATAAATGGCAACAGCTTTGCTGCTGGTGCAATAGCCGGCCTCATTGTGTGCACCCACAAGATAGAGCTGATATCGTGTATTGCCGCCGCCATCGGGACAGCCGTTGAGCAGATAGCGGTGTCCTTTCACCAAAGGGATGGCGCTGTTTAAAGTAAGATAGGCATCGGCAGTCGCAGTGCCGGTTGCCGTAACGGAGCCGTCCGCATGGACGGTGAACGAAATGCCGTTTGCGACCTTATTGGATGCTTTGTTTTGCAGCAGATTCTTGTTTTCAGTGCCCAATGTAGTGCGTAAAATCGCAGCATCACTGCGGGCAGCAGAAAGATTGCGGTTGTTTAAGGATGCGCCGAGAAACGCATGAAGGAGACTCATTTCCATTCCCCCTTTGTATTCAGCACATAGATATCATGTGTGGCTGCAATCAGAGCAAGACTCATGGGAGCAAAGCCGTTTTGGACAGCATCCGGCAGATCCTCTGCCGTATCACAGACCAGCTCGGCGCGAAGCAGGGGAGTGCCGTTTTCATCAAAGCCTGCAAGCTCGGTGTGGATGGTTTTCCATGCCATAAAAGTATCCTCCTTTGTGTAATGGATGGGATCATATTGCGGATTGCATCTGTCATGCCCTCTGCGGACAGAATGCGCATGGGATTGCGAGAGCACGCCCAAGCTCTCTATATACAGCGAAAAACAAAGAAAAACTTGTACGTCAGCGTACAAGTTTTTTCATATATTCACAAAAAGTTTACAATTAGAGCGCTTTGTAGCCTGAAAAAGCATCGCAGCAGAAGATCTCAAATGCAGCAGCGCATAAAAAATGCTGTACCGACAAATGCGGTACAGCATTGGAACGCTGCAATCATCAGTGTTGGACAGCAGCAGATGGTTTTTGCTGATGTTTTTTCACAATGGCTTCCACAATCCATCTTCCGATCCAGGCATACAAGACGCCGAAGCAAATACCTGCCAGCACATCGGTGGGATAATGTACAAAGAGATATAATCTTGAGAAAGCGATCAGAGATGCGAAGATCAGTGCCGCAATACCATATCGTTTGTGCATAAAGAAAATCGCAGTAGCAGCGGCAAAGGAAGCCTGCGTATGTCCTGATGGGAAGGCATAATCATGGGGTGCTTTCACAAGCAGCTGGATGCCTGTCTGAATATCATAGGGGCGGATGCGAGCAATGAGCGGCTTGAGGATCATGTTTCCGAGCACCAGACAAAGCACCAGTGCAATGGCAGACATACAAGCATATTTTCTGGTTTTTTTGAAGATCAGTCCAATGAGAGTCAATGCGATCCAGAACCATCCGCCGTTGCCGAAAAAGGTGATGATCGGCATGACAGTATCCATAAAACCGCAGCGCAGATGATCTTGAATGGCATTCAGCAGAGTAAATTCCCATTCCATGAGCAAACCGCCTTTCTATGTCGAATATCATAATAAAACTATTATATCATAAAATCGACAGTTTGTCAAAGGAAAAAATGAATCGCTGCCAGCAGCAAGACACCGGGAACGCCCAAAACCGCAGAAATACCGATTGTGAACAGAGAAAAAGGCGGAGAAAATCCGATAACATCGCCAAAGAAGTGTGCCAGCAGCAGAGCAGCCAGTCCACTGCCGCTGCTCATCAGAAATACACGGATGGGATGTCGTTGTCTGCGATATTCCCGCAGCAGGAACAGCAGGATCAGGATGGCGGCTGCCCATAGCAAATTGTTCGGGGTCAGCAGTGAAATCAGCTTGTCCATGGATGCAGAATCCTCCTGTATCATGGCTTATGAGGGTCATAGAATGATATAGGCAAGTGCCAGCAGAAGCTTATGATCCGTGCCTTCCTTGGAGAGCAGCAACAGCAAGGCAAGAATCAGCAAGGTATCCCGATCCAAACCGGAAAGCAGCCCTTGCAGATGCAGAATGCCGGAGGCATTGTGGTTTGTTTCCGGCTTGGGCGGCGATTCACTGCAGGAATGGGAGACAGGCTCCTTATGATCGGGAGGGAGATCCATGCTGCGATGCGAGGCGGCAGGATTCTGCGGCAGGTGCGTGATCGGCTGCGGATGCCGCTGCATGGGATGTCGGTGGGGTCTTGGCCCTTGAAAGAAAAACGGATTTGCCATACGAGAGGATCCTCCTTTGGATTTGATCGGGGATGGCAGTCGCTACAACAATCCCGAAAGCTCCGAGAGCATGCCTTTTTCTTTCAGTGCAAGATAGGCGGAATAGAGTCGCAGCAGCTTCACAGCCCGATCCACCCGTTTGCAGCGTTCTTCGCTGAGATAGGGCTTGAGTGCATATAAAAACGCAGTATTTTCGTCTTTTTGCTGCATAACAGACAGGATTTCTCCCAACAGCAGCAGCTTGGTGGGATCAAACGCAAAGCCATCGGATGCCTCATTGGATGCCAAGGGGGTCTGCTGAGAAGATGCCTCATCAGCAGTTGTTTCGTCGTCGGCATTCTCTGTGGATTGTCCGATCATAGCAGCCAGCTGCGCAAGATTCTCCATACTTTCGGGGTCAGAGAGCAGTGTTTGCAGTGTACCCATCCAATCCTCCACAAAACTGCCTCCTTCCCAACCAACTGCGAAATGGTATCAGCCTTTCAGCTTTTCATACAGTGCTTTTGCCTGTTTACTGCTCATCATCTGCTGCAACAGCTGTGGATTTGACAGGATTTTCTGAAACGCAGCAGCTTCCTGAGGTCGCATCTGTGCCAGAGCGGCATCGAATTTACCTGCCTGCAATTCCTTGCGCAAGGTATCGGCAGGGACACCCAGCTTCTGACTGACAGCCTGCAGCAGCGCATCCATTTTTGCGGGATCTTTGGGCATTTGCGGCATAAGGAACGGCTCCTTTCTTTGTAGGGGAAACGCTTGACGCTTGCTCATAATTATGCTATAATATAGCAAATCAGAACGTAGAAAAGAGGGGGATTCTATGCGGATTCTGACGATTTCGGATACACACGGAGATTTGCGTGCATTGACGGCAGTGCTGCTTTCGCATCCCGAAGCGGATATTGTGATGCATTGCGGCGACGGGGAACGGGAGCTGAATACGTTTTTACAAGAGCATCGGGACTATATGGCGCGTTGCTATCATGTAAAGGGAAATTGTGATCTTTGCAGCATCAGTCCTACCGAGCTTGCGTTGGATCTGCCCTTTGGACATCGACTGATTGCAGTGCATGGCCATGAGCATTTATATGGCGGCGAAGCAGGACTTGTGCGTCTGGCACAACGGCAAGAGGCAGATCTTGTATTGTTTGGACATTTGCATTGCCGTACCGATTTTGTCATGGAAGGCATCCGCATTTTTTCTCCGGGCAGCGCATCCAGACCGAGGGATGGGAAACCACCGGCATATGGCTTGATTGATATTCAGCCCGGAGGCATTGTTGTGAATCACGGAGAAGTACCACGCTCTATAGGATAGCATATGCAGCTTGTGAAAAATATGTGAGCAGCATTCAAAAAAAAGACAGTGCATCCAAGGTGCACTGTCTTCTTCTTTTTTGGGGGGATCCGGGAACAAAAAATGGGGGAATCGGATACAGGATGTGTCCGATTCCCCATTTGCTTTGTTTGGGATGGATCAGCGGATGTTACCAGTCACGGCGTACCGCAGCGGCATCCATTGAGCGTACTCTGCCGGTGCGGAGCTTTGTGAGCAATAAAAACAGCAGATAAACCGGGATGGCAGCCAGCATAGTACGATATGCAGAGGGCAGCAAAATCGCTGACCAGAGCACCGATCGGCTTTCTGTTCGGAATAAAACCGCTGTAAAGAGATAGGAAGCGCCTGCACGCAGAAAGGTACAAACGGCAGTCATAAACAGATAATGCAGGAAGCTGCGGCGCAGAAGCTGTGAAAACAGCAGCGAAGCCGCTGTGCAGAAACAGACCATAAAAATCGCATTGGCGCATAAAGCGCTGTCGCAGGCAAGATCAATGAGAATGCCGCTGATGACACCCATGAGCATACAAAAATACATGGATTCCTGCATACAGATGCACACAGCAGCCGGAATGACCCACAAGCCTTTGACGCCGCCGCCCAGCATAGGGATTGCAGAAAGCAGCAGCAGCACGAGGCTCAGTGTTTTTCTGGCGGCATTCATCCATCTCAGTTTTTTTTCGGCACCGGTACGGCTGGATCGCTTGATTTTCATGGAAGCGACACGCCCTTTCCTTCAAAGTCCAGCAGAACGGTAACGGCTTCCAGTGCAGAGAAATCCACTGTCGGCTCCAAAACGGCATAGGCTGTGAGTCCGGTTTCTTCCATTGCGGTTTCGGTCACATTGCCAATGGGCAGGCCATAGGGGAATAAGCCGGTGGTACCGGCGGTAATCACCAGATCATTCTGCTCAATGGAATGCTGTTCTTCCAGATAGATCATTTTGGTCTGATCCTCAGCTGCATAGCGGAGAGTACCTTCCACAATACCGGTATCGCCGGTTTGCAGCACCAGAGCACCAACAGAAAGCTCCGGAGAAAGAATGGTAGTGACCACAGCATAATGAGGGCTGAGCTCCGTGATGACACCCACCAAGCCTTGTGCGCAGATGACGGGAGCATTCAACAGAATGCCATCCTCCTCGCCCAGATTGATCATAAAGCCATCGGAGAGATCATTGGTCAGGGGGATGAGCACCGTAGCAGGTTCGCTCATGACAAAATCCGTATGCTTCTGCTTGAGCGAGAGCTGTTCCCGCAATGCACCCAGTTCATTCATGGCTTCCTCATAGCCGATGAGCTGCTTGTTGAGCAATGCGATCTGTTCTCTCAGCAGTGCATTTTCCTCCCGATACGCCTTAGCGTGATAGTAGGTATCGAGTTTTTCGTTGACTTGCTTGGAAATTCCGGCAGAAAACTGTCGGACCGGATAGGTTATGGTATACAGCATACGAGACAGCACATCGGTGTGACCGCCCTGTCGGACAGAATACAGCATGACACCGGTCAGCAAGGCGATCACGCAGAGCAACACACGGAATTTGTTACTGCGAAGAAAATCATTGAAATGCATCAGATCTGGTTGCTCCTTTCAGTGGGATGGGCGGTAGTGCAAAAAACGTGACACAGGAGCGTTTCCATGGCAGCTGTGTCACGCTTTTGAAGCATAGCATGCGATTGGGGATTGTCAAAACCGATCATTCCTCCACATCGGCGGGAGGATTCGATCCGGAAGCCACAGGTTCTTCGGTTGGTTGAGATAAGGTTGTGGATGTGGTTTCGGGCGCAGTTGTTTCGGCCGGTATTGTGGTTGTGACTTCAGGATTCTCGGCGTAATAGACCACAATGGTATAATCCTCCAGCACATTGATCACGGTATCCACAGCAGGCTCCACAGCGCAGACAAATCCGTTTGCGTAGTTATAATCCACTTTTTTCTTATAGATGACTTTCTGCTTAACAGCAGAGGCATCGCCATCTGTGGTGGGTTGATTGGTTTTTCCGTCAGTTGCGGCAACAAAGCCCAGATCTTCCAGCTTTTTGAGATAGGCTTTGAGCTGATAGCCCTCGAAATCGGGGATTACCTTCTTAGAGCTGCCCAGACTGACCTTGACCTTTATGGTGCTGCCGCTGAGGAATTCTGCACCTTTTTCCAGCTCCTGCCAGATAATGACATCCTTGGCATATTCTTCGTTATATTCGAATTCGGCTTCCATTTCCAGCCAGCCGGCCATTTCCGATTTTTTGATCTGATAGTTTTTGCCGACCAGCAATGGCATATAGCTGTCATATTTGGGGAGATCTGTGGAATCCGTACTGGAAACCTCAATGATATTGCTCTCCACAGAGGAATAACCGAAGGAAGAATCCGGATTGCCGGGGTTATCCTTGCTGAACACCTTGATGAACACCATGACAATAATGGCGATGATCGCAAGCAGCAGAACGGCAATCAGCAGAGGCACACGGATTTGCTCCAGCGGATTGCGTTTTTCCTCCTTTTGATGTTTGGCGCTTACCGTTTCCTGATGGCGGCGTTTGTGTTCAGCGGCACGTTCCTCCTGCTTGGCTGCCTGTTGTACGGCACCGGGATGGAAGGGTGCTGTCATGGGCGTGACACGGGGTGCGGGTGCAGCAGGTTCTTCGGTGGTTTCCTCGAACAGAACGGTCACCAGATCGGTAATGGTTCGGATGCGTTCATTGCCGTCCAGAGCAAGACCGCGCATGATGCCATCGGATACATGAGCAGGCACTTTGGGATTGAGCTCATTGGGCGGCACCAGATTGTCATAATCCTGACGGGTATTGGCATCGGTGGCACGACAGCCGGTCAGAATGCGGTAGAGCACTGCGCAGATGCCATATACATCGGTCCAGGTGCCCTGCTGCCGATCGGCAAAATACTGCTCGGGAGCAGCATAGCCATCAAAGAGCTCCGCATCCAGCTCGGTATCATTGGTACGGACAGCGGAGATACAGAAGCCGCAAAGCTTCAGGCTGCCCTTATCGGTTACAAAAATAGTTTCGGGGCTGATGCCGCGGTGCAGAACACCGGCATTATGCAGCAGACTGAGGGTAGTAAACAACTGGGGGAACATCCGGCTGACGGTTTGCCAGTTCAGCTCACCGGCATTTTCCTTAAGATATTCCAGCAGAGATCTGCCCTCCAAATACTCAAACACCGCATAAGTGGTATTGTTTTCAGCGAACAGATCCAAGGCAGGATTGAGATGGTTGAGACTGCGCAATCTTGCCAGAGATTTGTTCAACTCGGTATATTCGGCCATCAGCGCCTTATACTGTGCCAGATGGTTATAATTGACATTGATCAGCGCTTTGTCCTGCACACGAGCGCAAAGCTGTTCGGGCATATATTCCCGCACCAGCACCTTGCAGCCGATATTGGTATCATAGGCAAGATAGGTAATGCCTTCTCCGTTATGAGAGAGCTCCTTGCCGATCAGATATCGGTCATGCAGTATGGTGCCCGGCTTCAGATAAGCCGAGAGATAGGCAGCATGCTCATCATATCCGCAGTGCGGACAGACGGATTCACCGCTTTTGCTCTCCATACAGCCATAGCAAAGATTCCATTCACTCATAACAAACTCCTTTATCGTATCGCAGCACAAATGACGCAGGCAAAAGCCTTTCGTCACAATAGATTCGCCATTGTAATTTTGCATCAGTTCCTACTCATTGTAGCAGGAAAACCATTTACTGTCAATGATTTCGGCCGTTTTCGCTCAAAATTGTAACCGAATTGTAATCCTTCGGTTACAGCGCTGAAACCATTCCGGCAAACTGTCGGTTCAGAGCGCAGAGTTCCCGAGGATTCCCGACAGAATATCCACTCGAACGTCAGAGATTTCCGTCAGACCGCCCTCTGCATTCCACTTTGCGGTAATGATATAGGCGGTAAGATTTTCGGTCTCGGCGTCCTCATAGCAATAGCGATATTCACGGGTTTCGGTGCGATCGCCGTGATAGCTGACAGCATAGGGGGAAAGACCCAGCAGGGATTCGGTCTGCTCCACGGTACTGCCCAATGCCGCAGCGGAAGGCTCCAGATAGGATTTGCGCTCGGTGCCATAGGATTGCTCTTTCAGGACGGTGTAGTTAAAATAGGTGACCTCGGTGAGCAGACCCTCTGTCACATCACAGAGAATGAGCCATTGCGGCAGATGGATGCCCTGCACCTCGATGGTTTTCTTGCTTTCCAGCACACCGCCGATGGGCTGGAGCATCGGATTCAGGATGCTGTATTTGGATTCCGATACCAGATTGATTTTTGCATTCTGCTGTGCATCCATGACCGAAGCGCCCAGAGAAAGCGAGAGCTTTTCTGCATGCTTGGCGCCATTGTTGCGGCGGCTGCTGATATAAACGGTAATACCGATCACAAGACCGATTGCCACAACACCGCACAGTGCTGCCAATACTCTGCGGGCAGCAATGGCACGGCGATTGCGTTTTCCGCTGGGCTTACGGTTTTTGAGTCCATGCTTGACCGGCACGGCAGCATCTGCATTGTCCTTGTGATCATGCCGATCGGCATCCAAAGAGATTTCGCCGTGAAAGAAAGCATCCATTTCACGTTCTTCAAAAGTACGTTGATCAGCCATTGTTTATCCCATCCTTTTTCTTATCATGTTTGATTTGGTTCTGAGGGTTACAGAGAGAGCAGCTGAGCTTCGAGCATCCGCTGGGCAGCAGTCATCACGCCATATTTTCCGGTTGGATATGTCAGACCGCCTTGCAAATAGGCTGCATAGGGCGGACGAATCGGCGCATCGGCAGAAAGCTCGATGGAAGCGCCGCCGGTAAAGGTACCTGCTGCCATAATCACCTGACTGTCATAGCCGGGCATATCCCATGCTTCGGGTGCTACATAAGCATCCACAGGAGAGCCGGCCTGGATACCGCAGCAGAAGGCGGTCAGTGCTTCGGGTGAGCCGAGCTGCAGCACGGTAATGATATCACCTGCCACGGCATCGGCAGGAGGCAGACAGGAAAATCCAAGCTTTGTAAACAGTGTTGCGGCAAAGACACCGGTTTTTCGTGCAGCCGCCACGACTTCGGGTGCCATAAACAAGCCCAGATACATCTCACGGCATTGGGTCAGAGAGCATCCGACTTCTTTTCCCATGCCCACACAGGTGAGCCGATAGGCACAAAGCTCCACCAGATGCTTTTTGCCGGCGATATAGCCGCCGGTCTGTGCAATGCCGCCGCCGGGATTCTTGATCAGCGAGCCGATGATGAGATCGGCGCCCACATCGGTAGGCTCTGATTTTTCCACAAATTCGCCATAGCAGTTATCAACCATAATGATGGCATCGGGATTGGTATTGCGCACGATCTGCACCACCTTGCCGATCTCGGCAACGGTCAGTGCCGGACGAAGGGAATAGCCTCTGGAGCGCTGAAGATATACGACCTTTGCATTTTGTATGGCATCGGGAATGGCATCGTAATCCATGCCGCCGTCGGATGTCAGATCGCATTGGCTGTAAGTGATGCCGTAATCACGCAGTGAGCCGTTTCCCTGCCCGCCGCGCAGGCCGATGACTTCTTCCAAGGTATCATAGGGTGCACCGGTGACACTGACCATATGGTCTCCGGTACGCAGCACACCAAACAGTGCCGTAGAAAGCGCATGGGTACCCGATACGAAATGATGTCTGACAAGGGCATCTTCGGCACCGAATACCGATGCATAGACGGCATCCAGCCGATCTCTGCCCACATCATCATAGCCATAGCCGTTGGCACCGGCGAAGCAGGCAGCGCTGACACGATGCTTCTGAAACGCCCGCAATACCTTTGCGGCATTATATTCAGCGATCTCTTCGATTTCCGCAAAGCGATGCTGTGCAGCCATCTGAGCCTCTCTGGCAGCGGCCTGCAAGCGGGGATCAAATTCATTTTGTTTGCTCATGAATCACAAAGCCTCCTTTTTGATGGCATCGGGTTCTGCATTCTCAAGGCGTTCCCATACCCATTCCTCGGCGAGCTGTGTAAACCCGATTTCACGGTAGAAGCTTGCACGCAGATCCAGCGCATAGAGAATCGCCTCTTTCCCCTCGGCTTGCAGCATGCCGGCAAGATAGCGGAGAAAATCTCTGGCATAGCCTTTTCCTCTGGAAGAGGCTCTGGTTGCCACCTGTCCGATCAGCACATGGTTTTGGTAGTCATAGACTGCCGTTGCTGCCGTGGTCTGATCGTATGTAAAGCAGCGTCTGAGCCCACGGCGAACCATATGGGAGGTATCGGTAAGCCACAGTCCGTGCTCGGTCAGATTGGGAAAGCCTTCGGTGAGAATGTCATATACATCATCAAGTTTCGGGGTCAGATTCACCTTTTGGGGATCAAATTGTGCAGAGGGTGCATCTGCCACCAGCCGGAATACGGTACGCCGGATTTTTCGGTAGCCATCGAGAGAGAGTCCGTTGATCAGGCTCTGGCAGCCTTCAACCCGAAAGGGCTTATGCATCTGCACAAATACGGCAAGCTCTTCGGCGGCTGCGGGATGCGTGGAAAAATCGTCTTGTGCGCTCATCATGAGCGTACTGTTCTGCAGCATCAGCCATGCATTGTTTCCGTGATGCTCCAGTTGATAGAATGAACAGAAATCATAGTGTGTCCCATATGCCAGCAGACAGGTCAGCAGCTTTCTGCCGTAATGGCAGACTGCCAGGGTTTCCTGCGGGAGCCGGGCGGGATCTTGTACCAGCCCGATCATGTGCCGTACTCCTTGGCAAGCGCTGCCAGCAGATGATCAATCAGCTGTTCACAGGCAACGCCGTCTGAATGCTGCATGACGCATAAGGGCGAATGCAGATAGCGGCAGGGAATGCTGACAGCCAACACTCTGGCACCGCTGTTTTGGATGGCACCTGCATCATTGCCGCCGGCGATTTTGGTTTTGGTCTGCCACGGGATTTGTTCACGGTCACAGATTGCCGCTGCCATTTGATACAGATCGGCATCATATACCGTTCTGCCGTCCATAAAGGAGATCACCGCACCGCCGCCTAAGCGGCAAACGGGATTCTCGCTGCCGGGCAAATCCGCAGCCGTTGTGGTTTCGAGAATCAAACCGATGGCGGGCTGAATGGCATTGGCAGCCACCGCCGCACCGCGCAGACCCACTTCCTCCTGTACCGAAAAGACCACGGTTACATCGCAGGGCAGCTCCTTGCGCAGCAGAGAAAGCAGCAGTGCACAGCCAAAGCGGTCATCCAGCGCCTTGGCAGCGATTTTTCCATTGCCGAATTCTTGATAAACCGGCGCAAAGCTGATCACATCGCCCGGTGCAGTCAGAGCCAGTGCATCCTCACGATCCTTGGCACCGATATCCACATAGAGAGCACTCATTTGGGCAGGCTGTTTTCTGGCATCGGGAGAAAGTCGGTGCACCGGACAGCTTCCGATCACACCGGGGATGCCCTGTTTTCCCACCAGCACCTGTCTGCCGATGACCGCAGCGGCATCCACACCGCCCACGGCACCAAAGCGCAGAGAGCCATCTGCGCAGATTTCCGTGACCATCAGAGCCACTTCATCCATATGCGCACAAAGCATGATAGTCGGAACCGAGGAGCAAAGTCCTTTTTTTCGCACGATGACATTGCCCAGTCCATCGACGCAGACCGCATCGGCAGGCAAATGCATAGCAGCAATGGCATCCAGAAGATAGTTGCGCACTGCCGATTCTCGTCCGGAGGTACCGTTTAACAGACAAAGTGTCTGCAGTTCATTCCAATTCATTCCTTTGTCTCCTTTCCGAGTGCAAAGGCAGAGAGCAGTGCCGCAGTCTGCGCCACATCGCTGCAATCCAGAACCTCCACAGGCGTATGCATATATTGCAGCGGGATGGATACCGTTGCAGCGGCAGCACCGCCCGGTGCAAGCGCCAGCCAATCGGCATCGGTGCCGGTACCATCGGGCATAATTTCAAGTTGATAGGGGATGGCATGCTGTTTTGCCGTATTGATCAAAGCCTGCGAGAGTGACTCATCCAGCACCGAGGAAATCCCGATGGCAGGACCGTTGCCCAGTGTCATGCAGCCATGAGGCGTTTCGCCGGGAGACATGGCAAAGGTGACATCCACAGCGATGGCGATATCGGGACACAACGACAATGCCGCAAGCTTTGCACCCCGGCTTCCGCGTTCTTCCTGGGCACTGAGCACAACGGAAACCCGATAGGGGCGTTCGGATTCGGGGACTGCAGCAATTTGCTCGGCAGCGGCAAGCACCGCCGCCACACCGCAGCGATCATCCAGTGCAGAGCCGGTAAGACGATTGTTTTGCAGCGGCTTGCAGGCGGCAGCAAAACAGACGGTATCTCCGCGCCGCACCAGATCCTTCAGCTCCGCAGCGGAGCCATAACCGATATCCACACAAAGCTGTTCTTCGGAAGGAACAGCCTGTTCGCCTTTCAGAAGATGGGGCGGCAAGATGGAGATCACGCCGAACAAAGGCTCGGCGCCATATATCACAACAGGCTGTCCCAGAAGCAGACGACGATCAATTCCACCCACCTGACCGATCCGCAGAAAGCCGTCCTCGGTGAGATCCGTGACAAAAAATCCCACTTGATCCAGATGGGCACACAGCATCAGATGCGGTTTGTGCTCTGCTGCAGCAAGCCTGAGAATGACAGAGCCATCCTTGCACTGTGTTTCGGCTTCGGGCAATTGTGTTTGCAGCTGATGGCAAATGGCTTTTGCGGCAGCGGCTTCTCTGCCCGAAACGGCTCGCAGATCCGCCAAAGCAGCAATACGGGTGCTCCATTGCTTCATATCAAGGCACACACCTTTCCGGTAAAGAATTCATAACAATACAGAATATAGTATACCAAAATCCGACAAAAAATGCAAGCGAAGGGATTTCTTTTGTATTATAACACAAAAACAAGGACTTCAGCAGAAAAATGCCTATGGAAATACACGGATATTTTGGGCTTCGATTGGGATGATCCGGGAAAGAGGATTCTGCGATGCACCAAGATTTTCCTTTGGATCCTCTTGCAAATCCTTGGAAAATCCGTTATAATAAGAGCAGATACCGCAACTGCCTCTTGATTTGAGCGGAAAGGAGCTGTGATTTGGTTATGCTTGCGCTGCATCGTGAAGAAAACCCGATGTTTTTGAATGATTATCTGACCTATCTTGATGTGATCCGGGGACGCTCGCCCCGAACCGTCAAGGAGTATTATCAGGATCTGACACTGTTTCTTCGCTGGCTGATGGTGACCCAAAGCGGCTTGCCTATGACGCAGCTGGAAACCATTGCGCTTCGGCAGATGGAAATTGCGGCTCTGCGCAGGGTATCGGTTGCGGAGCTATATGACTATATCCGCTATCTGCGGGATGAACGAGGGAATACACCCCGTTCGGTGGCACGAAGAATGTGTGCGGTACGCAGTCTGTTCCGCTATCTGACCAAGACAAAGGGGATGCTGGAACAGGATCCCTGTCAGAATCTGGAGCTGCCGACGGTACGAAAAACACTGCCCCATTATCTGACGCTGTCAGAGAGTCAGCGGCTGCTGGAGCATATTGAATCTTCCGATGATCTGCGTGATTATTGTATCATTACGCTGTTTCTCAACTGCGGCTTTCGACTCAGCGAGCTGGTGGGGATGAATGTTGCCGATGTGGATTTCTACAGCCGTCAGATCCGTGTGCTGGGAAAGGGCAACAAAGAGCGTATTGTCTATCTCAATGATGCCTGCCTTGCAGCGCTGCACGAATATCTGCAATCTCGAAAAAATCCGCCGCAGGAGCCAAAGGCGTTGTTTTTAAGCCGGAATCATCGGCGCATCAGCCGCCGCAGAGTCCAGCAGATCGTGGAAAATGCCCTGCAGGCAGCGGGTCTTTCCGGCAAGGGACTGTCTACCCATAAGCTGCGGCATACTGCTGCCACTTTGATGTATCAGCACGGCAATGTGGATACCTTGACTCTGCGGGATATTTTGGGACATCAATCCATTGCCACCACCGAGATCTATACGCATCTTGCCAGCGAGCAGCGGCAGAATGCCATTGACAGCAATCCGCTGGCAGGAGAACGCCGCAGCAGCGAGGATTCAAAAAAGAAGGATTGACAAAGATCCTGTCAGCGCTTATAATGGAAAGTATCGGAAAACCAACCTGCAATATACGGGAGGACGCTATGGAACAAAAGCATACGTTGACAATTATACTGAGCTGCATTCTGGTCTGTGCATTGATTTTCTTTGGCAGACTGGCGAAAAAAGAGGATACCGATCTCCAGACAGATCCCTCGGAAACCACGCCTACGGTGATGTCGCCGCAGGAGGGAATCACAACAACCACAAATTTCTGGGATTTTCTGAGAGAACAGGATGCTGCAACCGCTACCACAACCGCATTGCAAACCGATGAAAACGGTAATTTTGTGACAACTGCTCCTGCTACGGATGAAAACGGCAATTTTGTAACCCAGGCACCTGCTACGGATGAAAACGGCAATGCCGTCGGCAGCACTGCAGGACGCAATCCGTCCGGCACTACCACAGAAACCACAACCACGATGCCCGTCTTCCTGGCACCGGTATCGTAATGGGTTGATTGTATGTTCGGAGGTCTCTTTTGAATGTTCTGATGATCGGGGATGTGGTGGGAGAAGCGGGCTGTGCCTGTTTTCGCCGCTATTGTCCGCAGTTAAAGCAACAATATCAAGCAGAGCTTGTGATTGTAAACGGTGAAAACTCTGCAAAGGGCAACGGCATTACACCGCAGTCTGCCAATGCGCTGCTGGAAGCCGGTGCCGATGTGATTACCACAGGCAACCATTGTTTCCGCCGCCGCTGTGATCAGGTGTTTGATCATCCGAGGATTTTGCGTCCTGCCAATTATCCCGAGGGCGCTCCCGGCAGCGGACTGACCATAGTGGATCTTGGGCGAGTGCAGATTGCCGTACTCAATCTGATGGGAACTGCCTTTATGGAGCCGTTGGATAATCCGTTTTCGATTGCCGATGCCCTTCTGAAAACCATAGATACCCCATTGATTTTCGTGGATTTTCATGCAGAGGCGACGGCGGAAAAACGTGCACTGGGATATTATCTTGCAGGCAGAGTCTCGGCTGTTGTCGGAACCCATACCCATGTGCAAACTGCCGATGAGGAATGTCTCAAAGGCGCAACGGCATATCTTTCGGATTTGGGAATGACAGGCCCTGCGGATTCTGTGCTGGGCATTGTGCCGGCGCAGGCAGTGGACAAGCAGCGCTTTCATCGCCCCGTGACCTTTACCGAGGCAGATGGCCCTTGTATCCTGAACGGAGCTTGTATTTCGGTGGATCGGACAACGGGAAAAGCGACGGCAATTTCACGGATTTTTCTGCGGGAATCTCATGACAGATGAATGTCCGACCGGCTGCGGCAAAGAATTGTAAAAGGAACTTTAGTTATTCCATATAGTATACTATGGTTTGTGGTTCTTGCACAGATTCTATAAACTAAATATCGGCAATTCCACAAAATTATCCAGAACACTTGACAGAATGTGAAAAATACTTTATACTAAAAGTAGCATACCAGACGTTTCGCTACAAATGGGTCAAACCCTTTCGCAAGTATCTTACAATCACATTTTGAAAGGAGCTTACGCTATGGAGATTCTGAAGGTTTCATCGCATTCGTCGCCCAATTCGGTTGCAGGCGCAATTGCAGGCGTCATCCGTGATCACAGTATTGTGGAAGTCCAGGCAGTTGGTGCCGGCGCAGCCAATCAGGCCATCAAATCCATTGCTGTGGCAAGAGGATATCTTGCTCCCATCGGCATTGATCTGGTCTGTATTCCCGCCTTTGCCAGTGTGGTAATCGATGGCGAGGAAAGAACGGCAATCAAGCTGATTTGTGAGCCTCGTTAAATGCAAAAGCACATGAGTAAGAAAAAAGGGCTGTATTCCATGGAGAATACAGCCTTTTTTGTCGGATTATCATGCCGGATCGGATGGTTCCTGCATGGTGAGGAGTCCCGAAAGGATGCCGCCCAGCACGGTGAGATGATTGACATCGGGCGTGCTCCATTTTCGGAATCTGCCGAACAGCGCAAAGGAGATCAAAGCTGCCGGAGCACTGTCCTGCTCGGAGCGATAGAGCACCGCACCCTGTACATTTTCATGGGAAAACCATTGATGTGCGTCATCGGCAACGCCTTCCAGTGCATTGATATTGTCAATGACACAGATGCCGTCCTCACGGAATCCGGAGAGCAAGGGCGATTGCAGCAGCAGTGCGGCAGAACCGTTCACGGGATGTCCCCAGCTATATGCAGCCCGATAATCGGGTGCGGTAAAGATATGAATGCCGTCAATGCCGAACTGTTCGGCAATCCCGCTCATCAGATCCAGCATGGAAGGCAGCGGCTGCTGCAGCAAAGCACGTGCTGTCGCTGCCACAAAGCCCGCCTTGCTTTGGGCTGAGGCTGCACCGTTGGCATAAAGATCTGCCACGGAGCGTTCCCGATTGGGGACTGCCTCACCATGCTTGCGGACATCATAAATGACATAGCGGTTATGTCCTTTTTCGCAGGCGATATATAAGGCTTTATCAGCCTGCATGAACAGCTTTTCATAGGATTTTGCATCAATGGGATAGCAGGCGGCTCCCATGGAGCAGGTCACACGAGGATGCGTTGCATCGGCAGAGGCCTGCTCCCAAGCCCATTCAAATTTGGTGCGGATGGCACGCAGAATGCCTCGCAGATCGGTTTCATCGGCAATGCCTTCCAAAACCAGCAGAAACATACCGCCGCCAATACGTCCTGCAACGCCTCTGGTACCCAGCTCGGTCTGCAGGATATGTGCCATGGTGAACAGCACTTCATCACCGAATAAATGTCCATAGCGATCGTTGACCTCTTTGAACTCATCCACATTGAGGAGCACCAGACTGACCATGCCTTCGGGCTGTGCTGCCAAAACAGATTTGGCATGGGAGGTGATTGCGTTTTTATTCAGCAGATCCGTTGCCGGATCTCTGGTAGCCTCCTGCAGCCAGCTTGGCTCTTTGGATTTATATTTGGAATGCAAAAAGGAAATGGTGCCCAGAACTGTGCGTTCACCGGGAGCATCGCTGCGTGTGACCCCGCGGAAGCAGCAATATTCCATTCTGCGTCCCATGGAGCAGAGGCTGGTTTCCAGCTCGCACTGGAAGCGGCTTTCGCCGTTTTCCATCTCTTTGCAGAGCTTTTCAAGCTTTGGGATATCTTCTTTGACAATCATGTTCTTTTCGATCGCCTGCTGCTTCCAATCCTCCAGCAGCATATCGGTGAGGATGCGCTCGCGGCAGCAATCGTGTACTGCAATCTGCAAACGGCGGGTGAGGAAGGAATAGCGGAAGGTCAGATCCCGCATCAAATTCAGATAAAAGCGAAAATCCGTGTTTTCACGGGCGGTTTCCATCAGCAGCCGCTGTAACCGGAATACATCGGAGATTCGCAGCTGATAGCGGCGCTGTTCGCCATCGCCGTGTGCAGTCAGCCAAACCAGCATCCAGCGCCAATCGGCAGAGCGCCCCCGCATCCGCAGCACGAGCTGTTCCAGCTGGCCATCCCGCAGACTGTGCGCCACCTCCACCAGACGTTCGCTGTCGGCTTCATGAACGGTACGCAAAATCGAATAAATCACATCATTGCCAAAATAATGGAAATATGCAGCATCGGCATATTGCATATGGAAATGGGCATCGGTGGTGACACAGCCAAGCCCTTGTCCATGTTTTTGCCATTCTTCCAGAATTGCCATGATCGGATGCCTCCTTTGGGATCAAACCATAAGTAACCACATTATAGCAAAAAACCACAAAATTGTCAATTCTCTCAAAAAAAATATGCGCATTCCCCCAAATTCCGTGAGAGAACTTGGAATCGGCAGATTTTTTTGAAAATTACCCTTGACAAATCCATACAAATGTGATACAATAGATTTCGCAGTGCTGGCAGTGCTGGGGCAGCGCATCTCTGTGCAATCTGCTTTGCGAGTGTAGTTCAATGGTAGAATTCCAGCCTTCCAAGCTGGTTACGTGGGTTCGATTCCCATCACTCGCTCCAATGCGCCTTTAACTCAGCTGGATAGAGTAACTGCCTTCTAAGCAGTAAGTCATTGGTTCGAATCCAATAAGGCGTGCCAATTACTTAAAAATCGGGAGCAGTCCATGGCAGTCTGTTTCCGCATATGGCGGGTGTAGCTTAGCTGGTTAAAGCGTCGGATTGTGGTCCCGAAGATCGTGGGTTCGAGTCCCATCTCCCGCCTTCCAAATGACATCTCATACAGGTTGTATGGGATGTTTTTTTATGTCTTTGCCTCCATATCGAAGATGCTTTGTGATATGGGGGATTCTGAAGGCGGCAGATTTCGACAGATTTCTCTCGTCAAATTATACAGCGAGTCGCCTTAACATTTGGCTAATTATCCAAAAAAAACCGCTCACCTTGAAATATCATTGACAAATTGCTGCTTTTGTGGTATTCTAAACATGGAAATGAAAGAATTCGGCTATTGTGCGGCAATTAGCTATACTCGTGGTATAATACGTGCCACTGTTAACAAATTACAGGTGCAGCAGTTTTTTGTGTGTTTCGGTGCATCGCATCGAACCGGAAATCACGCGGCGCTGTGAAAGGGGGATGCCTTTATGAGTCAGACGACAAAACCTGATCGCTCCAAGATGGATTTTTCGGATATCGACAATCTGGGACGTGCAACAGAATCCTTTATGCGTGAGCAGCGGAAGGCACTGGGTCATCGGGGTGTCAATATTTCAGAAATCATTCATCATTGCAAGCGCTCCATGGTATTTGTGGTATTGGGTGCGGTTTTTGTGACGGCATTGGTTTGCGGCATACGATTCGGCTATGATGATTCTGCAATGCGGGATCCGCAGCAGACACAGGGCGAGGAAGCTCCCGTTTCAATGCCTACAACGGATGCCAGCAGCACCGATGTCACGAAGCAGGAGGTTGAGGGCGGCGGCACAACACCTACCACCTCATCTACGGTACAGAGCTATGTTTCCACGACGCCTACCACATTTCCGGAGGACAATGAGATCGCCTCCACGCCGCTGTTGACAGAGGATTCCGCTCTGCAGACAGAGGCTTCTTCCGATACCCAGTCAACCGCAGCAGGGAGCAGCACCACAAACGCCACAACCTCCCAAACTGCAGTTACGACTACGAAATCCACCTCTGCCTCCACGAAAACCACAACCACGGTGACGACTACCGTCCGTACATCGACAACGCTGACCACCACAGTATCGACAACCAAGCTCAGCACCACCACGACTACTACGACTACAACCGCTTCCAAAACAAAGCTTGAGTATTTCAATCCCCATGTGTCAAATGTGACCGAGAAGGATGGGGTTTATACCCAGACTGTGAATGTACAGATTCTCAACAGCGGCACGGCAACTTGCCGTTCCCTTACGCTTCGGATTTCCTGTCCCAACGAAGGCAAATTTGTCAGCGTAAAGGATGCGCTGTATTCCTCCAAAATCGGTTATGCAGGCAATACCATTACGGTGTATTACAGTGAGCAGATTCCGGCAAACAGCTTTGCACAGGTGAAGCTGACGGTGCAGTCTACGCATCCGCTGACGACCTGTTCTGTGGTGCAATGATACCGTACCGATTCCGCAGAAACTCAATATGCAGAAAAGAAGCCCCGATTTTTCATGGAAAATCGGGGCTTTCAATCGTTTTGGATAGAATGTGCAGGGCGCAGCGGGAGATCAGATCGCTGTGCCCTGTCTGTGTCGATTATGAGGCTGTTATTGGGTGATGGTTACGGTATAGGCACCATCTGCAAGAGCACCGACAGTAATGGTAATGCCGGGATTTACGGTCTGATAGCCGTTGGCATCATACCAGGCAAAGCCGTTAACTGCATTGTTGATCACAGCGCCCTGTCCGAAGAAGCCGTTGCCTTCGTTGACTAACCGCAGCACACGCTGCTTTTGATTGCTGGAATCATAGTGCATTCCATAGTTGTTATATTTGAATTCGGGTCCCCACCAGCCCTCGGTGACCTCTGCTTGACAGTGCAGAACCCGAATGCCGCCGCCGCGGAATTGCCAATTGATGTTATTGGACTCATAGGTAGCGAATTCCACAACAAAATATTCGCTGAGATAGCCGTTGAGATCGCCTCTGGGGATGACGATGCAGTTTGGAGCCTGCTGAGAGGATCTGAGCTGATAGGTTTGTGTGCCGCCTTGATATACCATGACTTCATCGGTCTGATACCAACCCAGCATCAGCTTGGAAAAAGCGCTCATATCACCAAAGGCATCATCCATCATTTCCAGTCCTGCATCGCCGTTGAGTCCGTAGTAGCCGTTTTCGGTGTTTTCGTATTTGTAATAGTCCGGCAGACCCATTGCGTGTCCAAGCTCATGAATCCAGGTGCTGTTAAAGCCTTCCACATCGCTGAGCGCCCAACCGCCGATGCAAAGATTATCCAGTGTCACACCATCGAAATACTTGCCGCTGTAATAGCCGCCGGAGCAAGGCCACCAGTCATCGGTACTGGCAGAGCCGGGCAAAGCCAGCAGCAGCGTATCCATGGCATGATTTTGATTCGCATCGAATCGGGTATAATCAATCTGCGCATCCAGACCGGCAAGCACCTCATCCACCAGGCTGTCCGCATTGCCCACATAGCTGTGAATACTGCGGGATACGGTGTAGGTATATACCTCGCCCTGCAGATGGAGTCTGCCATAGGAGGCACGCTGATAATAGCCCGAAATGGTTTCCATGGGATAGAAGCGGGAATCGGGCTGATCGGGTCCGAACACCAGATCATGTACCTGCTGCGTCGAATAGCCCTCGTTGAAAGCGCAGTCGGGGAAATTGACAGTCACCAGGAGAATACGAGGCTCTCCGATGCTGGGGACTGCAGGATGGATTGCCTTCACAGGTGCATCAATCAGTTCCGGATCAGGCACCTCGATTTCTTCATAGATGCCTTCAAAGGTCAGTCCATTCAGGATGCCCTGCTTCAGTAGAGAAAGATCTATGGCATTGAGCATTCCGTTATGATCCAGATCGCTGCGCAAAGCGGCTTCGGAATCGGTGATGGATTCGATACCCACAAGGTGGCGGCTGAGCAGTGCTGCATCCACGGCAGTGACCGTGCCGTCCAGATTCACATCGCCGTAATAGCCCACAAGGATCTGCTCTGTGGCAGCGGAAGCATGCAGCGGGAGCAGCATAGCGGTCAGGAGCGCTGCCGAAGCAATCGCCATCAGCTTTTGAAAACGAGGGTGTTGCATAGAGTCTCCTCCTTCGTATGTCCAATCGTATAGCTATAGGATAACAGAGTTTTTCCGTGCTGTCAACGCAGTATTGCGACCTAATACTGTCTTATTGTGCTGTCTTTGGAAAAAAGAAAGGCAATGCAGTCAGTGTGCATTGCCTTTCGAGATGTTGCTTGCGGAAGTGGGATCCACACCGATCACTCAGCAGCGGCAGTGGTTGTGGTATCGCCGGTACCTGCTCCCTCATCGGGATTGGTGGTGCCGCCTTCGCCATCGATGCCGGTAACGGTGAAATCGACCTCGATGGTTTTCCAGGATTTGAAATCATCGGCATGGACGATGATGGGATTGTATGTGTTGAAATCCGTGACATGGTTGCCTTCGGGATCTCTTGCATCATCGGGCAGAGCAGGAACCCACTTGTTATAGATGTTGGCACGCATTTCCTTGCCGTCATCGGAGGAGGTGTAGTTTTTGGCTTTCAGCTCGATGGCTTTGCCGTCAATACGGATCTCCTTGATCTCAATGCACATATTGGGATAGAGCGTGGTGCCTTCAAATACCTTAACGGCAGCGAAATCGATGCCGCCGGTCACCAGCTCGCCGTTGACATCGCTGGTGCAGTCATAGCGGCAGCCGTTGGTATCGGAGGATACACTGACGGTGTAATCGCCGTTGCCGGTAATGGGAGCAACGCCTGCGCCATAGGTCATTTTGGTGTTTTTGGTGCCGTCATATGTGACATACCAACCGGCATCGACCATGTAAAGAATGGCATCACCGGCTTTGGCTTCGATGGCATCCTCAATTTTCGGAGGCTCGGTTGCCTGTGTTGCCACGGTAGCGGCAGTGGTTGTGGTAGTTGTAGTGGTGGTGGTGGTCTCCGGTTCGCTGCTGCTGCTGTCGCAGGCAGTGCATACGGAAAGCATCATCATGGCTGCAAAAGCAGAAGCCAGCAGCTTTTTGGATCTGGTCATGGACATTCAACCTCTTTCAATCAATGTTTTATCTCTGATGAAACGTGTTCCATTTAGGCAATGGCACACAGCATCATAGGATAATGGTACACTATTTTACAGGAATTCGCAAGTGGCAAACTATACAAAGATTCCTGTTTCGGTTCGGTGTGGATTGCATATTGCTACAAATTTTGTTAAATCATCCGAGAAATCGTCGGAAAAATCATCAAATCACCGAGCCGTAAGAGGGTATGTACAGAGATTTGTCCACATAGAATGCTAACAAGAAAGCAAAATTCCGGCATACATCTGCATTATTTTACTGCGGGGACAAATTAAGGGAAAACAATGTGTTAACTTTACTGGAATTATACGGAAAGTTTTTTTCAATCTGGTATTTACAAATTTGAAAAGATATGGTATAATAAGTCGAATCCAAGTGGATTCCGGTGGGGATTGCGGAAGCAATCCTGCTGAGACTCACTGTGTATGGGATGCATTATAATAGTATATAGCACATCGCATCGGCACAGTGATGCGGAAACGATAGGAGGCTTTCGTCATGAAGAACGGCATACGGATGTCGGATATCGCCAAGGAGCTTGGCGTCAGTGTTGTTACCGTTTCCAATGCGCTCAATGGCAGAGGCGGCGTCAGTGATGAAATGCGCCGTAAGATTCGTGCACGTGCATCGGAGCTGGGATACCGTCCATCGGCACCGCGATCGGTAAGAAAAGCAACGGAACGGCCGGTTATGGAAAGCGGCAGCATCGGCATTCTCACCAGCGAGCGGTTTGTGGGTCCCAGAGGTACCTTTTACTGGTTTTTGACCGCAGGCGTTTCCAAGGAGCTGACACAGTGCAATCTGTATTCGGTGTATGAGAGCGTTTCGGCAGAGGATGAACGCAATTGTGTGCTTCCGAGGATTGTGGCAGAACGGCAGGTGAGGGGACTCATTGTGGTAGGACAGCTTTCCCGTGCCTATCTGGATAAGCTTGCCGGTGTGCATCTTCCGGTTTTGTTTTTGGATTTTTACGATAAACACAGTGATATTGATGCGGTGATCTCCGATAACTATTATGACAGCTATCTGATGACCGATCAGCTGGTGATGCTGGGACATAAGAAGATCGGTTTTATCGGTACCGTGACGGCAACAAGCAGCATTCACGATCGTTTTCTCGGATATGTCAAATGTCTGATGGAGCATGGCCTGCCCTATCGTGCGGAATGGACTCTGGACGACCGTCTTGCAGATGGCACGGTGCTGCAGAATCTGGATTATCCCGAAGAAATGCCCACTGCTTTTGTATGTAATTGCGATGAAACGGCATTTCGTGTGATTGCAGAGCTGCAGCGGCTGGGATATCGGATTCCGGAGGATATTTCCGTCACCGGATATGATAATTATACTGTATCGGATATGTGTGTGCCTGCGATTACCACGGTTGAGGTGGATCTGACGGAAATGGCGCATACTGCCGTTACCTTGCTGCTGGCGAGACTGGAAAATCCCACAAGGCCCGCATCCCGCCATGTCATTCCCGGCAGAGTCATCATCAAGGATTCCATGGGTGTGCCCAAGGCGGATGAGGATGCATAATGCATCGGAAAGCGCCTGTTGTGAACATCGGCAAAACAGCTAAAAATAGCGGTTAAATTTTGTACAAAAAGCGGTTGCAATTGTAAATATTTTATGATATAATATCTCTATAGGTTCGTAGTGTGGCTACCAGTGTGCCCTGACGAAAACGCAGATTTGTACGCATTTGCTTCAAAAATGTGATGGTTACTGTGGTTCGCTTCGGCTGCGCACGAAAAATACAGCAGCGGCAGATCCCGATTCGCTCAATGGAGATGCCGCAAATCCTAAAAATTGCTGCAGGAGGTGGTTTTATGCCAAGTTATGCTTATACAGCGAAAGACGCCGTCGGTAATATCCGAAAAGGTGTTATGTCCGCAGAGGATGAGCAGGAATTTCTGGCAAGAATCCGAGAAAAGGGAATGTATGTCACCGATTACAAGGAACGACGTACGGAAGTAAGGACGGTTAAAAAGTTTAAGACGCAGGATCTTGCGTTTGCAACTCGTCAGTTGGCGGCTATGCTGACTTCCGGTTTGACGCTTGTAAAGGCGTTGGACATTCTTTGCAAGGAGCAGGAGAGCGAAGCTGCCCGAAACGTATGGCGCGATGTCTATGAAAACGTACAGAAGGGTGAATCGTTCTCAGATTCGCTGGAAGTACACGGCAGCGTGTTCCCGACTCTGGTGACCTCCATGGTTGCCGCCGGCGAAGCCAGTGGTTCGCTGGATGTCATTATGCAGCGTCTGAGTGATTACTACGCAAATCAGAACAAGATTTCCAATACGATCAAGGGTGCCATGATCTACCCGATCATTCTGGCGATCCTGACAGTCGTTGTTATCATTGGTTGTGCCGTGTTCATCTTCCCGACCTTCAAAGATCTGTATGAAGATGAGAGCGAGATGCCCGGACTTTCCAAATTCTTAATGAACTTTGGTCTGTTCATGGTAAAGTATTGGTACATCATTCTGGGCGTTGTTGTGGTAACTATTTTCGTTTGCATTTATGCAATGAAGCTGCCCGATGTAAGGCTCAAATGGGATCGCTTCATCATCAAGGGACCCGGCTTCGGCAAGCTGGTTGTTACGATTTATACCGCACGTTTTGCACAGACCATGGCATCCCTGTACTCCAGTGGTCTGCCGATGGTAGAGTGTCTGAAGCGTTCGGCTGATACCTTGAACAACTCTTACATCACCTTGAAGTTCAGAGATATCGTGGATGAGGTGAAGAGCGGTGAAACGCTCAGCTCCTCGATTCAGCGTGCAGATATCTTCAGTTCCATGTTCTGTTCCATCATCTACGTCGGTGAGGAAGCCGGTGCTCTGGACGATATTCTCGCCAAGACCGCAGATTACTACGACGAAGAAGCAGATTCTGCAGTAAAGCGTTTGTGCGCTATGCTGGAGCCTATCATGCTGATTATCATGGGTATTATTATCGGTCTCGTCTGTGCAGCATTCTTCCCGGCACTGTACGACTCCATCGGCAACATCGAGTAAAACAGTATAGCTTTTGGAACCTGAGCGGCTTTGTGCGGTAAACTCTGCCGCACGAAGCGCTGTATATGATTCATATAATAAAAAACAGAGAGGTGGATTTCGTAAATGCTTTCGTTTGATATTACCGACCGAAATATACGAATTATCAAGGGTACCGAGAGTGGCGGTAAAATCCGTATCAGCTCCGCAGCAACCCTGAATCTGGAAGAAGAGGTTATCGTCAACGGACACGTGCGCGACGTGCCCAGACTTGCAACGCTCATCAACCAAGTCCTTCGTACCAACAAGATGGCTGACAAAGAGGCGATCGTCAGTATCTCCTCCAACATGACCATCTTTAAGGAACTGCATATCCAGAAGGCTGCCAAAGAGCAGGACTTCATGAAGATGGTTCGTGCCGAGATGGCTGCAGCACTGGGTATCGATGATTCCTATTCCGTATCCTATATCATTGTGGGCGATTCCGATCAGCAGGAAGGCGCTTTGAAGATTCTTGCGACGGCATGTCCTTTTGAAGTGGTAGATTGCTACAAGCGTGTATTCAATATGCTGCAGCTTTCTCTGCGTTCTGTTATGATCGGCTGCAACTGCATCACCAAGGTGCTGCTTGCTGATACCAAGGTAAAATCCAAGATGCCTTTGCTGGCTGTTCAGATTGACAACAACTTTATCTCTCTGAACCTTTATGAGCACGGTCAGCTTTCCTTCTCCCGTTTCGCTTCGATTTCTGCCGAGGACTACGACGATTCCGACGATTACGTATTCGAGGCTGTTAACGAGAACATCTTCCGTATGCTCCAGTTCCAGAAGAGCAAGGCGGAAAGCGAACCCATTGAGAACGTGATTTTCTATGGTGATACGCGTGAGTATGTTCGTTTGACCAATGAGCTGGAGAAGATGGGCATCCGTACCAGCATCATCAACGTGCCTCCGCAGATTCACGGTTATGAGAACTTGGAATTCTCCTCTTACGCCAATGCCATCGGCGCAATGTTCAAGCGTAATAAGGAGACCGAGCGCATCAATCTGTTGGAAACAGATACCGTTAACAACAACAAGATCCGCTCCGATTCTACATACACCATGCTGCTGATCGTCAGCCTGGTTGCTTCCATCGCAGTCTGTACTGTTGCATGGCTGGTGCTTGCAATTCAGAACAATAAGATCCAGAAGGATATCGATGATATCAACGAGAAGAAGAACTCTCAGTGCTGTACCGATCTGAAAAAGCAGCTTGAGGATCTGAAGGATCTGCAGGAAGCTATGAACACCTATTACGATGGTGTCAGCAATGCACATCAGGCATATCTCAGCCGTCCTTACGTGCTCTCCAAGCACTATGAGACCATCGAGAAGACCATCAAGGATACCTGCCTCGCTCCCTTCAAGCAGGAGATTGCTGAAGACCCCGATCTCAAGGATACCGATGATCCCGATTACTCCGATTACTACGAGATCAAGACCATGGACTATGAAGACGGCAACTTCACCATTGATCTGACCATCAAGGCTGAGGATCTGCCTTTGCAGCCCACTCCCGCTAAGCTCATCGACGCATTGCGTGCGCTGCCGGAAGTCAGCTATGTTGACTATGAGGGATATTCTCTTCTGGAAGTTTTGAAGCCCGTAGCAGGTACTCCTGTGGATGAAGACGGCAACCCCATCGCCAACAATGCAAAAACGGAGCCCGTCGAGTACATCAACATGACTTTAACCATTGAGTTGAAGGGCGACGGTGTTACCTTCACAAAGGATGAGATGGAAACTAAGGAGGCAGCACAATGAAACTTGGATATCGTGATAGAATCATACTTTTAGTCGTACTTGTTGTCGTCATCTTCGGCATCGGCATTTTCGTATTCATCAAGCCGCAGTGGGAAAAGCTTTCCAAGAACAAGGATGCGCTGAAGAAGGCACAGAATGAATGGAATACCCAGTTGGCACAGTTCGATGACATCAATGTTATCCGCAAGAATATCAGCACTCGTTACGAGGAAGCTCTGAAGATTTCTGAGGGCTTCACCGTTGAGATGGATTCTGTAGAGCTGGATCACTTCCTGCAGGATACCTTCATGAACACTGCTGAGCATAAGAAGAATGGCGTGAGCCTCGTGAGCAGTCTGACTGTTACCAACGAGACCACATCGCAGATGGCTTACTACTACTACACCCCCGATGTCGTGACCTATCCGCTGTATGAGTATGCCGATTTTGACGGTTCTCTGGCACTGGAAGCTCTGAAAAAGCGCTTTGAGTCCATCGTTCTGGCAGCTCGCGGTGCCCAGACAGTTGGCAATGGCAGCTCTCAGCTGACCCTTCTGATCCATCGCAAGGATACCATGAAGCTGATCGATGCAGTGCATGACTATGCAGTGAAGAACAATGACGCTCTGCTCATTCAGTCCATCCAGATCACTGACTACGATGAACTGAACAAAAAGCCTCTGGAGCGTGACGCAGAGGGCAAGGTTCTGAATCCTCCTCCTGTGAATCCTAACGACAAGAACGCAATACCTCCGGAGGAGATCGGCTATTCCGAGATCGTTTTCGATTTCCAGGTATACTATATGCAGGAGCCGACCAAGCCTAATGTAGGAACTGAATACGATAAGACCATTTGGGATACCAACAAGTGGGAAACCTACGTTTCTGAGTAAACCCGACACGGCGGAAAGCCTTCTTGCCCTGCAAGAGGGCTTCCCATACATGAAAGGTGGTTTCAAAAATGAAACAAAATATGAAGAAAGGGAGAGTCAAAGGTACTGTTCTGTTTACTGTCGTATCGATTATGATGGTAATGGTAGTGTTTTTGATGTCTACGCTGATTTTGACGACTTCAGCGCAGCGCAGAGCCTATTATACCTATTTCGAGACACAGGCACAGTATGCAGCGAAGGCCGCTTTGGATACCGTTGAAAATACCGTATTCAGTGCGGAAACCGGTCAGGAATTCTATGAGTTCATCATGGCCGGTGCGCCGAATGTGGGCGAATCGGTTTCGTTTGCTGTTAGTTTTGAAAACAGTGAAATCCCGATTACAAAGAACGATCATGGCGATAAGATCGTTGTCTGTACCATCGAATGTGCAGAGCCTGAGTTTTATTGGGATGAGAAGAACCGTCTGATCATTGAGCGCCAGACCTGGACGATCTCTGCAACGGCTGAGGTGGGCAGCGGTCGAAATGCTGCAACCGCAACCTCTGCCAGAAAGATTTATGCTCCCTATCGTGACAAGATTCCGGATCCCGATAACAACGGTGCATCCTGGGAAGGCGTTAAGGATGGTGAGGGCGGCGATAAGGGTGCCGGTATCTTCGCATCGAGCCTCGGCATGACTGCCGGTAACGTCTCGGTTATGGGCCCCATGACTTCCAATGTGGTGCCGATGGGAAGAACCAAATACGGCACTGACTATGCAAATGTGATTGACCATGGTCACTGGCAGGAAGTCAGATATGACTGGGATGGCTATGCCAACATCGGTAACACCGGTGATTTCGCCGGTCTGACCGTGTATGTCAACAATAATGCATTTACCGGTTCCGGTAAAAAGATGGTTCTGAGCAACCCCGGCGATGGCTTGATCATTTACGGAAACTATGCTGTTCAGAACGATCAGAAAATCGTTTCCAATTTCAAAACCCTGCCGAAGCAGTACAATCAGCTTGCCTTTATGTACGTCGAAGGCGCAATCATTCCGATCAACTCCGGTTGGACGATTGGCGATCCGAGACAGCCTGTGAATGTATATGCCGGTGCTTTGGATATCTCCAATCCGCAGGGCTCCTACAATATTCACGGCGATACCTACCTCTATGAGACAACGCTGGATACCACACTGCGAATGGATGGTTCCAAGCTTGCAACCTTTATTTCCAACAATATCAAAAAGGCAAACTATGATACAAACGGTTATACCGGCGGCGATATCATCAGCAACAATAAGAGCTTTTCCGTCCGTTGTCAGAACGGCCTGGAGATTGGCGGCGATTTGATCTTTACCAATCCCGATGGCGTGATGACGTTCCTTGGAGATCCTTCTAAGCTGACAGTCAATGGTACCATCGTTTGTGCAGGCAAACTGGTCATCCAGAGATGTACCATCACTGCCAAGGGCGGTATCTATGTAGATCCGAACAATCTGACCATTGAAACCGGCACGACCATCAATGGTAAGACTTATGACGGCGGCGATAAGGCTGCGTATCTTGCAGATGTTTGCGGATCCGGTGCCGGCGTGACGAAGAAGGATCATACTGTGACCAAGAACAGCGGCACCTCCGCTTATGTTGAGAGTCTTGATGAAACCTTCACCGGCGCAAATTACAATGCTGTCATTACTGCTATGAAGAACTGGAAGCAGACCTATATTGCTGCCAATGGCAATAAGGTCACTGTGGAAGCCGGCTTGTTCCCGTTCTGCAGCCGCCAGGATGAAATCTTCGAGACTTATATCCGCTGGGATCTGCAGAAGAACACCGAAGCAGAAGCCAGAGCTGCCATGAACAATGACGCTTTTGTGCAAGAGAGCAAGGATGCAGGTCACACCTGGAATGTCAAGGAAAAGAAGAATGGCAGCAAGACCATCTGGGTTCCTTACACCAGCTCCCGCAACAAAGAGAAGCATTCCTTTATCAAGGAGCTTGTCACCGGTACGGATGCAATGACACCTCCCAGCAAGTACTATGACAGCGTACAGAACAACTTCCCCACGGAAGACTATACTGCACAGGCTGCCAATGCCATTGACTGTACCTACTATTATCATACTCCGAACGGTACGCCTGCTAACAAGACCATCAGCGCATATCGTATTACCAGCAGCTGTATCATTGACGGTCAGAGCAACAAGACCTTCTATATCGATCCCTCTGTTAAGGGTTATACCGATACGGATCCTTTGATTCTGCATCTGAAGGGCAACTTCTCCGAGACCACATTTATCGTAAACAATACCTTCAATACCACCGCCGGTCAATACTACGCCGAGCCTTTGAAGGATGCAAACGGTAATCCTGTGATCAAGGATGGCAAGACTGCATATACCTTCGCCAGCAGAAGAGACGTACTGATCTATCTGGATAACGGCTTCTCCGGCAACAAATTCAAGCTGTTCTCCACCGGATCCATGGATAATCTGTCGGATCTGGATTACGTAGCAAATCCCTATTATCCCGGAACCAGGGAGTGGGATGCGCTTCGTGGTGCTGAAAAGTACAAATTCGAGTATATTCCTAACGTAACCATCAACGGTGCCAACGGTGGTACCTTCAACTTCAGCAACGATACCGTGCTTTCCGCATTTGTCGTAATGCCGACCTCCAATATTTATATTGCGGTTGGATATACGATTCTTGACAAAGTACTGTACCGTGCAAACCATGAGGATGTTGCTTATAAGCCCACCAGCCTGATGGAAAAGCGTACCATCGGTATCGGTGGATTCCAAGTGAGTTCCTTTGGCAACCAGAACACATCCTTTATCTTCTATGCAACGGATGGTAATCGTCCCGGCAGTACCGGCGGCAGCATTTCCGAAGAGGAAATCGTAGTCAGCAGCGGTAACTACTTCGAGAATGATTACAACAAGAATGGTTGAGAGAGGTGAGAATATGAAACGCAAAAAAGGTATGACACTGCTGGAAGTTGTCGTTGCTATTGCAATTTTCGGATTGCTTTCTATTCTCCTGGTGCAGATTATTTCGTCGGTCAATGCGGTTATGAAGGCGACCAATCATCTGAGCGAGCGTCTTTATACCGAGAAAACTTACGTGAACACGCTGGAAAAGAACAGTCTTTTGGGTATCAACGGTATCGCAGAGAATGACACCTCAACGTTGGTGGATCTGCAGGGCAATACCATTACGCTTCCCAAGGATTCCCATGGCAATGATATGCAGCTTGGGCTGACCGTAATCTACGGTGATTCCGTCAACGATGACGGAACACCGAAGTATTCCGGTGCGACCATGGATACGAACAACTCCAAGCCGTTGACCAAGCCGGTTCTTGAGCTTCAGGCATACGATGAGAACCCCAATGAAGATGGCGTGCATTATCGTTTTCTGCAGTTTAACGGTGAAGCCGTTGGCAGCAGCAGCGCTGCAGCAGATAGACATGTCTTCTATTTGCGTGCACCTGAAGAGCTTGTGAAGCGTCTTGATAAGGTAATCCTTACTGTCACCGGCGCGGATCAATATCTGATTCGTCCTGAGGATGATGCAAGAGTGCAGATGAGAGAGCTGAATGCGTTCTCAATCAATCCCGATACCGGTGCATTCCTGGAAATCGAGATGGATAAGCTGACAACACAAATCTCCATTACGCTGAAATACAAAGATGGCTCTGCTGACAACAAGGTGGATGCAACCTTTGCCTTCTGGCAGACCATCGAGGAAAACGGCAAGTTTGTATACCGCGTGATGGGCGCCTCTCCTGTATATACCTTTACAGGAAGCGGACTGCAATTTCATGGCTACGTTGATGCTTCAACAGAATGGTGGAAATGATCATGAAGAATAGAATTGTAAAAAAAGGTTTTACCTTAATTGAAACGATTATCGTTCTGGCGATCTTTTCTATTATCATGTTTGGAATCATTGGGTTGCTGGATCCTGTTTCCAAGTTCTTTGTCCGCAGCTCAAACTATGAGAATACTACGGCCTGTCTTGATAATATGCGTCGCTCGATCGAGAGCAATCTTCGCTATGCAGACCGTATTCGGGCATATGCAGGCTATACCGCTTTTGAAGAAAACGGCGGCACAGTTCAACCGACAGCCCTGCTCAATGCCCAAGTCGCAGAGTTCCATGAGGCATTCTTCAAGAACCGTGTTTGCTTTGATGCAAGCGGCACGATCTATGTATTATGCTTTGATAATACGATTCGTCGGAATGATGTCGCATTGCGCAGTATGTCGCAGCTGACCGAATACAATCGCAACGAATTGAATCAGGGCAGAATCCTGATGTTCGAGTATCACTATGAATTTCAGAAGCCTGCTGTGGGATCGGAAGTCTATGCACTGGATCTCAATCCGGTTCCGACCGCTTGGGTTGTGAATCCGAAGCTGTATCAGAACTTCGATTATGAGTTCTTCCTGGGCACCGAGAACGATGTGATCTCCACATACCCGATGCCCGGCACCTTCACAACCTCTGATGAGATGGAAGCATATAATGCAACTGTTGTGGGCAATTATCAGTTTACCTACAATAACTGTAAGATCTATATCCGCACCAATGAGGTGAGACGTCAGGATGGCGGCTTGATTCGTTTGACTGCCGGCTCTTCTCACCAGAGAACTTACGCGTCTTTCGTACTGGAGAACGCTCTGATCTATACCGGTAATGCTTATCAGAATGCATCGAAAACTGATATGAAGATCATCTATGAGCCTACCGCAAATGAGTATCAGAAGGTGACCATTGAGCGCGCAACGCCTCTGGATTCCAATCCGACTCCGACAACCAGCAACTTCTATTTCATTTATACATTGCCGGAAACCTGCCAGAATATGGACCCCACACTCTGGGGTATTGATCCGGTTCTGTTAAGTGAACTTCCTTAAACCCAATACAGCAAAAAGGGCAGCCGGTGTTGCCGGCTGCCCTAAAGATTGCCAACTTAATTATACAAATAGTAACAAATCGCATTTGTATAATAAGATTGTGTTTCGGGTTGGGGAATTGTGCTCAAATACCAGTTGGTAATCAGCTCACCAAACATTGCTCCAAGCAATAAACCAATGCAGAGATAAGGTCCGAACGCAAATTTTGAACTACCTGTTATACTCTTGATGATTAAGCCGCAGATTGCTGCTAAAAGAATGCCGATGAATACTGCCGGAACCACGGCACGCCATCCAAGATACAAACCGCCGCAAAGCATGAGCAGCGTATCACCAATCTCTATTCCACGTACCTTTTCACCGGTTTTCTTTTGATAGTATAATCCGCTGATCTCACCGATGAGGAAAAACGGAATGCTGACACAAGCAGCACCGATGATCCGATCGAGCAGAGAGGTTTCATTGAGAAAATGGCTGGGGATCGTCAACAGGATGATCACTGCAAGAACACGAAGATCAATCTCCAAGGTATCCCAGTCCATGAATCCTACCACTACCAACACTGAGGTGTACAGGCACATAATCATTGTGTTGAAGGTGAATCCGAACACAAAGAAATTTGCGATGTAAAGCAAGCCGTTTAATAATTCCACGATCGGATATCTGGGAGAGATTTTTTCTCCGCAGCTATGGCATTTTCCTTTGAGGAAGATCCAACTGAACACAGGGATCAGATCCACCAGCCGGATTTTTGCGCCGCAGGTCATGCAGTGCGAGGCTCGCTTGATCAGAGATTCATCTCTTGGCAGCCGAATGATCACCACATTCAAAAAGCTGCCGATACAAATGCCGTAGATGAAAACCACCGGAACGGCAAGAAGGAAGAATGAGAGATCATAGAATTTCCATTCCTCCCATGCGGGCTGCAAAGCCAAAAGCTGCAAACCGCATATTAATTTTTGGTACATAGCGGTACCTCCTTTATGGTTTGTACTGTTATTTTAACACAGATTACATGATTTTTCAAGATTAAAATTCAATTTTGGAGGTTAGGTATGAGAAACATTCGAATCGGCGACTACCTTGTGGAAGAGGGCCACATCACACCCGAACAGCTCCAGCAGGTTTTGCAGAGACAGCATGAATCCACTGAGCAGAAGCGTTTTGGTGAGGTGCTGGTCGAGATGGGCTTCATGTCTGATGTCAAGTTCGCACAGGCACTGTCCGGCAAGCTGAAGGTTCCTTATGTGGATCTGAACAATGTTGAGATCGACGGCGATATCGCACGTAAGGTACCGCAGGATCTGGCAGAGCGCAACTGCGTCATCGCCATCAACATGACCGGCCGTCGTCTGACTGTCGCAACCGATGACCCTGTCAACTTCAATATCCTTGAGGATATTAAGGTTAAGACCGGTTTCGACTGTATTCCGGTTCTGGCAACTCGTGCTGCCATCAAGAAAGCAATCGGTAAGGCATATCAGATGTCTGATCTGGGCGATATCGACAGCATCGGCGGTCAGGAGATCATTGATGATGACGAGTCCAAGGATCGTGTTGAGAGTGCTCCGATCGTTAAGCTGGCAACACAGATCGTTGAGAACTCCTTCCGTATGGAAGCAACGGATATTCATATTGAGCCTTTCGAGAAATATACGCAGATTCGTGTTCGTGTCAACGGTGACCTTGTTCCTCTGATGAACGTATCCAACAACGTACATAACCAGCTCACCACACGTCTGAAGCTGATTTCCGGCATGAACATTGCTGAAAAGAGAATCCCGCAGGACGGTCGTTTTTCTCAGACCGTTGACGGCATTCCGCTGGACGTCCGTGTATCCGCACTTCCCATGGTACATGGCGAAAAGATCGTTATCCGTATCCTTTCCACCGGCGCAATCAAGACCCGTCGTCTGCAGGATCTGGGTATGTCTGACTATAACTATGAGCTGTTCACCAGCATGATCAAGTGCCCTCATGGCGTGATTCTGGTTACCGGACCTACCGGTTCCGGTAAATCTACCACTCTGTATGCAGCGCTGGGCGCAATTGCAAGACCCGACGTAAACGTCGTTACGGTTGAGGACCCTGTGGAAAAGCAGATGGATGGTATCAACCAGTGCCAGGTTAACGTAAAATCCGGTATGACCTTCTCCGCAGCCCTGCGTTCCATTCTGCGTCAGGACCCGGATATTATCATGATCGGTGAGATGCGTGATAGCGAGACTGCCGAAATCGGTATTCGTGCAGCTATCACGGGTCACTTGGTGCTTTCCACCTTGCATACCAACGATGCTGCATCTACGATCGTTCGTCTGGTTGATATGGGTATTCCTTCTTACATGGTAGCCTCTTCTCTGATCGGCGTTGTGGCACAGCGTCTGGTTAAGGTACTCTGCCCGAAGTGCAGAAAGCAGAGAATGTCTACTCCCGATGAGAACAAGCTCATGCACATTGAGAATTCTGTACCGATTTACGATGCAGTTGGCTGTAATGAGTGCGGTGGCGGATATCGCGGTCGTACCGCAATTCATGAGATCATCCACTGCTCCGCCGGTATTTCCATATTGATCGCCAACGGCGCAGGTAAAGAGGAGCTGGAATCTCTGGCAAGAGCCAATGGTACCAAGCTGCTGCGTGACAACGTATCGGATCTGGTTATGCAGGGCGTTACCAGCATGGATGAGCTGGTTCGTGTTACCTACGCAGTATAAAATATATCTGAATATTATGGAAACAGACGGGAGGAATTTCCTATGCCTACTATTATGATCAATAAGATCCTGGATGATGTACGTGCACTGGGCTGCTCTGACTTGCATTTCACAGTCAATATCAACCCTGTTGTACGTCTGCATGGACAGCTCCGTAAGATGAGCAGCTATCCTGAAATGACCGACGAAATGATCGGTGAGATCATTGAGCAAATGTGCAATGATCAGCAGCGTGCAAAAGTCGGCCGCCGTGAGGATACTGACTTTTCCTATGTGACCCGTGCAGGATATCGTCATCGTTGCAATATCTTCTTCCAGCGTGAACACGCAGCCATCGCCATTCGTCTGCTGCGCAACGACATTCCTACTTTGGATGATCTGTTCATGCCGCCTGTAATGTCGGAATTTGCAATGCGTCCTCGTGGTCTGGTACTGATCACCGGACCTACCGGTTCCGGTAAGTCCACCACGCTGGCAGGTATGATTGACTACATCAACTGCAACAAGAGTGCTCATGTTATCACCATTGAGGATCCGATCGAGTACGTTCACGAGCATAAGCGCTGCATGATCAACCAGAGAGAGGTTGGTTCTGACGTGCCCGGCTTTGCACTGGCTCTGAGAGCTGCACTTCGTGAAGACCCCGATGTTATCCTCGTAGGTGAGATGCGTGACTTCGAGACCATTCAAGCTGCAATTACTGCTGCAGAAACCGGTCACTTGGTGCTTTCCACCTTGCATACCACCTCTGCCGCCGATACCATCAACCGTATCATCGACGTATATCCCGAGCATCAGCAGGTGCAGATCCGTACACAGCTTGCCAATACACTGGTCGGCGTTGTATCGCAGACACTGCTGCCGCTGAAGTCCGGCACCGGTCGTGTGGCTGCTATGGAAATTCTGGCTTGTACCGATGCAATTTCTGCTCAGATTCGTGAAGGTAAGATCCACTTGATCCAGTCCTCGATCCAGGCAGGTAAGGCACACGGCATGATGTGTCTCGACCAGGAGCTGGCAAGACTGGTTAAGAACAATACTGTCGGTGAAATCGATGCGCTTGAGAAGTGCCAGGATAAGACAGAGTTCTATCGTTATCTCACTGCTATGGGCGGACAGTCTGTCATCACTCGTGAAGGCGTGATCGGCTAATCGAACACCAAATTCGGATCAATAGTTACAATTCGGTTACATCTTTTGTGCAACATGGCAAAAACTGTTTTGGATTTTGCATGTAAAAACCTTGTTTCGTAAAAGTTTATTCATAATCTGGTAAATTTATCGAAAACTATTGACAAATAAATTTGGTTATGTTATACTAAAACCATGGAGAACGGCAGGGGGGACATTATAAATTCTCTAAGCACGTGATCCGAAATACACCGTTCGGAAACACCGAACAAACAAATTTGAGGAGGTTTCTTATCATGAAAAAGAAAGGTTTTACTCTTATTGAGCTGATCGTTGTTATTGCGATCATCGGCGTTCTGGCTGCTATTCTCGTTCCCGCAATGCTGGGCTACGTGAAGAGATCCAAGATCACATCCGCAAACTCCAACGCTAAGCAGCTGTACAATGCTGTTCAGGTTGCAGTTACTGACCTGGATTCTGCTGATGAGGACATTACCACGCTGACCACCGCTAGCGGTGACAACGATACCAACACTATGAGCTCTCAGGGCGATGCTACCAGCGCACAAGCAACCGTTCAGACGAAGATGCTGGCTAAGGTTTACAGCTACTTCACCGATGCTGATAAGCTGACTGCATGGGAAATCCAGTTCGGCGATGGCACTAAGACCGATGCTGCTGGCAATGTCATCAAGACTGGCGTATGTGCTGGTGTTGGCGTTATGAACGGCGCATATCCGGGTTCTCATCCTGAGCAGATGACCGTTGAAGTATACGACGATACTGATTCTTGGGATGCTACTGCTGCTTGCGGTTACGGTATCGACGGCACAGTTTGATTTGCAGTCATTTCCACTTTGAAGTTTGATAGCTTAAGCTATTGCGTGCGAATGCCCCCGAATTGGGGGCATTCGTCATGTAAGCATATTGCTTTAGACAGTATAACAGGGGTAAAGTGAATGAAGAAAAAGGGTTTTACGTTGATCGAATTGATCGTTGTAATTGCGATCATTGGTGTGTTGGCAGCAATTCTGGTGCCTGCTTTGATCAGTTATGTAGCGCGTTCCAAGATTTCCGCAGCCAATAGCGACGCTAAGAATCTGCACAATGCGCTGAATGTTGGTATGGTCGAACTGCTCAGTGATGAAGAAGCAGTAGCGACGCTTGGCAATCAAAACGGACAGGGGTATAAAAACTATTTGCTGGTTGTCGGTCAGGATGTCATCGACAATGCCGATGCGGCATCCACCAATCTGCTGTATCGCCTTTATGCAAAGGTCGAGCAGTATTTTGGCGATGTTGCAAAGGTGAAAACCTTTTCGTTCCGTCTGAGCAGAGACGGTTGTCTGGGTGTTGGTCTGATGAAGGGTAGCCATCCCGGCAGCTCTCCGATTGCGATCAATCCGGATGATTATCATCAATATGCTGGCACTTGGACTGCTAATGTTGCACTCGGCTATGCAGTAAAGGATTCTACTCTTTACTCAGATGCTGATGAACTGGAAGGTTGATTACAAATGGCTTCTCCTACATCAGGAGAAGCCTTTTTATTGTTATTTATCCTTTGGACGAAAACAGAAAGCGGCCAATAATCCAAAGAGCATCGCCGCTGTGATGCCGCCTGCAGCAGAGGTCAAACCGCCGCTGAAAATTCCGAACAAGCCTTTTTCGGCAATGCCTTCTTGGATTCCTTTCGCCAGCAGATTGCCAAATCCTGAAAGAGGTACTGATGCGCCGGCACCGGCAAACGCAACGAGCTTGGGATAAATGCCCAGTGCACCGAGGATCACGCCGGTGATGACATATCCCACCAGAATACGAGCCGGTGTCAACTTTGTGAAGTCGATCAACAGCTGACCAATGACACAGATTGCACCGCCTACCAGAAACGCCCAGATATAGTGCATGGGATCACTCCTTTTCATTGGGTTTTGCCGAGAGATGCACCAGATGGGCAATGCCCGGAATGGTTTCACCCTGCTGACAAAGCATTGGGGATAACAGCGCACCGGTGGCGATAAACAATAGATTTTGCAGCTCGCCGCTGGCAAGCCTGGGTAGAAAATAGCCGCAGAGGATACTGGCAGAACAGCCGCAGCCGGAGCCTCCGGCATGGGTATCCTGTGTGGTATTGTCAAACATCATAACGCCGCAGTCACGATGGACATGATGCAGATGGTATCCGTTTTGCTCGGTCAGCTCCAACAGGAGCTTGCTGCCGACTACGCCCAGATCTCCGGTGAGAATCACATCATAGTCATCGGGACGCGTGTTTGTTTCCATCAGAAAGCGTTGGATGGTATCAGCGGCAGCCGGTGCCATGGCAGCGCCCATATTGTTGGCATCCGATATGCCCAGATCGTTGATTTTTCCCACACAGACATGACGGATATAGGGTGGCTTTTGCTGATGGGATATCAGAACAGCGCCGGATGCCGTTGCTGTCCATTGGGCATTGGGAGTTCGCTGACCGCCATAGGAAAGCGGAAATCGAAATTGCCGTTCTGCATCGGAAAAATGGGAGGAAGTCACAGCGGCGCAATATTCCATATGACCACCATCCACGAGCATGGATGCCAAGAGCAAGCCCTCTGCCATGGTAGAGCAAGCGCCGTAAATGCCGAGGAAGGGTACATTGAGATGGCGGATACCGAAAGAGGAGCTGGTGCATTGATTGATGAGATCACCGGCCAGCAGAGCATCCAGCTGTTCTTGTTTGAGATGACCATGTTCCAGCAGGAGAGAAACGGTGCGTCTTTGCAGTTCACTTTCAGCCTGTTCCCAAGTATCTTTCCCGAAATGGCTGTCCGGTTCGATCTGATCGAAGCAAAATCCCATGGGACCATCGCCTTCTTTTTTTCCTGCCACGCTTGCCCATGCGCAGATGGACGGACTGTTTGCTAAGGGAATCACATCCCGACGATTTGGCTGATTCATTGCGGCCTCCCGATTGGATTGATTTGCTGATAGCATTTCCCAAATCGGGAAAATCATGCATCACAAAGAAAAAAACCTGAGAAGTCTATGACCTCTCAGGTTTTTTGCATTGAAACAATGGTTTAGCCACTCACACTGGCAGACAATCCGGCAAGATATTCCAAGATATGGATGGAATCGTAGCTGTCAATGAGACCGCTTCCATCGGTATCGGCATTGATTTTGCCCTGTTGTGTGAAGGTGATCGTCGTATCTTCGCCAACAAAGCGATTGATCAGCACAACATCGTCGATTTTGACAACGCCATCGCAGTTGGCATCACCGAGACGTGTGGGAGAATCCTTGGGTGCTGTCGTCGAAGTGGTGGTTGTGGTGGTAGTGGTAGTAGACTGAGGAGGAGCGGTTGTACCGATCGGGTTGGAGCCGATGGTACCGCCATCCAGATTACTGCCTTCGGTCTTGGCATAGGAAGCATAGAATTCGCCGAGGGAGATACCGGTGCCATTGTTGCCCAGAGCCTTCTGGTGATCCAGACCGATATATTTGCCGGAGGTCTGTGTCTGCCAGAGCGACGGCTCAAAGAGGCCGTACTTTTCGCTGTCCCATGTCATGAAATCATAGCTGAGCAAGCCGCCGGTATCACCGGAGTTGGGGTTCAAGCACCAGAATGTATGGTTGATATGGTTGTTGATCATGTAATCGCGGAGCAGCGTCATCCATTTCTGGTTCTTGCCGCCGTCCATATGACCGCCCCATTCACCGATGAGCAGAGGAGCGATATCCTCTTCTACCATATACGCCCAGGTGTCATACCAGTAATCCTCCAGCAGTGTCTCGGTTGTGAAATCCTTATCAAACCAAGTCTGTGCATAAACGGAAGGACCGTAGTCATGAGGAGAATAGACGATCTGGCTGGTGCCGGAATCGGGGACGATGGGATATTCACGAGCGCCTCTGAGATTGCCGCCCCACCAAGCACCGTAATAGGGTGAATCGGTAAGGGAATCGGGCATGCCCCAATAATCGGAGGTGCCGGGACGCTTCATAGACTGCTCAACGCCTTCGACGAAGATCAGCGCATTCGGATTCACAGCCAAAATGGCATTGGCACATTTGGTTGCGGCATATGCCCAGTTGTTTTCGTCGGTGGAGCCATCCCACTTAGCGGCCTTGGAGCCATCCTGACCCTTGCCATGAGGTTCATTCTTCAGGTCATAGCCCAGCAGGGTATCGTCATCCTTATACTTTTCGGCAAGCCAAGCCAGCGTTTCGATCCACAGCTCGGTGGTGATGCCGGCCTTGCCATACCAGAGCTCGTAGTTATGGCCGGAGTTATCGGCATGAGGGCTATGGATATCAATGAATGCCTTCAAGCCATAGGTTTTACATTTCTGGATGATGATATCGAAGATCTCCATACTGTTTTTCAGTGTTTTGCCATCTTCCAACACGAAATCGCGGTTGATGTCAACATAGGGCGGCTCATAGCCGGCCTGCACACTGTTGACAGGATTGGGATCGCCGTTCATCCACGAGAGGATCAGCTCAGAAGAAATGGGAAAACGAATGACATTGATGCCATGATCGGCAACGCCGGACAGGAAATCATCCACATCGGCTGCATACAGACCATGGGCAACGTTTTCGGAGCAGTTAAAGCCGAACCAGTTTGCACCGGTCAGCCAGACTTCATTTCCGTCCTTGTCATAAAGACGGCTGCCCACAGCATGAAGCCAGTCATCATTGGTATCATCCGCAGCCTGTGCCGATGATGCATTCAGCAGATCAGAACCCATATAACTGATCGTGCCTGCTGCCAGAATCGTTGCAAGACCCAAAGACAGCATTTTCTTGAGATTCATAAAGATTCCCCCTTCATAATATTGGTGTACAGAGTGGTACAAATCTGTGCACATTTCAATAACAGCAAGTGCTGTTATAAAAACCGGAAACAATCATTCCATCCGTATAAGCGGATTAAAAGAAGCCAAATCGTTTTTTCTCATAGAAGGGCTTGTTGTTTGTTACGAGATCTTTGGCGCGGATGGAGGTGCTTGCGACGCAATCAAAGGGCAGATCGGAATAATCTGCGCATTCTGCAGAGATCGTATTGCCGATTTCAGCGATATCGGCATTGGCATCGGCTTCCAGAGCAATGAGCAGGAAGCGCTCGCCGTTATCGTTGGATTCTTCGATATAGGCTTTCTTGACCGATTTTTGTTTTTTCAGCAAGGCCTTGACCGCATCCAGCAGATCATCTGTGATGGCGGAAACGGCAGGTGTTTCTTCGCTTTGTGCCTTTGCAGCTTCCATATCGGCCATTGCCTGACGGATCGCAGCCTGTTGTGCTTCACGGCTGTTGGAAGCAGCACCCAGCGCATTGGAGGGCTGTGCTACAGCAGCATTGGCACGGGCAGCAGCATTGGCACGGGCAGCCGCAGCGGCCAGCTCGTCCAGATCGCCGTTGTGATCGCCCAGCAGGATGATCTGCTGACGCACCAGACAAAGATTGCTGCCAAAGGGATTGATCACAACGCCCTTGATTGCCTCATTGGTTTTGAGGAAGCGATAGAAATCCATGAAACTCAGGACAGCCACCTGGAAATGCTCACCGGGCTTGCGATTCTTTTTCAGTTCGATTTCATCGGTAAAAGCGGGCATAAACTTATCGCCCTGCTGATTGGTCATCATCTGGAATGCGATACGAGCCTGCATTTGCTCACCCTCGGCAGGGGGCGTCACGGGGCGCTCGATCATTGCGGGAATGAGATATTTTGCTTCCATAGCAGCCTCAAGAAAGGCTCTTTCGTGCTCACGATTGGTAAGGTCAACTTTAAAGGTTGCCATAGCATCCACAAGAACCGGATTGGTAATGGGTTTCATTTGTCCTTCGGGCATGGATGATCCTCCTAAATACTGGATTTCAATCGGCACAGAATCCGATTGTACATAATCATTGTATCATATTGCCAAAGAAAAAGCAAGGGCTTTTGTGAAATTTGCAGGAAAACTTTGTGTATTTTGAGGAGGATTCCGAAGCATTGGCACAGCATATTTTTTGGAGGGAGAGCGGCATCGGGGCATGGCACAGGGAGATTGGCGGCTTACTGGGTTTTGGGTGCTTCGGATCGTCTTGCGTCATCCATCTCCGTTTGGAATTTGGTAAGCAGATGCTGATAATTGATTCCTGTACCGCCCTCATAGGCAGCTGTGATCTGAAACAGACAGCCGTGGAGAGAGAGCGGGATTTCCTGACCCTGATAGAGAATCGGATTTCCGTTCTTTGCGAGGACGGAATCCAACAGTGTCTTTGCTGCGGCGGGATCGGACAATGTTGTCACAAGGACAAATTCATCACCGCCGAGACGCAGTGCGATCATCCCGTCGCTGCAAGCCGCATCGATGCGGTTCATCGCCTCGATGATTGCAAGATCGCCGGCTTCTCTGCCGATTTCGGTATTGATCGGGTGCAGATTGCAGATATCAAATCCGAGAGCATAGGTTCCTTTCTTGCTTTGCAAATAATCATACAGCTCAGAAATATCAAACTGATTTCTCATAAGTAATGTACCTCCATGTTTCTGCGGCGGAAGCACAGGCGGACAGATGCCGAAGAAATGCCGTCTTGTTTTGCGGAATTCCGATGGTTTGACATGCCACACTCTTGTGAATGCACGTGCAAACACCTCCGGAGAATGATAACCGTAACGAAAGGCAATCTCTGTTACAGACGCGTCCGTCTCACAGAGTGCTTTTGCCGCACAGGTCATCCGCCGTTTAGCAATATATTCTCCTACGCTGAAATGCAGCGCGAACCGAAACAGCTTTTGAAGTCCGGAAAGCGAGAGATAGCATGCATCTGCCACATCATTCTGGGTAAAGTCGTTTTCCAGATTTTCCTCAATGAACTGCAGTGCATCTTCTAATACATAAAAGCGCTTCAAACCGATCCCTCCGTTTCTGTTTCAAGGATTCTGGATTCCGGTACCGTACTTACAGTATATCACAGATTATGTTTTGATTCTTGATGATTTGAGGAAACTTCCTCTTTTCACAATGCGGCAGTCAGAGTGCTTTGTGCTGCGGATTGCAGATGCGCTGTGAGATGAAAAAAGCAGGTCCTGATGTGTCCCATCAAGACCTGCCTGGTTGTTTGAAACGCTCCGCCTTGCCGTCGTCCGATGAATAAAACCCGCATAAAGCAGGTGGGTATCTGCCCGTTCGGTTCATGCTCCCTTCGTCCGCAAGCGGGAGGTCTGCAATCTGCGCCCGGAGCCGGGATTCCCTATTCATATATGTTGGATTATATCAAATCGGACTTGCTCGCACAAGGCAGAGAGAATGCTATGGAAAAAGAAGATTTCAGCTGTGCGATCTATTATTCGTGACCGCAGCCGCAGCCGCAATCATGATCACCGCAATCGCAGTCATCCTCACAGTCGCAGTCGAGGCGCTCAATGAAGATGTTGGCGATGCGCTCATATTCCTCATCGCTTTCGATGGGAACCAGCATATTGTTGCCGTCCTCACCGCTTACAACAGCCAGAATGACCAGCTCACATTCATCCTCCAGAAGCTCTTCGGGATTCTCAACGTGGGGGATCAGGGCAAAATATGCTTTGTCATTTTCCTCCAGCACATCAATCAGCTCAAAGACCTTCTCGTTGCCGTCTTCATCCACAAGAGTGTAAAGCTCAGGTTCGTAGTCCATCATGTTTTCAAGCTGCTCATTATGTTCGCTCATATTACAATACTCCGTTCTCCGGGAAAAGGTTCCCGGTATCAATCTTGCGGCATTTCTTTGCCGCACTCTTATTGTAACCGATTTTTTCTGAATTGTCAAGACCCTAAAAGAGAATAAAAAATACAAAAACTTTTCAAAAAGTTACCAAAAAGTATTGACAAATCACAAAAGCTGTGATATAATACAATCAGAAAGTGAACATGAAACAACCTTCCCAAACGGAGGGGCGGGTTCTATCCTCTCCCGCCTCTCCTACCACATAGAGCAACGCAGGATGGTATGCCTGCCCATGTTATCTTTCAAGAAATGAGGCATGTTTCTGCCGAGGGGCTTCGTGGCAGATCCGTTTTGCCGAATCCATTTTGGAAAGGAAGTGTGAGTCCGATGGATTTTGACAGCTGCACCCCGGTGATCTCCGCCGGCTCAGCTTCGATCCTGTCTGTACAACATCAGCGCTGATGCCAAGCGATCCGTTTTGATACGGATTCACGGCGCAGGCAGTTCCTATGAACGACAAGGCAGACAGGGGAAAGAGATCCGTGATGGATCATCATGAGCCGAACGATGCTTCCGGCTGCACAGAACAGAAAGCACGACAGAGGCTTCTGTGCAAAATCTCAGCACAATGTGGAGATTATGACGAACCGGGATCGAATTGAAACCGTGATAGACGTAATGTCTGTGGGCTGATGCCCGACTGTAATATCGCAATGCGATTGAAATAGAGTCAACGGTAAGAAACGGTCTGTGCTTTCCCATGTGAAAGCACAATCCGTCATAACAATTGAATAAAAAATAAGGAGAGACTCTGCAAGATGAGTCTCTCTTATTTTGCGGGATATACTATGGGAAACAAGCAATCCCCATGACAGGAGGAAGCCATGCAAGTTGATCTTCATACGCACAGCTGCTATTCGGACGGACAATATTCCCCCACAGAGCTTGTACATCGAGCGGCATCGGCACAGATTACCCATCTGGCGCTGACGGATCATGATGCGGTGCTGGGTCTTGCCGAGGCAATGGAAGCTGCAAAAGAGCAGGGGATTGCCTTTTTGACAGGCATTGAGATCAGTACCGCGGGATACCGCCGGCAGCATATTCTGGGATATGGCATTGACCCGCAGAATGCCGCATTGCTGGAGATGTGTGAGGTATTCAGCCGCCGGCGCCTGCAGCGTGCGGAACGGATTGCCGCATTGCTTTGTGCCCAAGGACTGGAGATCACACTGGAGGAAGTGTGCGCCGAAGCCACAGGGCAAGTCGGCAGACCGCATTTTGCCAAGGTGCTCATTGCCAAAGGAGCGGCAGCATCCGTGCAGGATGCCTTTGATCGCTATCTCAGCACGCCGGAGCTGCGTGCACTGCCGGATCTCAAGCCAACAGCGGAGGCAGCCATTGCTCTGATTCATCAGGCAGGCGGTATTGCGGTGCTTGCGCATCCGATGACATTGTCGCTGGATGAAACGGCATTCCGCAAGCATCTGGATATGCTTTGCGCCTGCGGATTGAATGGCGTGGAAGCGTATTATCTGCGGCATACACCACAGCAGCGTCAGTTTTATGCGGCTTGTGCCGATGAGCGAGGGCTTTGTGTGACAGCAGGCTCTGATTTTCATGGAGAAGCCGTCAAACCCGATATCGCTATGGGTGTTGCGGTGGAGGAATCGTTGATTGCGCAGCCGCAGCTTCGATTTCGCTGAGCGCCATGGTGCAGAGCATGCCTGTTTCGGTGTGCAGATAGTATAGCGTATCTGCTGTCAGATTGGGACAATAGCCCTCGGCAAAGGAGATTGCGCTGTCTGTGTTCGTGAGCGTTACAAGCTGCATGGCATCATTCATTGCCAGAAAACCGAAAGGAGAAGGGCATAAGAACCCATAGCTGCCCTGATATACTGCCGATTGCCCGGAGCCGTCTGCCATCATGCGCATGACGGCTTTTTGCTTGGTATCGCAGAAATAGAGCTGTCCATCCATAACCGCAAGTGCCTGTACAGAGCCTTGGTAAGAACGCTGTACTGCGGTGCCGTCATAGCAATATACACCGCTGCGATCGTTTTCGGGATCAAAAGCGGCATTTTGTGTATATTGAGAAAAGCAAAGCCGATCTTCCGCCCAGACAAGCTGATCGATGATGACGCCATCTTCGGCGCGATAGCAAACAGAGGGTGCAGTGAAAGTCAGATCACTTTGCCACAGCGTGACCCCATCGGTATAGTATGCAGTATCCTTGGCGAGGATCAGGGAAAGCCAAACACCGGTATGCAAGGTCAGCGGACGGAGCAGCTTGGTATCGCCGGTATTGGTATCAATGCGATAAATACCCGTGGCTGCGGTGCAGAACAGTGTGCTGTCATCATACAGATTGAGTTGGGCAATGCCGGGCAGATACAGTAAAACGGAAGCATCGGCATCCGGATCGGTACGGGACATCCGATGCAGGGCATCCTGATCAATATAATAGCGGACGGTATCGGTTTCCACAACATATCCTCCGTTTGCAAGATTGCTGCGGTTGAGATTTATGGATGGCGTAACCTGCGGATGCTGTGGAATGTCGGATTCGGAAGAAAACTCGGATTCAGACATCACAGCAGAATGGTGGCTGGAAGCTTCTGTTGTGGTGGTCACTGCCATGTCAGCGTGTGAAGCAGAGTCGGGCTTGGCGGATGCGCAGCCATAAAGAGTGAGAAGCCCCAGCATTCCGGCGATGCAGAGGGTTTTCCGGTCATACAGCATGGTGTCAGTCCTTTCTTCAAAAGAATCGCCCCGATTCCGCAGAACGGATCAGGGCGGTCAGTGCAGCGATTGTGCTGCAGTGTGCTGTTATTCTCCCAGGAGCCGTGCAAAGGCTGCAGACCAGTTTGCAGCAGCATCCTCAGAATTGCTGCCGATCAGATCGTTGAGATAATAGCGCAGGATCAGCATACAATCGTTAGCGGTCAGTGTATCGTTGTTGTCAATATCCGCAAGACGAAGGATGTCATCGGTGAGCACATCGTCTTTGCCGGTAAGAGTGGCGGCATAATACTGCAGCGCACACATGGCATCATCAATGGTAATGATGCCATCGCCATTGAGTTCTCCCAATTGCTCCCAGGGCACCAGCGAAAGCTCCAGCGTAAACTGATATTGTGCAGTATCGTGTTCGGCAGTGATGATGACGGTGCCATCGGTGAGCGCTGTGACCATACCGGTTTCATCTACCGTGGCAATGGTGGGATCACTGCTGCTCCAGCGCAAATTCTCCTGCGGGACAGGAAGCTGCAAGGATTGTCCGCAGCGGCGCAGGGAATAGACTTCGGATTCTGCGGTCAGCATGTCATAAGAAATCCCGAAATGGGTTTGATAATATGTATCCAGCGGCTGCACGACATGAGAAATATAGCGGGATTTGCCTGCCAGAAACCGCTGATTGAAGTCATCCCATGTGAGCGTGAGTCTGGTAATTAGACCTCTGCCATCGGAATTGCCCTCCAGCAAGGAGACCATCTCTTTGTCATAGCCGAGAATCAGCAGAGAATGCCCGTTGGAGCCGTTATATGAACCATCCGGATTGCCTGTGGTGCGCAGATATGCGCCGGGCATCACCCGGGATTCGGCAAACAAAGCATACTCCGCAGCAGGTGCATATCCCATGACCTGCGTGGAATTGGTATAAACGGATTCCACTGCGCCGTGATAAGGAAACTCGTTGAACAGCGTAGCATATACCGCCTGAGAATAAATGTAACATTGATAGCCCGAAATCAGACCGGTTTCCGTACCGGCATAATACATGGTATTGTTATCCAGTGTGGAGGTCAATGCCAATGAAGTCGGAATCGGTGTTCTGTCCCGATCAAGATATAACCGGATCTGACCGGCAAAGATTGCGTCGAATTGTTCTGTCAGGGTAGCAGAGGCGGTATAATCCACACCGCCGCCATTGCTCTGATTCTCCGAAGCGTGGCAAATAAGTGAAATGGGTTGAAGGATCAATGCGGAGAAGAGCATAGCGGCACATAGAAGTGCTCTGCCAATGGAGCGCCGGTGCATCTGCATGGTTGCCATTGGAAATATCAGCTCTTTTCTATCATCATTCTTTGTACCCCTATCATGGGGGGCACTAATTTCATCTTACCATATTTTATTTGCCTTGTCAATGAAATCGACAATTATTTACAAGAATAAACGAATGGAACATATGTTTATCGTGCAATATGCTGCATATGACTGAAAATGATTGATCTGACTCATGCAAATTGCGCATATCGCACAATGAGATTGCCTTTGCGGGTATGTCCGCTGACACCGAGAAATCGGAATTTACCAAAACCACGCACTGAGATTTTATCATCGGGTTTCAGTGCAGTGCTGTTGTTTGTAACGGTACGGCTGTTGAGAAATACTTTATTTGACCGAAACAGCATAAGGCAATCGCTGCGGGATATATGATAGATTTTGGCAATGACTGCATCAATGCGCTCCGAGGCAACTTGTATTTCTCCTTCAATACAGCGCTGTGAATATTCTTTGGGGATCTCTGTTGTGACGGTGCATTGCATGACGGTATGCTTGATACGAGTCAGCTCGCTGCAAAGATACGCTGCCATTGTCTCTGTACAGAATAAATAGGCATCGTGTTCTTCCATCAAAATATCTCCGATTTCAGTACGTTCAATGCCAAGATGCATGACAGCGCCCAGAACATCCCGATGAGTTAGTGCATCGGCAAATTTGGCCTGCAGCGGTGCAATATGAATACAACAGATCGGAAATTCCTGTACAAAGCCAAGTTCTTCTTCACTGCCAAAGCGTATCATTACACGTTCTGCATTCTCATGCCCGCCCCAAATGGTATAGCCGCAAGGAGCAAGAGTATGACGGATGGATAAGAAGGAAGCAAGCTCCGCTTCTGTGAGAAAAGGAGTAAAGGTGTAGTGATGATTCCGATCGGCAGCATCTGCCAGATCAGCAAATCGTCGGCAGAGCAGGTCTTCTTTCATAGTGCAGATGTCCTCCTGTTTTGTGACCGGTATGTTGGTTATATTGTAGCATAATGGGGAACATATTGCAAGTAGGCGCAGAGAAGAGCGCTGCCGGATGTATATGTTTCGGCTGCCAGTTCCTGTCCGTGTTCCCTTGCCCCATAGAGGGAAAGGAGTCAAGGAAGAGGGGGCACGGGGGAGAAACCAAAAGAAGGAAGCCTCTCGGCGCTGCTCAATCTATATTCTTTCTATTCAACTTTCCGAGTTTCGTTGCTCAATAGAGGGAAAGGAGTCAAGGAAGAGGGGGCACGGGGGAGAAACCAAAAGAGGGAAGGGAGATGTGAGT
>JAFXJT010000027.1 GCA_017532085.1 Oscillospiraceae bacterium | reverse complement strand
TGTTCCGGTGTCGGACGTAACCTCTCTGCAGCGGCGCAATGCCAAAGCTGTTAATTTTGGTATTGTGTATGGTATCAGTGAATTTTCTCTGGCAGAAGATATCGGTGTCAGCCGTTATGAAGCAAGAGCATATATCGACAACTATCTGGCAAATTACCGCGGTGTGCGAACGTATATGAAAAAAGTTGTGGAGGATGCCCACTCCATCGGATATACCGAAACGCTGTATGGCCGCCGCCGTTATATTCCTGAACTGAAGAGCAGTAATTTCAACATCCGCAGCGGTGCCGAGCGGATTGCACTGAATACGCCAATACAGGGAACCGCTGCAGATTTGATTAAACTGGCTATGATTCGGGTAGAGGAAGCGCTGAATACCCATTTCCCGGATGCGCAGCTGTTGCTGCAGGTGCATGATGAATTGATCGTGGAATGCCCGGAGCATCTTGCGGCAGAAGTAGCAGCACTTGTCAGCCAGCAGATGCAGGCGGTTGCTCAATTGCAGGTTCCCTTGACCGCAGAAGCCAAAATCGGAAAGAGCTGGTGTGAAGCAAAATGATTATTGAAAAGATGCGTATGGAACATGTTCCTCAGATTGCCCAGTTGGAAAAGCTCTGCTTTTCTGATCCATGGAGTGAAAAAAGCATTGCATCCGAGTTGGAAAACGAACTTGCACATTGGCTGGTCTGTATGGATGGTGAAACATTGTCCGGCTATATCGGCTCCCAGACCGTTATGGGTGAAACAGACATGATGAATGTTGCTGTACACCCAGACTATCGAAGAAACGGGATTGCTCAGGATCTCGTCGCTGCGTTGGTAACGCATTTGAAGCAGAACGGCAGTCATAGTTTAACATTGGAGGTTCGCGCTTCCAATCTCCCCGCACAAAAACTTTATCAAAAGCTGGGATTTCAGCTGGTTGGAACACGTCCCCGATATTATCGTAACCCACGAGAGGATGCATTGATCCTTAGAAAGGAGTGGGAAATTTGAATATTTTGGCAGTAGAATCCTCCTGCGACGAAACCGCGGTGGCAATCGTCCGAAACGGCAGGGAAGTGCTCTGTGATTGCATTGCCTCACAGGTAGATCTACATCGGATTTATGGCGGTGTGGTTCCTGAAATTGCCTCCCGTAAGCATATTGAAGCCATATACGGTCTTGCAGATCAGGCCCTTCAGCAGTCAAATTTGTCCCGAGACGATATTGATGCTGTTGCGGTTACCTATGCGCCCGGTCTGATCGGAGCTGTGTTGGTAGGTGTCAATTTTGCCAAGGCTGCTGCAATGGCTATGAATAAACCATTGATCCCCGTTCATCACATTCGGGGACACATCGCAGCCAATTATCTGGCTTATCCTGATTTGGAGCCGCCTTTTCTTTGCCTGGTTGTTTCCGGCGGTCACACCATGATTATCGAGGTCAAGGACTATACGGATATGAATATTCTGGGTACCACGCTGGATGACGCAGCAGGAGAGTGCTTCGATAAAGTAGCCAGGGTACTGGTTATGCCTTACCCTGGCGGAGCTGCTCTGGACAAAGCTGCAAAGCTGGGCGATGAAGCAAAATATATTTTACCAAGGTCAAAACCCGGTGAAAATCCTTATAATATGAGCTTCTCCGGTTTAAAAACTGCAGCCTTAAATTTGATTCACCACGCGGAGCAGATTGGAGAAAAACT
>JAFXJT010000026.1 GCA_017532085.1 Oscillospiraceae bacterium | reverse complement strand
AGCACTCCCGTCCCTTTTGTGGTGTCTCCCCCGAACATTGATCCATGCGAATCGAGTCTGCTAAAAACGATAATCCATGCGATGTCTCCCCCGAACACTGATACGTTACTGATCGTTTCGGAGGCAAACAACACCATAAGAGACAGTATGCAAACCGGAAGGGGGCACGGTGGAGAAATCCACCAAAGCAAAACAAAAAAGCCGCTTCTGATCATCATCAAAAGCGGCTTTTCATCACCCATTATTTCTTATCGAGAATCTTGAAAATCTCAGACAGATCATCATCGTCATCCAGACGAGGAATCGAACCCGGACGACTTGCCGATGCAGCAGGCTTCTTGGGATCTACAGACGGGAAGCCATCTACCAACGGATTGTTGATCGAAATGATTTCCTCTACCATACCGGAAGGCTCTGCGACAGAAGTGTCGGTATCATCATAACCGGCAGCAATCACTGTGATGGTCATTTCATCATTCATATCTTCCTTAAAGGCAGTACCAAAGATGAATTCCACGCCTTCGGCAGCGGTCTCTGTGATCATCTTGGTAGCGGTATCCACCTCGGTAGAGAGGGTATCCTCGCTCATAGCAATATTGATCAGCAGACGCTTTGCGCCGGTAATCGAGGTCTCAAGCAGCGGGCTGGTAATGACAGCAGCAGCTGCCTCCTCCGCCTTGTTCTTGCCGGAGCCATGTCCGATTGCCATATGGGCATAGCCTGCGCCCTTCATGATTGTGGAAACATCGGCAAAATCCAGATTGATATAGCCATCCTCCACGATCAGATCGGAAATGGATTTTACACCGGTTTTCAGGATATCATCGGCCATAGAAAAGCTCTCCTTCATGGTGAGAGGCTTGTCCACGCCAACCAGCAGACGCTCATTGGGAATCACAATCAGAGAATCCACATACTGCTTCAAGGATTCGATTCCGCGCTCTGCCTGTGCCATTTTATGCTCACGCTCGAAAGCGAAGGGCTTTGTCACCACTGCAACGGTCAGAATTCCCAGCTCCTGAGAAATCTGTGCCACAACAGGCGCTGCACCGGTACCGGTACCACCGCCCATACCGGCAGTGATAAATACCATATCCGCACCCTTCAGTGCATTGCTGATCTCATCACGGTTCTCCTCGGCAGACTGACGGCCCACATCGGGCTTGTTGCCTGCACCTCTGCCGCGCGTCAGCTTGGCACCGATCTGGATACGGGTGGGTGCCTTGGAGTTGAGCAAAGCCTTTGCATCCGTATTCACAGCAATATATTCAATATTCTTCACATCAGACGAAACCATGCAGTCCAGAGCATTGCCGCCGCCGCCGCCGACACCGACAACCTTGATATTTACTTGCGGGTCAAATGAATCTTCATAAATAAAGTCAGTCATCCAAAGTTCCTCCTACTTCAGCGGTACTGGATACCGGCCGCCGTATTTACATATAGATATATTCTACCACAGTTTTTCTGTGATTGCAAGACCATTTTCGAGTTTTTTTCATTTTTTTCAAAGAATTGAACAAAATCACGGATTTTCAGCCTGTGGTTGTTGTAGTTTCTGTGGGTTCTGTCGTGTTTTGGGTGGGAGATGTGGTGGTAATCACCGCAGAATCCTCCGACATCACAGAAATCTGATTGCTGCCGATCATCCGCAGACGATAGGCACGATCGGGATTGAGCGATTCGATGGTTTTGGCTGCAAGCCGCAGCTTATATGCGGCATCGTTGCAGTTGCCCATTTCAAATACGATCCGCTCACCGAACTGCACCAGAATCCCGTAATGATCGCTGATATCCACCGAAACGATATCCTCAACGCCCGATTCCACCACCGCAGCGGTTACGGCACGCAGCACATCGTTTTCACCCGGCTCTCGGGAGAGAAACTCCTGTCCGGGCGTATCGCTTGCCGGATCAAAGCCCTCGATCATCAGCAGACCGGGCATGGGCTCGGAGAGCGTCTCCAGATTTCGGTTCGAGACGCTGATGAGCAGATATCCATGGGAATATTTCACATTGGCAACGGGTTCTGCCTTGGTCACATGAATCTGTACGGTTGCAGGGAATTTCCGTTTTACCGTCACCTGCTCGGCATAGGGCATTACCGCTTTGATGCTTTGCTCTGCCACAGCGGTATCCAGCCGCACCAGATTATCTCCTGCCTGAATTCTGCTGGCAGTAATGATATCTTCCTCGGTATACTGGGTTTCATTGACAACTTCAATGGTTGTAATATTGAACAGCATCGTCATGGAAAGAGAAACGCCGATGCCCAGTACCAGAAAGATCACCAGCAAAAAATACATCGCACGATATCGGGTGCGGCGATGCTGTCGTTTGCTGCTTTGCTGTCGTTTTACGTTGGTTTTGACAATGTCTCGCATGATGCTTTCCTCCTTTTGCGGGAGCACGCTCCTTTCCACAGGCAGATTGTTGAAAACTCTGCCCAAATCCCTTGGATTCTTTCCACGATTCCAACAGGTTTTCAACATTGATTTGTCGATTTCAAGCCGTTTTTCCGGGGTATGTCAGGGGTTTTCCACAAAACAGACTCCTTTCCACCGTCTTTTCAACACGCAGAGAGGCATATCACAGGATTCTCACGCATATTCTTTCAAAACAGGATCCGCTGCACCTTGCCGCCCAGACTGTTGAAAGTTTCTGCGAAATTTTCATAGCCACGATCAATATGATGCAGTCCATGCAGAAGCGTTTCTCCCTGTGCTCCCACCGCAGCCACCGCAAGCGCCGCACCGCCTCGCAGATCCATTGCCGAAAGCTCTGCTCCATGAAGATGTGAAACGCCATGCACCACGGCAGTATGCCCTGAAATCCGGATCCGTGCGCCCATGCGCAGCAGTTCGCCTACATGCATAAAACGGCTTTCAAAAATGGTTTCTTCGATCACACTGGTACCCTCTGCGCAGGCAAGCACTGCCATCATAATCGCCTGCCCATCGGTGGGAAATCCCGGATGCGGCATGGTACGCAGATAACGCACGGCTCGCAGCGGTCTGCCGGCATCCAGATAAATCCGATTGCCGCTGATGCCCAATTGGCATCCTGCACTTTCCATTGCCGCAAGCGCCGCTTCCAGATCTGCCGGATTGACACCGCTGACTGTGATTCTGCCTCCGGTTGCCGCTGCCGCACACATCCATGTGATCGCTGCAATGCGATCTGCCATGACGGTATAGGAGGTTCCGTGGAGCCCTTTGACACCCTGAATGCAAATGGTACTCTCGCCGGCACCGTGGATCTGTGCGCCGCATTGGTTTAAGAAATTAGCAATATCAACAATCTCCGGTTCACGTGCAGCATTGGTTAAAACAGTTTCCCCTTTTGCAAGCACGGCTGCCATCATGACGTTTTCAGACACGCCCACCGAAGGAAAGGGCAATGTGATTCTTGCGCCATGCAGTCCTTCGGCGCGGCAAAGGATTCTGCTGCCCTGCTCAGAGATATGTACTCCCATTTTCCGCATGGCATCCAGATGAAGATCAATGGGACGCGGACCCAGCTCACAGCCGCCGGGCATGGTCAGTGTACAAGCTCCCATGCGTCCGAGAATGGGTCCCAGAAACATAATGGAGGATCGCATCCGGCGCATATCCTCATCGGGAATCTCAAAGCTGTGGATTCCGTCTGTCCGGATCTCAGCCTGCCCATCACGGAGCACACAGCTGCATCCCAACGAATTCAGAATCCGGCTGGCTGCCCATACATCCGTAAGCTGCGGAACATTATGCAGCACACAGGCATCCTTGCACAGCATTGCGGCTGCCATCATGGGAAGCGCACTGTTTTTGGCTCCCTGCACGCAGACCTCACCATGCAATGGCTGTCCTCCCGTGATTTTCAAAGTTTGCTCTGCCATATCCACACCACCTAAGCGAAATTCGGCACAAGACCGTTTATGCTTTATGGTATGCAATGGACGCTGTTTTGTGATTGTTTTTGCGATCGGTTTCCCGTGCAGACTTACGGCAGCAGCGGCTTTAACACCTGCCAGATCCGTTCATCGGTATCCCGAATGGCAAGGGCGCCTGCTCGCTGACCCATGGCTGCAAGCTTTTCCGGAGCGTGATACAGGCTCTCAATTTTCTCCTTCAGCACCTCTGCCGAGAGCTGTTTTTGCTCGATGACAATGGCTGCACCGGCTGTGCCAAGCTCATTGGCATTGTGCAGCTGGTGATTTTCTGCCGCATTGGGATAGGGAATCAAAATGGATGCTCTGCCCACCATTTCCAGCTCGCTGAGGGTGGAGGCACCCGATCGGCTGATGACCAGATCCGCTGCCGCCAGACAAAGATCCATATCATGAATATATTCCGTCACACGCAGTCTGCCATCCTCCATGGGAATCCCCTTTTGCGCCATAGCGGCGGGGAATTCGTCTCTGCCATGCTTGCCGTAGGCATGGATATGATTGATCTTCATTCCTGCCTTGCGATGCCATTCGATCACCTCGGGCATCAGATCGTTGAGGCATTTGGCTCCCTGACTGCCGCCAAAGGACAGAATGGTCATGCCCTCGGAAAATCCAAGATGCTGTCTTGCCTGCTCTTTTTTGCGTCTTAGCAATGTACTGCGCACCGGCAAGCCGGTCAGCACCATGGGAACTTGCCGGGGAAAGCGTTCTCTGGCAGCCTCAAAGGTCAGCATAATCGCCTTTGCCTTGGGTGCCAGCAGCTTATTGGTCACGCCGGGATAGGCGTTTTGTTCATGAATTACCGTGGGAATCGAAAGCTGCTGTGCCGCACGGATCACCGGTCCCGAGGCATAGCCTCCTGTGCCGATGGCAAGATCGGGCCGGAATTCTTTGAGGATTTTTTTGGCATGTGACCCAGCGGTCATCAGATAAGATACCGCTTTCATATTGTGCACAATGTTTTCCGGACGAAAGCTTCTCTGAAATCCCGCTACCTTCACAAATGAGATCGGATAGCCTGCCTGGGGAACCAGCGTTGCCTCCATGCCTCCGGGCGTTCCCACAAATAAGAATTCTGTCTGCGGACAACGGGCACTGATGATGCCCGCCATGGCAAGCGCCGGATTGATATGACCGCCGGTGCCGCCGCACGCAAATACTACTCGCATGATTACCTCACTGTTCCTGTCTTTTGGCAGATGCTCCCACGGTCAGTTCAAATGTGCCTGACGGGAGATATTCAACAAAATACCCATCTCAATCAGCTGCATCACCAATGCCGTGCCGCCATAGGAGAAAAACGGCAGGCTGATGCCTGTGTTGGGAATCATATTGCTCACAACCGCTATATTCAGCAGTGCCTGCAGGCCGATGTGCATGGTCAGACCCACTGCAACCAGCATTCCGAATTTATCGTTTGCCTTGGCTGCAATATAAAAGCCTCGGAAAATCAACAGACAAAACAGCAGAATGACGGTTGCGGCTCCCACAAAGCCGAATTCTTCGCAAAGAATCGCAAACACAAAATCGTTCTGCGGTTCGGGCAGATATTGATATTTCTGTCTGGAAGCGCCCAGACCCAGACCAAAAAATCCACCCGATCCGATGGCAATCAGCGATTGACAGGTCTGCCATGTTTCATCCTGCATATAGCTTACATTGAAGGGATCCCACCATGAGATGAAACGATCCTTGATATAGCTTCCGCCGTTATTGATCACCTTCATCAGGATATATCCGCCAATGGCAGCCACGCCCGCAATGCAGATGCCAAAGAAATGCGATAGCTTCATGCCGCCCACAAACAACAATGTCATTGCCAGAACCGCTATGATGATGGTGCCCGAAATATGCGGCTGCAGCAGCATCAGCACACATACAATACCCAGCATTCCCATAAACGGTACCACGCCGAAGCGGAAGGTGTTCATCCGGTTGGCATTGCGCACAATCATTGTGGCAAAAAAGACAACAATGGAAAACTTCATGACCTCAGAGGGCTGGAAGGTTAATCCGATGCCCGGCAGCGTCAGCCAGCGTGTGGCAAACGTACCCTGGGTTTCACCCACAAACAGCACCAGCACCAGCATCAGCAGTGATACCGCAAAGGCGCCGCCCGAAATCCAAAGCTTCTGAAAGAGATGATAATCCACGACCGTTCCGAAAACCACCATGGCTGCCACACCAAACAGCGCAAATTTCAGCTGCTTGACAGCATAAAATGTACCGCTGTGACCATCCTCAATGGCGGCAGGATAGGATGCCGAAAACATCATGATCAATCCGATGACCAGCAAGGCGATGACAATCGCAAACAAGGGACCGTCCATATCTCCGGTGACAAAGCGAAAACCCCGTCCTACGGATTTATGCTGTGTACTGCCTGCTGCCGATCGACGCACACTCAGTTGCTCCGCCATATACAATCTCCTTTTCGTTCTGCAAAGCCATGCGCAGTGGGATTCTTACAACCATACCACCCGTCCGATTGCCAGCAGTCCGCACAGCAATCCGAACAGCGAAAAGATCACAACGATCTTATATTCGCTCCACGCACAAAGCTCAAAGTGATGATGAATGGGCGACATCTTAAAGATTCGCTTGCCCTTGCCCTTTTCACCGGTTTTCTTGTAATGCATTCTTGCGGTGATCTTGAAATAAAGAACCTGCAGCACCACACTGAAGGCATCCAGCACATAAACCATGCCCACCAGCACCAACAGCAGATGCATCCGACAAGCAATGCCCAATGCCGCAAAGGCACCGCCCAGATACATCGAGCCCGTATCGCCCATAAAGCATTTGGCAGGATGCAGATTCCAGATCAAAAATCCAAGGCAGCCGCCTGCCAGCGTAATGGCATACAGCGAAAGCTCCTTTTCATGCTGCAGAGCACACAGCACCGTCATGCTCAGCATGGAGATCACGGTCACTGTACCGCACAGCCCGTCTACGCCGTCGGTCAGATTCACCGCATTGGAAATGTATACGATAAATGCTACCATAATCGGATAATAAAGCAGTCCGAAATCCGGCTTCCAAAACAGCAGATCAATGGTGGTTTCCCGATCGCCCAGTGCATATAGCGTGCCCAGAAGTGCAGCACTCAATACAATTTGTGCTGCCATTTTTTGCTTGGCATTCAATCCAAGATTCTGCTTTTTGACTGCCTTGATGTAATCATCGGCAAAGCCGATGGAGGAAAACAGCATGGAAAACAGGATGACAGTCAAAAGCCTTATGGCATTGCTTGAGGTCTCGGCTGCCGTCGGATCGGCTCCGCCTGCCAGCCGCCATGCCAGATATCCAATGACCGTTGCGGCAACACTGCCGAACAAAAACAGAAATCCACCCATAATCGGTGTTCCCTGCTTTGCCTTATGCCATGCAGGGCCGATATCCAGAATGGTCTGCCCAAAGTGTATTTTCCGCAGAAACGGGATCAGAAACAATCCGCCTGCTCCTGCAAGAACCAGTGCGGTGATCGCCGCACCCATCGTAATCCAGATTGGCATATTCCATGCTCCTTTGCTTCTTCGGTGGATTGGCTTTGGGCGTTATGACTGCTGCGCCAAAGCCTGCTGTACAAGTTCACGTTCATCCATATGCAGATGCACGCCGCCTGCCACAATCTGATAGTCTTCATGTCCTTTGCCTGCCAGCACAATCACATCGCCCTTCTGTGCAATGGCAACGGCATGGGCAATCGCCTTTTGCCGATCCGGCTCGGTATCATAGGTGATGTGTTGATCTGCAAGTCCTGTCAGGATCTCTGCAATAATGGCTTCGGGATCCTCATCTCTGGGATTATCCGAGGTAATGATCAGATGATCGGCATAGCGGGCTGCCGCTGCTGCCATTTTCGGCCGCTTGGTACGATCCCGATTGCCGCCGCAGCCAAACAGTGCTATGAGTCTGCCGCTTGTGCATTGCTTCATGCTCCGCAGAATCTTTTCCAGCGCATCGGGAGTATGGGCATAATCACAGATCACTGTGAAATCTCTGCCGGTGGGAATGCGTTCACATCTGCCCCGCACACCGGGATACTCTCTGAGCATGGAAAGGATCGTTTCCATCGGGATGCCAAGCTGCTGACAAACCGCAATCGCCGCTGCCGCATTGCCGATATTGAACTGTCCTGCCATCCGCATGGGAATCTCAAGCGTTTCCTGCGGCGTGCGCAGAGTAAAAATCGTTTTGTCGCTGAAAAGCTGTGTGTGAGTCACCAGATAATCCGCAGAAACCGCTGCATGCTCTGCAACAGCGAAGGTATTGGTCTTGCAGGAAATCTCGGTCTTAAGCCGTCTGCCATAGGCATCGCCCATGTCAATCCATGCGGTATCGCAGCGGGAAAAGAGCAGCTTTTTTGCTTGATAATACTGCTCCATGGTACCGTGCACATCCAGATGATCCTGCGTGAGATTGAGAAAGACTGCCGCTTCAAACCATGCAGGTCCGATGCGATGCTGCTCCAGACCAAAGGAGGAAACCTCCATCACCGCAAATTCACAGCCTGCCTCTGCCATCTGCGCCAGCAGCGAGAAAAAGGCATCGGTCAGCGGCGTAGTGTTCACCGATGGCAGCACCCGATCTCCGATGACATATTCCACCGTACCGATCAGACCCGCTTCTTTGCCTGCCTGCCGCAGCATCTGCCAGATCAATGTGGAGACCGTGGTCTTGCCATTGGTACCGGTCACACCGATGAGCCGCAGCTTCCGTTCGGGATGCCCATACCATGCCGCACAAAGATCCCCATAAACCTTGCGGGAATTGGCAACAAGAAGCTGCCTGTCGCCCAATCCCAGATCCCACTCTGCGATCACCAGCACCGCACCCTTGGCAAGCATTGCCTCTGCTTGCGTATGCCCATCAAAGCTGCTGCCTTTGATGCATACAAAGATCATACCCTCCCGCACCTTGCGGGTATCATCGGTGACACCCGTAATCTCGCAATCGGGCAATGCGGTGTTCAAAGATTCCAAAACACGATACAGTGTCATGTATTTCTCACTCCTAACAGCAGGATTTCTCAGCCGCTCTGATCGCTGCTGCCAAAATCCAGATTGATGACAGACCATTTCTGCACCATGGTACCGGCAGGAATGCTTTGCAGCAGCACTTTCACATTGCTCTGGCTGGTGGCCGCACCCTTTGCCACATAGTTCAGCTGCACCTCTGCAAGCTTTGCGTTGGCTTCCTTGAACGAAAGACCCACCACATCGGGCACTGCCACATATTCCTCCTGCACATTGCCGCCGGTATACAGCAGCACAGTGCTGCCCTTTGCTACCACCGAGCCTGTCACAGGTGTCTGCATGGTGACGGTACTGCCTTCTCCGACAACCTCATACTGCAATCCCATGGATTCCAGCGTTACCTGTACATCCGCCACAGGAAGATCAATGAACAGCGGTACTGTCACATCTAGGTTTTGCTTTTCTTCTTCGGTATATTCGGGATAATATCCCAGATACGGCAGGATTTTTTCCAGCGTGGCTCTTGCATAGGGCACCACCACGGTACTGCCGTAATAGTCGATCTTCGTATTGGGCTGATCTGCCATGATCAGCATCACGATCTCCGGATCATCTGCCGGTGCAAAACAGCAATAGGATGCCACATACAGTTCATCCTCAACGGTTGTGTCGCCGCTGATGACCTGTGCCGTTCCCGATTTGCCGCCGATCTTATAGCCCTTGATATAAGCATTGCTGCCGCCGTTGTTTTCCACAACTGCCTGCAAAGCACTGCGCATCTCCGCAGAGGTTTCTACCGAGATCACCTGTCGGCGCACGGTCTTTTCGTTGGTTAAGACCACATTGCCGTCGCAGTCCACGATCTTGCTGACCACATAGGGCTTGAGCAGATATCCGCCGTTGACCACCGCTGCATAGGCTGTCACCACCTCGATGGGCGACAGGGAGTTGGTCTGGCCAAAGGAGGAGGAGGCAAGCTCCACAGGACCCATCTGCTCCAGCGGCATATAAACCGAGGAGGTTTCTCCCGGCAGATCAATGCCCGTTTTTTCCGTCAGACCATATGCCTCAAAATAGCGGCAGAACAGCGTCGCACCCAAACGGGTACCGATATCAATGAAGGCAGGGTTGCAGGAATTGGTCAGAATCTGCTCAAAGGTTTCCGAACCGTGTCCGCTGCGTTTCCAGCAGTTCATATCCTTATCCGCAACCTTCACAGTACCCTTGCAGAAGAAATGATCCGCATAAGTGACCACATCCTCCTCCAGCGCACTGGATGCCGTTACTACCTTGAATACCGAACCGGGAATATAGGTTTCGGTGATGCATTTGTTGCGCCATTGCCGCTCTCGCTGCGCAGCGATGGCCTGTTCCTTTTCCTTTTCATCGGTGAGCGCATCAATGGCAGCCTTTGCGGTGGTATCATAGATCGCAAAGGGCTCATTCAGATCAAAGCCCGGTACACTTGCCATTGCAAGCACGGCTCCGGTTTTGGCATTGAGAATCACACCGCAGGCACGATTTGCTACCTCATAGGTCTCCACCATTTCGGTAATGGAGTTCTCAAGATAGGTTTGCAGCGTCGTATCAATGGTGAGATACAGATCATCGCCATCCTGTGCATCAAAGGTTTTGGAATAGCGATAGGGCATTTCATTGCCGTTGGCATCCTTGGCAGTGATGGTTTTGCCATCCACACCGGATAGATATTCGTTATAATATGCCTCAATGCCATATAAGCCATCGCCATCAATGTTATTGAAACCGATGACCGAGGCTGCCAGCTCATTCTGCGGATAAAACCGCTTGGTATCCGACTCACGGCTCACCGAGGAAAGCGAAATCACACGAGAGCTGCCTGCAGTGGCGATGGCTGTCACATATTGCAGAATCCGATCGGCAGTGCTTTTTTCCACCTGTTTTTTCAGCACCACATAATTGCTTTGCGCCTCAAAGGCATCTCTGACGGTCAGCACATCCATGGCAAGCTCCTGTGCCAGATACTGCACCAGCGTTTCCTGCAATGCTGCGGTATCAATGAGATCCGGTTCATAGGTTTTGCCATCCGCCGCAGCTTCCGCCGCCTTCATCCGCTCGGATTCGTTTTTCTTTTCCACCATTTCCATTTCCTTGCGGAACAAGCCCGGATCCACAAAAATCCGATATACCGTTGCACTCTGCGCCAGAATGGTTCCGTTGGCATCATAGATGCTGCCTCTTGCGGCAGGGATGGTGATGCTGCCGAACTGTCTGGAATTCGCCATATCGGTATAGGTATCGTGATCGAGAATGGTCAAGCGAAAGATATTCACCAGCAAACCGCCCGCAAACAGCAGTGTAAATCCCAGAATTACACCGTTGGCTCGGATTTTCATACTGGTATTGGGACGGGCAGCAGGCTTGCGCACGCCCCGTTTCCAGCGTGTGCGTGGATTCTGCTTCGGTTTTTCGCCTGTATTCCCGTGATTTTTTTCCGGCATATCCGGCATACTCTGCTCCTTTCCACCGTATCCCACCGCAGAAGAGCCGTCATACTTCCGACTGTCTCCTGCCTTTGGTGCGGACTGTTCATAAACGAACAGGCGGAGAGTTTTTTGCCCCCCGCCGTCCATATTCGCCCGACAGATCCCCTCTGTCCGTATCTGCCGAGCCGTTTTGTTCCTTTGTTCCTTTGTTCCTTGGTTCTGTTTGATTCACACATCGCCGGCTTTCTGCGAACTGCCGGTCATCTCATTTTCTTTTTTTTCCGATCATTTGGGCTTTGCTTGCATGGGACGTTCTGTTTCATCTATATGTCACACACCGCGCAGCCATTCCCAGATTGCTGTGATTTTTTCCTGTAGTCTGACAAAAAAGTTCTTTTCCGGCTCCGGGATCTGTACTTCATCCTCGGTCTGCAGCTGAATGTATTGGATCTGCGAATCATCCAGCGGCTTGAGTCCCAACACCTCTTCGGCATATTTCTCGACGTTCTTGACCGTAGTCTTGCCGTCGATTTCCGAACGCAGTGATATGTTGGTTGCCTGCAGATCGTCATATTTCGATTGTGCTTCTGCAATCTGTGTATAGATCTCATTGGTCTGTACACGGCCGTAAATCACACAGCCGAGCAATGCGGTTGCCATGACACCCAGCACCGCTGCTTTGATGGCAGATGCCTTTTTTCTGCGATAATTGGGTCCAATCAAATCACGAAACCTCCCGATGAGCACACGGGCAAACTGCCCCGGCGTTTCATAGGCAAAGTATTCATCCTCGGGTTGTGCATCCGTGGATGCAAACGTCTCGTTTTCATCCTCATAGGCATCATACCCATCGGCAGCAGAGGCGTACATCGGTTCCTTCTGTTCGGTCTCCTCCTCCGGCTCCTGTGTATCCTCCGCAGGATCGGCGTCCTCCTGCCATTCCGCCACAGCACCCGATCCGAAGATATAGCGGAATCTTCCGCGGAATCTGCCGGGATCGCTTTGGTCACTGCGCTGCGAAGCTTCAGAAGATGTGTGCAGAAACTCTGCGGATTCTGCGGGTTCTGCGGTGCGCTGCGGTTCCGACTGCGCAGCGGCAGATCGGAAATTCATCGCACTCTGCCGATACCGTTCCAATCGCTGTGCACGGTCATCGGACCATTCCGAAGGAAGCGCCTGAGGTTTGCTGCGTGCAGCCTGCACACGATTGGATTCCGTCATGCGTCTGCGTTCTTCGGACGAAGGAGGGCTTCTCTTGAAACCTGTGCCGGATATTCTTCCAGCATATCAGCGCCTCCTTTCAGTCTTTTCAATTTACTATTTCTTCTCTATTCTATTGCAAAGCACTGCCCAATCATATCCATGATTTGGCGCCCTTGCAGTCACTCGTTCTGTATATTTGTTATATCTTTTTTCGATAAAAACGAGATCTGATTTCTTTTGTTCTGTTGGTTATATCTTTTCGATGGCACGAAGCTTGGCGCTTCGGCTGCGGGGATTCTGTGCAAGCTCTGTTTCCGAAGCCACAATGGGCTTGCGATGCACCAGAGTACCCCTTGGCGTTTTGCCGCATATACAGACAGGGAACTGCGGCGGACATTCACATCCGGAAGAAAAACGCTGGAAGGCATTTTTCACGGCACGATCCTCAAGGCTGTGGAAGGTGATAATCACCAATCTGCCGCCGGGTTTTAAGGAAGCAAAGGCTTCCTCCAGCGCAACATCGAGGCAGCCCAGTTCATCATTGACTGCAATGCGAAGGGCTTGGAAGGTCTTTTTGCAGGGATTTTTGTCACGTCTTGCCTTGGCAGGCACGCCTTTTTTGATCAGCTCTGCCAGCGCAAGGGTTGTTTCGATGGGTTTTATGTCTCTTGCGGCAATGATTTGTGCAACAATGCTCCGCGCATATTTCTCCTCGCCATAGGCAAAAAGGATTTCGGTCAGGGCTTCGGGCGATAGGGTATTCACAAGATCCGCCGCTGTCTGACCGCTTTGGGACATCCGCATATCCAAAGGAGCATCCCGATGATAGGAAAATCCACGGGAAGTTTCATCCAGTTCATGGCTGCTTACGCCAAGATCCAACAGGATTCCATCTGCAAGGGTATTCTCACGGCGCAGCACATCCCCCAGTGTTCGGAAATTGGCATGCACCATGGTCACAGGAAGTCCTGCCAGCCGTTTTGAGGCCTCTGCGATGGCATCCGGGTCCTGATCCATTGCAAAGAGTCTGCCGCCTTCTGTCAGCTGCTGTGCGATGGCATAGGAATGTCCTCCGCCGCCTGCCGTACCATCCAGATAGATTCCGTTTGGTTTCACGGCAAGATCCGCAAGAACCTCCTGCAGCATCACAGGGCAATGATAGGCATGGCTTGTCTCCATGAATCGTTCCTCCACAACCGGATTACTGCGGTGATTGCTGTCGCTTGCGCATGATCATTGCAAGAACCGCCTCGTTATTGGCTTTGCTGTAGGCATCATAGCGTTCCTTGTCCCAGATTTCGGCATACGTACCCGTACCGATGACCGCAACGCTCTTGCAGGTCAGACCGGCATATAGGCACAGCTCTTCCGGAACGGTAATGCGGCCCATCTTATCCGGCTCCACCATATGGGTGACCGAGCCGATATAGGTCATGATCATGCTGGCATCTTTGGCAGAGAGTCCCTCACGCATGGAGCGGCAATATTCGCTATAGCCCTCTGCGGAATACACCACGATACATTGTTTATCGTCGGTATCCTGCGTCAGATACAGGACATCGCCCAGCTCATTGCGGAAGGCTGCCGGGAAGCTCATACGACCACGGGCATCAATGGCAGCAATTTGTTTGCTGGCTAATTCTTTTTCCATGGTCATCGCCTCCCTTCGATCCGGCGAAGCGAGACGCAAATACGAAAGCGGACAACCGATCCGCGCGGAAGGAATCGCTTGTCCGATTTCGCAGCGCTTGTTTTGCTGAATCTTTGATTTTTGTTCTACATTTTGGCAATCTTTTTCTCTTAGGAAGCATGGTCGGATATAACATCACTTGCCAATGCTATCCAATCGTTGCCTTTACTTACCATATTATAACCCCATCGAAAGAAATTGTCAATAGAACAGCGTAATTTTTTTTCGATATCCATCGCCGGAAGCGACATGGAATGCCAAAGGGATCCGGTTCAAAAATCAGCATATTGCACAATACAACCGCAGTTTTCAACGTACAAATTTGTTGTATCGTCAAGACTTTGGTCTTTTTTTCGCCCAAGGCGCTTGCAAGAACAGATGTTTTGGAGACTTGACTAAAATCGCATCGAAATTTTCTACATATTTCTGAAGGGAGAACTCACATTCATGGATGCAAGTATCTGCCAATCCTTGCCAATTGGCTTTGAAGCGCAAAAGGCAGCATAGGGATGATCCTTGCGGTGCCTCTTATCATACCGCAAAAAGAGGTCAGCACAATACAGGCTGACCTCTTTTTGGTAAGGATTGGCAAACCGGATTTGGCAAGAATTGGCAACGCCACTTCGGAATCCATAAAAAAAGAAAGACTGTGTATTGCTACACAGTCTTTCGGAAATAGAATTACTCGTTGATGGTGGTAACAACGCCGGAACCAACAGTTTTGCCGCCCTCACGGATAGCAAAACGGAGACCGGGCTCGATAGCGATCGGAGTGATCAGCTCAACAGAGATCTCGATGTTGTCGCCAGGGTTGCACATCTGAACGTCAGCAGGCAGAGTGATGATACCGGTAACGTCAGTTGTACGGAAATAGAACTGAGGTCTGTAGTTGTTGAAGAAGGGCTTATGACGGCCGCCCTCTTCCTTCTTCAGAACGTAAACCTGACCATTGAACTTGGTGTGGGGCTTGATGGAACCGGGCTTGCAGAGAACCTGACCTCTCTGGATGTCCTTTCTCTGAACACCACGGAGCAGAGCACCGATGTTATCGCCAGCCTCTGCATAGTCCAGAAGCTTACGGAACATTTCGATACCGGTAACAACAGTCTTGGAGCTCTCGTCCTTCAGACCAACGATCTCAACTTCCTCGCCCAGCTT
>JAFXJT010000025.1 GCA_017532085.1 Oscillospiraceae bacterium | reverse complement strand
TGCTTGATTGTGTGTAAGACGCTGCTGTTACGGTTTAGAGGGGTAACCAAACATCATTGCCGGTTCGCTGTCATTATAGCGCATGGTCCATTCTGCATTACCTGCCAGCAGATCGGGAATGCTGCAATCGCACAGCGCATCATCAGAAGAACCGAGATACAGGGTATCACCATCAGCCGCCACAAAGCCCAGTGTTTCCAGTTGTTCATAGGCATTGCCCACAGGGATTTCACGGCCGTCATCGGTGAACTCCCATTGCAGAAGGGGAATGGGGCATTCTTTCAGCAGATTGCCCTGCAGATCATATACCTTCAGAGGCATCAAAGCGGGCGAACCGTCCTCAATATTGGTGAAGATGATCCATTCCTTCGTACAGGTAAATTGCGGATACAACCAGTAGGTATCTTTTAGGAAGGGTTTGCTTTCTCCTGTTTTCAGATCATAGAGATAGAACACTGCTTTTGGAACGGAATAGCCTGCAGCATTGGTCACATATTTTTCCATGGTATACAGGATATAATCCTCGCAGATGGCATAATCCAGTGCATCGGGGAGCCAATCTTCCACAGCGCCGGTTTCGGCATGGATACGGATCACGCCGCTGTATTTGTTTAAGGGATCTTTCCAATCGGCCTTGCCTTTCAGGCAATACACATAATCGCCCAATGCATTGAGCTGGGTAAAGGGGGCAAAGCTCGTATTTTTCAAAAGCGTTTCTGTGCTCAGCACGCAGGTCAGTTTGCCGCTGCTGATTTCATAATGATAAATGCCATATTGACTGAAATAGTCTGTGGACGAGGAGCCGGAAGTATCAACGGTTGAGAGTGATTTTGTAAAACTGGCAGAGATCCAAAGTGCACCTTTATGTGCCACAATCCTGCCTGTTCCATCGAAATCCTTGAGCGTTTCACTGAGCGTTCCTTCAAAGGAAACCAATTCTTCCAAAGCGGTACCATCGGGCGCATACCGGATCAGAATCGGCTCAGCGCCCTCATAATCATTGGTGATGCCATCGGGCGAGGCTGTTGGAGTTTCGTGATCTGCGGGATATTTGGTGACCATCTGATACAAATAGCCATCATAGTAAACGGCTTCGTCGCCGGCAGCCTGATACCGCGTATTGCGTGCGGTGCAATATTCATTGAGATGGGTGCATTCCGGCTTTGCACATACCACAACGCATTCGCCGCTTTGCTTGTCGGCATATTTGAGAACGAATCGAAGAAAACCGTTTCCATTCTGATCGGCAGTTTTTCCGAAATAGTAAAAACCGTTTTCGGTTCTGATCATCTTGGAGGGCAGACCCGGTACATCCGCTTCTCCTGTCAGCTTGGCATTGAGCAAGGGGCTGTCTCCGTTGATCTGTTCGGGCGAGGATTGGATTTGGCTGCTGCCGCTTGCTTGGGAAGAATCCGTATTCTGCGGCGATGGATGCTGATGACTCCATGCAATGCCCAAGGCAGTACCGCCGGCAATCAGGCAGATTCCAAGAGCAGCAATCAAGAGATGTTTGTGTTTCTGTTTCATATGCCACACTCCTTTCGGTTTTGCGTTTCTATATGGCATACAAATCGGAGCGCCGATTCGATGCAGTCAGACTGCGATTTTGTAGGAGTGCATCATTTCAACAGCTTTGTTTTGTGAAAGATGCATATTGCATCGGGCATTGGACAGCAAAACAAGCCCCCCGATCCAAGGTTCATGGATTGGGGGGCTTCGGATTCATGCACAAGGGAAACGATCGTGCAGACGCTCAGAGTGAGTCCAGTCTTGCAAGATAGCGGAGGATCATTGTACTGTCCTCGGCATTCAGATTACCGGTAAGATCGCAATCGCCGTTGACAATACCCTGTGAAGTAATGGTGATTGTCGTATCCTCGCCCACATAGCGGTTGAGCAGTACCACATCATCAATCTTGACAAGGCCGTCACAGTTGACATCACCCTTTAAGGAAGGCGTGAGAGGCTCGGTGGTTGTGGTGGTGGTCGTAGTGGTCGTTGTGGTGGTCGTCGTGGTGGTCGTGGTCGTTGTAGTTGTAGTGGTTTCCACGATATCTTCCATTGCAAAGACCACATAATTGATGACATTATAGCCAGTGGTATTGGAGCCGAGCGTAATGGCATCACCGGCTTTGAATTTCTTTTCATAGAGCGCCATGGTGACATCATTGCTGGTAGCAACGGTCATAGAAGTTTTCTGCCAGCTGCTGACCCAATCGGGAATGGGCGACAGACGTGTATCCAATGCCACATAGACGATGAGATCCTTGGCAGCAATACCTTGACTCTGAATTCCGGTAAAGGTTTTGGAATCACAGGCAGGCTGAACATATTCAGCGCCCAGCAAAGCATCCGGAACAGAGATATAAGTGAAATCACGGTCACCGAAGATCTTGCTGCCAACGCCCAGATTCTGCTGGATATGCCAGTTGGTACGGTTGGCGTAATCGTTGATGACCAGCGAGTCAATCAGCTCACCGGAGATGGTGGGAGCAGTGGTAGCAGTGCCTTCGCCGTTGATGGTGATCACAGGACGAGCCGGCAGAGAGGCATCAGAGCCAAGATAAAAGCTTGGATGCGGCGGCTGATTATAGGAGGTCTGTTCAGCAGCCACCTGCATACGATACTGTGCATCATGCATCAGCGTGGTAATACGGTGCTCCGTAGTACCGGTTGCGCAGTAAACACGCAGAGATTTGTTATCGCTGGTACGCAGAATCAGTTCTTCACGCCAGTCACCGAACAGATCGGCGGTCAGATTGGGGGTGGATTTGGTGCCGTTATTGGAGTCACAGCCATCTGCAGTGAAGATCGTAGTAATACTGCTGGGATTGTTGTATTTGGAAACATTGATCCAATCCAGCAGCTCACGTTCCAGATCGCCATCCCAATAGATGAGGAAGTTCATAGCCGGACGGGTATCACCGATGGTCTGTCCGGAGCCGTTATATACACTGCCGGATTGTGCGCCCCAGAATTCCGCACCGGGATTGCCTGCATAGATATTGCCGGCAGCGCAGCGTCCGGTATCCTTGGAGTGGGTATAATGGAAGATCCGGTTGCCGGTTGCGGCATCGATCAAAGAAACGCCATAGGGAGCATGTTCATGGCAAACCCACAGCTCCTGACCGGGTCTGTTGGGCAAAAAGTCGCTCAGATGCATCGCATCGCCGTGACCCAGCTCATTGCACCAGAGCACCTTTCCGTTGTCGTCGATACAAACAGCGCCCAGAATGAGCTCTTGGCGGCCATCGCCATCCACATCGGCAGGCATACAGTTATGGTTGCCGTCGCTGTAACCGGGAGCCGATGCATTATAGCCTGTATCATAGCCCCAGCGCTTGACCAGCTTTTTGTTGATGACATCATAAGCCACAGCAGTCATACGGGTATAGTAGCCTCTGACCGAGACAGCGCTGGGATGCTCACCGTCGCAATACATCACAGCACCGAGGAAGCGGTCACAGCGGTTGCCGTAATCATCGCCCCAAGTAGATTTCGAGACTTCTCCGCGCGGATATTCGTAGTTGACGGTATCGAGTGCTGCACCGGTAGCACCATCAAAGAGGGTGTAATATTCGGGGCCGCTGAGGATATAGCCGCCGCTGTTGCGATAATCCTTGGAAGCATCACCGATGACTCTGCCGACACCATCCACTGTGCCATCAGCAGTTTTACAGGTCATTTCCGCCTTGCCGTCGCAGTCGAAGTCTGCAACGAGGAACTGGGTATAGTGGGCACCGGCACGGATATTCCGTCCCAGATCCACTCGCCAGAGCTTCTGACCGGTTAAGGTATAGCAATCAATGTACACATTTCCGGTATAGCCGGACTGAGAATTATCCTTTGCATTGGAAGGATCCCATTTGACAAAGATTTCATAGACACCATCGCCGTTCACATCACCGGTAGAGCAGTCGGCAGGAGAATAGGAATAATCCGATCCGCCGGCAGGCACATCCATGGGAATGTTGAAATAGTTGCTGTTTGTGGCGAGCGTGCAGGTATCGGACGAGATCACCGTGTTGTCCACCACAGTATCCACACGATAGATGGAGAAAGCATTGCCGCCCTGATCCAGATAGCAGGTTGCCATATTGGCATCGCTGGTATAGATGAGTTCATCGCCGCGATAGAGCTTGAATACGGTATGATCTGCATCATTGGCGAGGAAGCGCCAGCTGACCAGCATACCGGAACCGGTATTGACTGCGGAAATGCCTCTGTCCAGATATTCCATAATCGGAACGGCGGCAGCCTTGGAAGATTGTGCATTCCAATCCATCGGTGCGGCGGCGGCGGTCAATACGAGTGCTGCTGCGGCAGCAAGGAATCGTTTGCCGTATCGAATCATTTCAAATCACCTTTTCTTTCATGAGATTGGGGAGATCATGGTTCACCGATACCATTATATCGTATCCGATGAAAAAAGTAAATGCAGTTTTGCGTCATCTTTCTTACTGATTGCATCATGTGCAGATGTGCACAGATCCGCCAAAGACAGGGGATAGCGGCGTATGGCATCCACAATCCGCAGCATTCGCAAAGATTGCTATTCTAATTATAATCGGGATCATTTCTTTCGTCAATTTCAAACTGTGCTATGTTCCTAGCACAATACAACATTATCCATTGACGAATCCGATGGAAATATGGTATAATAGGTCTATGGTTTGGATATCTTACCATGCATTGCCATGAAAGGGAGGAAGGATTCTATGAAAGGGATGAAAGTATGTTCTGTGATTCTGTCACTGCTGTGCGGTATCACGATTGGCATTCCGGTTTCTGCTGAGACGATTGCGCCTTCTTTGGAGCAGCAAGAGAAGGCGCTTGCCGAGGGACAAGACATTGATCAGCAAAGACCCCGTGTGGTAGGGTATCTGCCGGATTGGACATATTCGGCGTACAAAAACGTAGATTTTGGTGCATTGACGCATCTGGATCTTGCATTTTGCAATCCGGATGCCCAGGGCAATTTATTTTGTTACATACCGGATGAAGCGCTGGCGCAGATTGTGGAACAGGCACATGCTTCCGATGTCAAAGTGATGGCAGCGCTGGGAGGCTTCGGCGGCTGCGAGGGTTATCTTCCGCTGCTGGATACACCGGAGGAAATGGCTGCCTTCAATGAAAAGATCATGGCATATTGCGAGAAGCATCAGCTGGATGGCATTGATCTTGACATTGAGCTGAGTGCGGATCATGCCATCTGGAATTACTATGGCGATTGGGTTGCATCCTTGCGTGCGCTGTGTGATGAACGGGGCTATGCATTATCCACAGCGACTGCCCAGTGGGTTGCGGTAAAGGTCACGAAAGAAACCTTTTCGCTGTTTGATTTTGTAAATGTGATGGCATATGACAACGATTCCGATCCGGTTTCTCATGCATCCATGGAGTTTGCCAAGAGCTCGCTGGAATATTTTCATGAACAGCGAGGGATAGCCAAAGAGCGTCTGGTTTTGGGCGTGCCCTTCTATGGCCGAGGATATCAGAGCAACGGCAGTCTGGACTGGAATTCCTATGAATCTTTTTCTGCATTGATTGAGAAGGATCCTGCCAATTTTACGGGGGATACCTATCAAGGAATTGCCTACAACGGTGCCGATACGATGCGGGAAAAAGCAGAGCTTGCCAAAGGATACGGCGGCATGATGATCTGGGAGATCTCACAAGATGCGGCAGGGGAGTATTCTCTGCTTGCGGTGATCCATGAGGCGCTTTCTGTATCGCAGGCAATACCCGGAGATGTGGATGGAGATGGAATCTGTTCCATAGCAGATGCAGTCATGCTGCAGCATTATCTGGTAGGAAGCGGTGTACTGCATACTTGGAAAAACGGAGATCTCAATGGAGATGGTCTGATTCATGCAGCAGATCTGGTATTGCTGAAGCGTCTGCTGTTGTGAGAAGAAACAAAAAACACGCTGCTTGATGGTCAAGCAGCGTGTTTTGGTTTTGGCAAAAGTAAGATTACTTCAGCTCGATGGTAGCACCGGCATCCTCGAGGGTCTTCTTCAGAGCCTCAGCATCAGCCTTGGAAACAGCCTCTTTCAGAGTGCAGGGAGCACCCTCAACAGCAGCCTTAGCCTCCTTCAGGCCCAGACCCAGAGCATCCTTAACAGCCTTGATAACGCCCATCTTAGCATCACCGAAGGAAGTCAGAACAACATCGAACTCGGTCTTTTCAGCAGCAGCAGCCTCGCCGCCTGCAGCAGGACCTGCAGCAGCAACAACAGCAGTAACGCCAAACTCTTCCTGAATAGCGTCAACCAGCTCTTTCAGCTCCAGAACGGAGAGAGCCTTGATATCTTCGATAAACTTCATAGTCTTTTCGGAAGCCATGATAATTCTCCTTTACATAATAAAAATTGATTTGGTAGAAACAAGTAATTAAGCAGCGCTTTCGTTCTTGTCCACAAGAGCCTGGAGCGTTGCGGCCAGCTTCTGGTAAGGACCCTGGAGAGAGCCAACCAACTGTGCCAGCAGGACATCCTTGGAAGGTACCTTGGACAGAGCCGTAACACCGGCTGCATCGTATACCTCGCCGTCTACGAAACCTGCCTTGAGCTGGAACTTACCGTCAGACTTCTCAGCATATGCGCCCAGAATACGAGCGGCAGCAGTCTGATCGTTGTCGGAAATTGCAATTGCGGTAGTACCTTCCAGTACATCATCGAACTGCTCATAACCAACATTGTGCAGTGCAAAACGCAGCAGAGTATTCTTCTGAACAGAATAGGAAACGCCTGCTTCACGCAGCTCCCGACGAAGCTTGGTATCATCAGCTACGCTGATGCCCTTGTAGTCAACGAGAACGCAGGAAACAGCATTCTTGAGCTGTTCGGTCAAAGCCTCAACCTTGGCTTGCTTTTGCTGCAGAATCTTCTCACTCGGCATTGTATTCACCTCCGAATTTGGGCTTGCGAAACATGATTCTGACGCCGGAGGCAATAAAAAAGCCTCTCCCGAATACATGGAGAGGCGGATGATGTTCGTTCGTTTTCACGTAGAAATCAGCCGGCACTCCTCGGTCGGACTTCCAAGCATACGCTATGCCGACTGTCTTTGGAATACGGGATTCGTCATAATGATCACAATCACAGCTTTATCAGTATATCACATCTCATCTCATTTGTCAAGCACTTTTTCAAGAATTCGAAAAAAATTCTTGTTTTTGCGCTTCCCGCAGCGATTCCTCGGCTGTTTGGAGCAAGAGATCCGAGGCATGACTGCCGCCCATAATACGGGCAATCTCTCGGATGCGTCCGGTGGAATCCAGCGGTATGACCTTTGTTTGGGTCGAAGTATCATCACTTTGCTTTTCGATCAGCAGATGATGCTGTGCCTGCACCGCAAGCTGTGCCAAATGGGTCACGCAGATGACCTGACGGTGCATAGCGATTTCCCGCAGCTTGATACCGATTTTCTGGGCGGCACGACCGCTGACACCGGTATCAATTTCATCGAAGATCAAGGTTGGAATGGCATCCCGCTGTGCAATCACGGCCTTCAGAGCCAGCATCATACGGGAAAGCTCACCGCCCGAAGCGATTTGTGCAATGGGCTTTGGCGGCTCGCCGGGATTGGCGGAGATCAAAAACTCCGCATGATCCATCCCATTGGGTGTCAGTTTTCCTTGGGTCAGAGAAACCACCAGCTGCACTCTGGGCATATCCAGATTGGCGAGTTCTTCGCCCACACGATTGGCAAATTGCGCAGCGAGTTTTGTTCTGTGTGCCGTAAGGGCCTTGGCATGTGCCGTAACGCTATGCAGCAGCCGTTGTTTTTCGGCAGCGAGCTGTTCCATGGCATCGGCAGATTGTTCGATGTGTTCGATTTCGGCAGCGGCATCCTCCAGTTGTCTGCGCAGACCATCCGCATCGGTATGGTAGCGTACCATGAGGGTATTCAGCGCATTGCGGCGTTTTTCAAGGGCAGCAAAGGCAGCGGGAGAAAGCATATCGCCGCCGAAAGCAGAAAGCTCATCGGCAATATCCCGCAGTTCGATATTCACAGTCTGCAGCCGATCGGCAAGAGACTTAGCGTCCTCGGATTTGGCAGCGAGCTGCTGCAGCAGAGCGCAGGCAGAAGCCAGTGCATCGGAGATATTCTCATCCCCATCCGTGAGCATCCTTCGGATGGTTTCGGTGAGTGCGGCGGTTTCCTCGGCACGGCTGGCAGCGAGAAACTGTTGTTCCAGCAGGGTATCTTCATCGGGCTGGATATCCAATGGGCTGATATCTTCGATGACAGTGCGCAGTGCTTTGAGCCGATTTGCCTTATGAAGCTCCTCTTTTTTCATTTGGTTGAGCTGTCTTGCAACGGATTGCAGGGCTTGGAATTCTGTACGATAGGCCTGCAGCAGGGTATCGTCATCTCCGAAGCGATCCAGCACCTCCAGATGCCGTTCGGGGCGCAGGAGAATCTGATTATCGTGCTGACCGTGGATATTGACCAGTGTTTCGCCCAGCAGACGCAATACCGTCACAGGTGCAGTACGGCCATTGACACGACCGATACTGCCGCCATCGGCAGAGATTTCACGGCTCAGCAGCAGATTGCCATCCTCAGCGTCGTAGCCATACTCTGCAAGAATCGCAGCAGTATCCTCGGCAATGGGAGAGAACAGTGCAGAGATGACTGCTTTTTTGCAGCCGCTTCGCACCATATCCTTACGGATGCGTTGCCCCAGCACCGCCTGAATTCCGTGGATGAGAATAGATTTACCGGCACCTGTTTCACCGGTAAACACATTCAGCTTTCCTTCCAGCGGGATCACAGCGGCAGGGATCACCGCCAGATTTTCGATGGATAATTCCTTTAACATGACGACCCCCAGATATGGGACTGTAAGTCAGCGACCAGCTTTCGGGCATGCTGTTCGGAGCGGGTCAGTACAAAAATGGTATCATCTCCGGCGATGGTTCCGACGATTTCGGGCAGCTCCAGCGCATCGAGCTTTGCGCAGGCGGCCTGAGCGGTGCCGGCATGGCAGAGCAGCACAACGGTATTGACTGCATAGTCCACTTTCTTCACCATATCGGTAAAGATGCGCTGTGCATTCCCTGCTGTGGGACGGCAATAGCGGTGTCCGCCGGAAGGAGCCGGTTCTTTTCTCAGCTGCAGTTGTCGGATATCGCGGGAAATGGTAGCCTGTGTCACAGAGAATCCTTGTGCTGCCAGCAGATCTTTTAATTGTTCCTGCGTTGTAATATCCTGCTGAAGGATCAGAGACAGGATACATTCATGTCGTTTATTGGTCATGCATTACTCCTTTTGCAGCAGCAGATCCGAGCTGACGCTTTTCAGGGGCTGCATCAGCTTACCGTTGAGGGCATCATAGAAAGCATAGCCCTTGAAATCCACCAGCGGCATGGTGTAGGGAGAACGGGTGACAGAAAAGGACTGTCCCTGACGGATGGTCACCTTGCTTTGTCCATCCACATGAACGCCCAGACCGCCTCGGTCAGAGACCCGATAGGTTACGCGGATGGAGCGCTGCGGTGCAAACAGCATCGGTCTTGCATACAAGGAATGGGGACAGATCAGATTCATTTCAATCAGCGATAAATAGGGTTCCATCACAGGGCCGCCGGCAGAAAGCGCATAGGCACTGGAACCGGTGGGAGTTGACAGAATGATGCCGTCTGCCCGATATGTACCGATGAGCAGTTCATCCACAAAAACAGAAAAATCGCAGATTTTCCCGCTTAATCGGGAAGCATACACATCGTTGAGCGCATGATAAGTGACACCATCGGATTCGCCGCCTTGGAAGGTGGTTTGCAGCATCATCCGATGGCTGACGGAATAATCGCCGGTGAACAGCTGTTCGAGCAGGGAAAGCTCATTGGCTTCCAGCGCAGCGATATAGCCGAGTCTGCCGGTATTGATGCCCACAAGCTTTGCATTTTTTCCGAGAATCGCACCGGCACAGCGCAGAATGGTACCGTCACCGCCGATGGCGACGGCGAAATCCACATGCTCCATGAGCTGTTCCCGCGGGAGATAATGGATGGATGGCAGTTCGGAAAACTGATTCTGATAGCAATCCTCCATCCACAGCACAGCCTGATGCTTCATCAGCAGCTGGCACACCAGAATTGCCGTCTGAAAGGCATTTTTCTTTTTGAGATTCGGCCAAATCGCAATGTTCATAGCATTGACCATCCTTCTTCGTATGAGATAGCGCTTGGAGCAAACCCGAACGATTGGCGCTACGGTTTTTGCAGCAGCAAGAGAAATTCGGTATTTCCGCTGCCGCCGGCAATGGGCGAGGGACAATCGGCAATGGGAATCAGACCGACCTGCACAGCAGCATCCCGAATATTCCGCAATACCTGTGCGTGCACCTTGCTGTCACGCACGATGCCGTTTTTCCCGATGGCTTTGCGTCCTGCTTCAAACTGGGGCTTGACCAGCAAGACTGCCATAGCACCGCTTGTCAGCAGGGGCGGCAGCAAGGGCAGAATATAGGTCAGGGAAATGAAAGAGACATCACAGCTTGCAAATGCGGCAGGCAATCCTTTGGAATCGGGAGCAAGGCTGCGGATATCCGTACCTTCCATCACGGTAACACGAGGATCACGGCGCAGCACCTCTGCCAACTGATCATGTCCCACATCCACAGCCAAAACATGGGCTGCACCGTTTTGCAGCATACAATCGGTAAAGCCGCCTGTGGAAGCACCGATATCGAGGCATTGCAGACCTTTGGGAGAAATCTTGAACTGCGTGAGCGCATGGGCAAGCTTCAGACCGCCTCTGCCTACAAAGGGCAGAGCCTCTGTGATCTCCAGCACATCCGATTCTGCAATGGGCTGAGCAGGCTTTGTGCAGACGATGCCGTTGATGGCTGCGTGACCTTCGCAGATACACATTTTCGCCCGTGAGCGGGTATCGCACAGACCACGTGTGACCAATGCCAGATCAAAGCGCATTGTCATGGATGACCTCCGTAACAAAAGCCGTGATTTCTTCGGCGGAAAGACCGATGAAATCGAGACAGCGAGGCACCGGTGCATGACGTACAAAATCATGGATCGCACGGCAATGATAGGATCCCTGAAACTCTTTTTCCAGGAGGAGTGCAGCGAATTTCTCAGCAATACCGCCTTCTGCATAGCCTTCTTCCAAAAAGACTACGTGCTGATACTGCATTGCGATTTTCACTGCCTCTTCGGGGATGGGGAACACTGTGTTGAGCTTGAGCATGCCACAGGAAATCTGTTGTGTTTTAAGAGCAGCTCTTGCTTCATACACCGCCGAAGTCAGTCTGCCATAGGTGATCAGCAGAATATTGTCTGCGGGCAGATGCACATAGGTGGTGTTGACATATTTGCGTTCAAATTGTACATGATCCGCACCACGGGGATAACGGACGCAAACCAATCCATGATCCTGATACAGCGCCTGATGCATACAAAGGCGCAGCTCCTCATAGGTTGCGGGAGAATAGATTTTGATCTTGGGGATGGTTGTAAGCATAGCGATATCGAAGATACCCTGATGGGTTTCACCGTCCTCACCGACGATGCCGGCACGATCAATCCCCAGCACCACATGATAACCGGCAATGGCAATATCATGGAGCAGCTGATCGTAGGCACGCTGCAAAAACGTGGAATACACAGCAAAAACAGGCGTCATGCCCATGGAAGCAAGACCGGCACAGAAGGTTACGGCATGTTCTTCGGCAATGCCCACATCGAAGAAGCGATCCCGATGCATGGCGGAGAAGAACTGCAAACCGGTACCATATTTCATGGCAGCGGTTACGGCACAGATCCGCTTGTCCTTGGCAGCAAGCTTTGCCAGTTCCTGTCCGAATACCGTAGAGTAGCATTCATCGGCAGAAACCTCCGGATGCTTGGACATCAGATCAATTTTCGGAATGCCGTGATATTCACCGGGATTCTGTTCTGCGGGAGCATAGCCCTTGCCTTTTATGGTGTTGATATGCACCAGCACCGGCCGATGATAGCTTTTGGCAACCTCCAGCACTTCATCCAGCGCTTCGATATCATGTCCATCCACAGGACCGAGATAGACAAATCCCATTTGATCGAACATGGTAGCATTTTTGATCACATTCTTGCGGATGGTATCTTTGGTATTTTTCAGCACACCGGCAATGGGCTTTCCGATCACAGGCGTATGTCCCAGAGCACGTTCCACAGCCCATTTGGTACGGACATATTCCGTTTTATTGCGGATGCTGGAAAGATACTTTGCGACAGCGCCTACGTTTTTGGAGATAGCACAGTTGTTGTCATTGAGAATCACGATAAGATTATTGCGGGATTTTCCGCCGTTATTGAGACCCTCATAGAACATACCGCCGGTTGCGGCACCATCTCCCACCACGGCAACGGCATAATGGGGACTGCCGCTGATGCGCATGGCATCTGCCATACCGCAGGCTGCGGAGACAGCCGTACCGCTGTAACCGGTGACAAAGCTGTCATGAGGCGATTCCGCTGGCTTGGGAAAGCCGGCAATACCATTCTCCTGACGCAGTGTGGAAAACCGATCCAATCTGCCGGTGAGCAGCTTATGGACATAGGTCTGGTGACCTACATCCCAGACGATCCGATCATCCGGCGACTGAAAATTGCGATGCAGTGCCAGGGTCAGCTCCACCACACCCAGATTGGATGCGAGATGTCCGCCTGTTTGGGTAACCGTTTGGATCAGAAGCTCTCTGATCTCGGAACAGAGTGCTGTACATTGTGCAGGATTGAGCTCCTTGAGCTGTGCCGGGAGCTGCAAGGTATGCAGAGATACAGGCTCTGTCATTTTCAGTTGACGTTCAATACTCATGCGAATTTCAATCTCCCTGCCGAATGGGCAGTTTCTTTTAAGATTTACGGGACAAAAGCAGCTTTGTTAATTCCGTCAGGAAATCGGAACCGGGCAGTTGCTGCAGCAGAGCCAGCGCTTCATCGGTGAGCAGCTTTGCCTCCTGCTGTGCCTGTTCCAGTCCATACAGCGAGACAAAGGTATTTTTGTTTTGCTCCAGATCACTGCCAATGGGTTTTCCGAGCAGTTCTTCGGTGCTGGTAACATCCAGAATATCGTCAACGATCTGGAAGGCAAGACCCAATCTTGCGGCATATTGTGTTGCCAGCTCCAGCATATTGTTATCTGCGCCGGCAGCGATGCAGCCCATACGGCAAGCGGCAATGATCAGTGCGCCGGTTTTATAGGCATACATTTGTTTGAGTTCTTCCAGCGTGACATCCTGGCGGGATTCATTCTGCAGATCCATCTGCTGACCGCCGCAGGCGCCATAGAATCCGGTTGCCTTTGCAAGCTCCAGCGAGAGTGCTACCTTATGTGCATCGGCAACGCCCTCTGCCGCAGCGATCCATTCAAAGGGGAGTGCAAATAAGGTATCGCCTGCCAGCAAAGCGGTTGCAGGATCAAATGCCACGTGGCAGGATGGCTTGCCTCGACGAAGGGCATCGTTATCCATTTCGGGCATATCGTCATGGATGAGGGTGGCAGTGTGGAGCAGCTCCAGTGCGCAGGCAGCGGGAAGCACCTGCTGATCGGATCCGCCGCAGAGTCTGCAAAACTCCAGTGCCAGCGTAGGGCGGATTCGTTTGCCGCCGGCGGAAAGAGAATACCGCATGGCATCCAGCAGGGTTTGCTGGGGAGCATCGTTGGTCTGCGGCAGCATTCTATCGATGGTTTGCTCAATCAGAGCAATATTATTCTGCATTTGTGTCCGAAAGATGGTTTGCGTCATCGGACAGCGCCTCCTTTGATTTCATTGCGTTTTGATATTCAGTGACCGAAAGCTTGGCTTGTTCGAGCTCCTTGCGGCATTGAGCGGCAAGTTTTGCGCCTTCGCCATAGAGCGCCACAGCTTCTTCCAGAGAGAGACCGCCTGCTTCCAGCTTTGCGGTGATCTCCGAGAGCTGCTGCATTCCCTTTTCAAATTTCATAATCGGATTTCCTCCTTACGCATCGGGCAGAGATTCCGTCACAGCAGCCTTGCAGCGGCCGTCAGCCAATTGAATGGTCAAAGTATCACCGATCTGCAGCATATCCGCAGAACGGACCAAAGTGTCCTCCCGATAGACCAGTGCATAGCCTCGTCTGAGAATTGCAACGGGACTGACTGCCTCCAGCCGATCGGTGACATGAATCCATTGCTGATGATATTGTGCAAGCCTCTGCTCCATGGCATTTCGGAAACGGAGCATCAGCTTGGAGAATCGTTCTTCCTGCAATACAACCTGCCGATCCACCGCCTGCAATTCCAAGCGATTTTTCAAGCGCTCCAAAGCGGCCTCCTTGCTGCTGCAAAGGGAGAGAAACGCGCTGTTCAGAGCGGTCATACGCTGCTCACAAAGCTGCATCAGCGCACGGATATCCGGCACAGCGAGCTCTGCAGCCGCCGAGGGAGTCGGTGCACGCAGATCGGCAATTTCATCTGCAATGCAGTGATCGGTTTCATGGCCTACTGCGCTGACCACAGGAGCCTTGGCGTGATAGACCGCATGGGCGACTTCTTCGGATTGGAACGCCGCAAGATCCTCGGAAGAACCGCCGCCTCGGCCCATTAAAATGACATCGCAGCCATCATTGCCGGCGATGGTCAGTGCCTCGGCAATGGAGCGGGGCGCTTGTTCGCCCTGTACCGTTGCGGGATAAATACAAACGGAACCCAAAGGATATCTGCGGGTCAGAATCTGCAGCATATCCTGCAAAGCGGCACCGCTGCGAGAGGTAACAATACCGATTTTTTTCGGCATAGAGGGCAGCTGTCTTTTGTGTTCGGGATCAAAATACCCAAGCTTTCTGAGTTTTTCACGGCGCTGCTGCAAAGCAAGCGCCTGTGCACCGACGCCATCGGGCTGCATATCGGTGACATTCAGCTGATAGACACCATCCCGTTCATAGACAGTCACTGCGCCTTGAAGCAGCACGACCATTCCGTTTTGCGGTGCAAACTGGAGTCTTGCTGCATGGGAGCGAAACATCACTGCCCGGACAGAGGCTTCTTCATCCCGCAAGGAAAAATAGCAGTGTCCCGAACGGAAATTTTGCGTAAAATTAGCGATTTCTCCACGCAGCAGAACCATTCTCAGAGCCGGATCCTCTGCAAAACGCAGAGAGACATAATGGTTGAGCTGACTGACAGTCAATACAGGCATATGGATTCACCTCTGTGGCGCAGAGCAGCATACAGCGCAACGCCTGCGGCATTATCGGCGGAGAATGCCGGTTGTGCAAACGCAGTTTCCATTGGCAGAGTCTGCAGAATCTGCCGGATGTGCTTGTTGGACATGACGCCTCCGGCATAGAGCACAGAAGCATCCGGATATTGTGCAACCGCAGCCTTTGTCATTTCGAGCAGGACTGCGGCGATGGTATTCAGACAATATTTGGCGATGTCACAGGGAGGATTCCCTTTTTGGAGCATCGTGCGGCATTGGTTTTCCAATCCCGAGAGAGAGCAGCAGCCATCCTTGAGCTTGACCACAGCATGCTTGGTACTGCTGCTGTCCAGAGCCAGCGTTTCCAGTGCAGGGCCTGCCGGGAAAGAGAGTCCCAGCATCTGTCCCACACGATCGACAGCCTGTCCTGCTTTCAGATCCAGCGAAGCCGAAACCGGTGTAATCTGCAGGCATTCCTGCGGATGGGGCTTGCACAGAACGCAATCGGTGGTACCGCCGCTGACATGGAATGCCAAAAAAGGCTTGCGGATAGGCGACAGCCAAGCCAGCCGATCGGCCGAATACAGTGCAGCCAGAATATGCCCCATCTGATGCGAGGTTTCATAGAGCTTGCAGCCGGTTGCAGCGGCCAGTGCACGTGCCGTACCATGACCGGTCAGAAAGCAGGGCATATAGGAGCCTTCCATGGAACGGGGCGCCGTTGAAACGCCAATGGCATCGGGATTGTGTCCGCCGCATTCTGCGAATAACGCCTCCAGCAAATCGGGAAGCTGCTTTGTATGATGAAACACCGCATCGCTTTGCCGCAGACCGGCTTGTCCTTCCGGAACAGGCAGCAGCTTCTTTTTTTGCAGAATGCTGTTTTGCTCTGCATCGAGCCATGCGCAGGAGGTCGTATAATTGCTGGTATCCAATCCAAGATAGTTCATAGCGCTTCTGTGGGATGCTCGGCAGCATACTCCTTGGCATAAGCGCCCAGCAGACCGTTGATGAAGCTGACATCCACCTGATAGGTGTATTCCTTGGCGAGAACGACCGCTTCATTGATGGCAGCATTGATCGGCGTACCGTCATCGTAGAGGATTTCATACAAAGCAATACGCAGAATGGTACGATTGATGGCGGGGATTCGGTTGATTTCACGGGATTTGCTGTATTTGCCGATAATAGCATCCAGCTCATCGGCATGAGCCAGCGTACCGTTTACCAGTGCCTTCACATCATCGTTTACAATGAAATCCTCGATTTCCTCAGCGATTTCATAGAGTATTTCGATAGGATCCTCCCGCAGGAGCTTTTCAAACAGCAGCTTAAATGCGCTGTCTCTGATTTCACGTCTTGTTACTTGATGCATAGTCTGTTCCTTTCCCGGGATCAGCAGGCAAAGCAGATGCCATCAGCAATCACATGAACCTTTGAAACGATCACGCCGGTCATGTTCTGCACATTTTCCTTGACATTGCACTGCACCTGTTCTGCCACACGAGGCAGACGGAAGCCGCTGCTGAGGATGATATGCACTGTGATTTCAGCCATATCGCCTGCAATACGAATGGAAACAGGGCTGCTGCAGCAAAACAGATTGCATTTTTGTTCCGGCAGACGCTCAACGCCCTCGACCTCCATGACAGCGATCCGTGTAATTGAGCGGATCACATTCTCGGAAATCTTCACAGAACCTGCGGTTGATGCTTTTTTCGGATACTGATTGCTCATAAAAAAACCTCCATTCTATTGTGCTGACAATGCAGGACACAAAAGACGCAGCAACGGGCAGCGGTACAAAAACGATACGCTTGGATGCCCGTTGATCCGTCCTAATATTCATACATAATTATTATAGCAAATTTTTTTCGATAACACAACCTTTTTTTCAAAAAAATCGGAGCAATCAAAAAGATTTTTCTTATGGTGCGGTTTCATCGGCGGGCTGACCGGAAGCAACTTCAAAAATACGGATGCCTTCGGCAGGCACTTCCGCTTCACTGAGGATAATATCCTTGATGGCAGCCGCTTCCGAGGCATTGAGTCCGTTGCTTTCCACCACGACCTTAGCCGAGGTGCCATCCAGATAGACCACACAATCGCTGAAGCCCTGTGCAAGAATCAGACTTTCAATGACACTTTCGCTTTCAATGAGCTGGGAAAGCGTAACAGCATCCAGTGCATTGGTGACCATTTCCTCTTTGCTGAGATCTCCGCCGCCGATGATGCTTTGGAGAGTTTCCACTGCTGTATCACGGCTTGTCTGTTTTTCGAGTCTTGCCTGTGCGAAATAATCGGATTCCGTATTACCGTTTACCAGCTCGGCAGCACCGTATCCGCCTTGATCGGCAGCGGTATTCTGGCTGCTGTTGTCCTTCAGATTGGCAGATCCGCCGGGGATCAGACCATGTTCGCCGGCGAGCACATAGTTCAGATAGACAGCAACTCCCAGCACCAGAGACAAACAACTGAACACAATCTGTTTTTTTCCGATGATGATTGCAGGTTTTTTCATAAAAACGCTCCATTCTGCCGCTTAGGGCGATTGATAATTGGGATCATATTTGCCGACATAGATATCGGCTGCAGGGATATTCAATACGGTAGAAACTGCTTTGATAACCTGTTCTTTGATTGCAGCACGATGTCCGCCGCTGCAAAGCACGATCACACCTTGTACAACAGGATATTCGGTTTTTTCAATCAGCGGCGCCTCATCGCCGTTTTTTCTGGTAATCACCGGATGCTGTTCCGATTGGGATCCGCGATCATTTTCCGAAGCCTTGATTTCCTCTGCATAGATTTGTGCAGCGGTGCTGCTGACGGTCACCATGACCTGTACATGACCTACGCCTTCCAGCTGCATTAACAGATTGCCAAGACGCTGTTCCAGCAGCAGAGCATAATCCTGCTCAAGAGCGGATGCTTCTGTCTGTGCAGATGGGGCTTGTGATGCATGGGAAGCGGGCAGCCAATCGGAAAGGGCAATGCAGCCGATCCCCAAAAGACCGACTCCCACCAGCAGAGAAACCCCATGTTTTTTGTAATAGGAACGCCATCGCATGCGAATTGCTTGCAGGTCCATATTCATTCCTCCTCCCATGCGGTGATGTTCAGATCCGCGCCAAGCCATTCATGCAAATATACGCTGCCCGTGAGGATATTTCCGCTGATTGCAGCCTCATAGATAACTATGCTGCCATCCTCTTGAATATGCACATCCAGCGCCTGCACGGTGCAGGGTGCCTTATGCTCGGAAAGCTTTTGGTTGAGTGTGGCAATCAGTTGTTGTTCGATGCTGTCGCACAGCAGAGTATCTGCGGCATGTTGCAGATCCTCCATGGATGACTGCGGATTGTTGGTTTGCAGATTCTCCCGGAAAGCGGCCGCATCCCATGTCCGCAGCGGAGTCAGCATACCGATCATCAGCATAAGCGAAAACAGCCATCGGATTTGTTTGCCGAAGCGTTCCATGGGGATGATGCCTTCTGCAAGCGATAATCCCAACGCAATGCTGCAGGCAGCCAGAATAGCAGTTTCGATTGTTTGCATATGCGTGTCCTCCTTGTATTATGTGCCTTTGAGCAGCAGCAGCATCAGTGCCGTGGATAGAATCATCATCATACCGTAGCTGATCAGAATGGCAAAGACTGCCGAAAGCACTGCCTCAGCGTTCCGATATAATCTGGTCAGACAATCCGATCCGCTCAGATCAGCCACCAGACCGGCTGCAGCAAACAGGATCCGATATAAGCCCACCGTAATCAACGGCGGCAGAAGCAGCCACGCAATCGTCAGAATGCCGATCACACCGAAACCGCTTCGGAGCAGTCCGATGCTGCCCTGCACAGTGGTATAGGCTTCGGAAACCGCACTGCCAACCACAGGAATCAATCCCGCACTGAGCAGCTTGGCGGTTTTGGCAGATAAGCCGTCTGCGGCAGAGGCAACAAAGCTTCGGATCGACAGCAGTGCGGCAAACAAAGCCATCACAGTGCCGAGAATCCAAACCACCGCTTTTCGGGATCCATTGACCAATCCATTCAGCCGCATGGTTGGATTGAGGCTGTCTGCCATGCCCAGCGCAGTGCTCATCTGCAAAAGCGGAAACAGCAGCTTGCCGGTCAGCAGACCAATGCCTTCGGTGAGAAACAACAGAAAGATCTGATAGCCCGCGCCGGTTGCCACATGACCGCCTGCTGCCAGAAAGGAGGCAAACAGCGGAATAAAGCTTATCATAAACACATTGCCCTCCGAGAGCGCAGCTGCCGCATCGTTCAGACAGCTGCACAGAGGTTTCGCAGCAGTGCCGATGCACAGCAGAATGCAGAGCATCTCAAACAGACGGCGGATTCCTTTTTCCTGGGAAAGGCTGTCGCCCAAGCCGCCCAGACCTGCACAAACCATGGTCAGTGTCAGCAGCACTCCAAGCAGCTTCAGCGGTGTGACAGCCGCTTCCAGAATCATATCACCGATGGCATGGAAGCAATCGGCAGGGGAAAGGGAAAGCAAAGAGGTGGGATCTTCTGCGGAGATGCCATAGGTATCCAGCATTGTCTGTGCATCATCGGGGAGCTGCAAAGCCTCAGAACCGGCAGCATCTGCAAGATAGGCAAGCGGATCCGTAAGCTCCTGTGCAGATACGGGTTCTTGCTGCCGGAACACAAACAGCAGCAGAATCAGGATCAGGAGAGAACCGGTACGCATGAAAGCACCTCCTGGAATAAAGCCAGCAGCATCTGCGCAGAGGGCAGCGCCAACAGCAGCAAAGCGGCTTTTCCTGTGAGCATTACAGCAGTTGCCAAAGCAGATTCACCGGCATCCTTGCACACATCCGCAGCGAGCTGTGTGATGCAGCTGATGCCGATGGCTTTACTGAGCACGGCAATCTGATCACTTGACAATCCGCCGGCAGACAGCAGCCTGTCCAACTGCACCAGCAGCGGTGAAAGAGAAAGCATGGCACAGGTCATAACGCCGCAGGCAAGCAGCAGAGATAACAAAACGCCGTGCTCCGGTGCATGCTGCCGCAGGAGCTTGGTAAACAATACCGCAATGATGCAGAGTCCTGCGATTTGCAATGCTGTTACCATAAGCCGAATACCGTTTTGACTGTTTCAAACAAGGTTTCGATTTCTCCGATGATGAGCATCAATACAACGATGAGACCGGCCAGTGTCGTGAGCATTGCCTGTTCCTCACGCTCGGCGCGCTTGAGCACCAGATTCAGAATCGCCACAATGATACCGATTCCGGCGACCTTGAAAATCAGATCTATTTCCATAACGGGAAGCTCCTTGATAGGAAAACTAGAACAGCAGGATTACGAGAAACAATCCTGTGAGGACACCCATGGTGCGATAGAGTGTGCCATGGGAATCCGCATGTGCCGCAGCCTTCTGCTGCAATGCCGCAAGCTGTTGATCGCAGAGTGCCAGAGCAGAAAGCTGCCCTTCCAGATCGGTGGTACCCAGCGTATGGCCAAGACGATGCAGCAGCGTCACTTCCTCGTGGGAAAGACCATGGCTTTCCGAGATGGCTTTTTGCCATGCGGCAGGGAAATCGGAAGGATCCGCAGCGGCTTGATACAAAAAAGGCAAAGCGGTATAATCGGGATCTTCTGAAAGCAGCTTCAGCAGATCCTGAACGGTAGGCAGCGTATAGCGCAGATGTATGGTAATGGCATTGAGCATTCTGCGAAGCTGCTGCAGACGGATGACACGTTTGCGCAGACCATCTGCCGCATGGCATCCGCATGATACCGCAGCGATCAGCAGCAGCAGGAGTCCGAACAGCTTCATAGATCCTGAAGAAAGCGTCTGACCGCAAGGATCTGACCGCATTGACTGCCGCTGCCCAATAAAACGGCATATTGAAAGGCACCTGCTTCGATCAAGCGGCGGATTTGCGGTCTTGCGCTGAGCTCCTGCATACTGCCGGCATGGGCAGAGGCGATCAGCCGCACACCGGTATGAAGCGCCTGCAGCATGGCATCGGTTTCCGCCAGATCGCCGATCTCATCGCAGACCATGATCTGCGGAGACATGACCCGCACTGCCATCTGGATGCCCACTGCCTTTGGATAGCCATCAAACACATCGGTCATTTCTCCCAGATGGAATTGTGATACGCCATGCTGCATCGCTGAAAGCTCGCTGCGTTCATCCACCACACTGATGCGATACAATCCGCCCAGAATCCGGCACAGATCTCGCAGCATCGTTGTTTTTCCGCTTGCGGGCGGTCCTGCCAGCAGGATACCGCAGGGTTTTTGGGAACACACACGCCGATACAGCTCCTCAGCGCAGCCTTCCATCTGAGACGCAATCCGGATATTCATTCCGCTGATATAGCGAATGGTTTCGATTTCGTCTTGCTGCATCACTGCCGAAGCGCATAATCCGACACGATTTCCGCCTGCTATGGTAATATAGCCTTGGCGCAATTCCCGCTGATAGCTGTGCACGGAATGCTCGCAGATATTTTTGAACATGGCATCCAGCAGAACACGGGTCACCGTAATGCCTGCATCGGGGCGATCGGAGAGCGTGCCCACAGAGGTTAACACACGTTCTGTGCCGCCAAGAACGATACGCATTGAGCGCTGAGCACGCAGCCTGATTTCCTGCACCTTGGGGATGTCCCGCGGAGAGAGCATCTCCAAAGCGCTGCGCAACGGCACAGGGAAATAAGGAACAGCCTTGCTGAAACTGCTTGTCTGATTCATAGGAACAGCCGCCTTTCGTAATGAGCTGTTTTATCCTATGCCCCACAAGGACAAGATATGACGCAGAAAAAAGAAAAAACGGTCAAGCCTTCCGTAAAGGGAAGACCTGACCGTTGCAGATCGTAAGCAGATACAATTACAGACCGATATTACCGGTGCTGTCAGCATTGAAGAACTGATTGCTGCTTTCGGTATAGTAATCGTTTTCTTCCAGAGAGGTGAAATCCTCATCCTCGGGATCGGGCAGTCTGGCACCGCAAACACCGCAGAAGATGTTCTTTTCCGTATTTTCGGCATCACACTTGGGGCACATTTTATAGCCGCGCAGCGTGTTCAGCTCAAACTTCATCTTTTTGATACGGCGGCGGCGAGCGTCAATATCATCGCACAGCGCACGGAACACAGCAGGATCCTCATCGGGATTTTTGTAATACTTTTTGCCAAGATCGGCAAAAATTTCCACAATACGCTCCTCTTCATAAAGAATCTTGCGCTTGAGGTTATTGACCTCAGAAATATTTGCGACCTTTTCGGAAGCACCCTTGCCGATATCGGTCATGCGATCAAACAGTCCCATGAAACACACTCCTAATCAATGATAAGGAAACCTGCGGCAGCAATGTTTGTTTGTCCAATGACAAGAAGATCCTCTGCAGCAAAACCGTCTCCAGATTATGTAATAAAAACGAATGGGGCGAAATGCCTGCACCGTTTAAGAAGCTGTGCGTCCAAGCCGTTCACAGCAGAAAAAAACCATACTCTTATTATACACGATTCTCCAAAAATGTCAAGAGGAAAGCGACGCATTTGGTGATTATTGTGTAAAGTGCAGAAAAAAGTACAGCATATTGCACAAAAGCGGCACCGGGGTGACAGATTACGTATAGATTTCGGAATCGGGCACCACGGTCACACCGGCATTCTGCAAAGCGGTGATACAGCGCTCGTTATCGTCGGTACGGAAGATGACATTGGCGCAATTGGGCTCACGATTGACGAACGCATACATATATTCGATGTTCAGTCCGGCATCCACGATGGCACACATTGCTTTTGCCAGACCGCCGGGCGTATCATCGACCTTTGCACCCACAACGGGAGTCATGCTGACGATATAGCCGGCATTCTGAATGACCTTGCAGGCCTCCTCGGGCTTATTGACGATCAGACGCAAAATGCCGAAATCGGAGGTGTCTGCGAGATTGAGCGCACGCATATCAATCTGATTCTCATACAGAGCAGTGGTAACAGCCGTCAGACTGCCTTGCTTATTCTCGACAAATACAGAAATCTGTTGAATGGTATTCATAACAAAAGCCTCCTTTATCACTTGAAATGGAACGATCGGATCAGTGGAGCTTTCTCTTATCTACCACACGCACTGCCTTGCCTTCGCTTCTGGCAATGCTTTTGGGAGATACGAGATGAATCTTGGGATTGATACCGAGCATGGTTTTCATGGCACCGGCAAGCTCTCTTTCCTTGGACTGAAGATCCTTCACGGTATCGGAGAACTGCTCAGGCGTCAGCTCAACGAACACATCAAGGGTATCGGTATTGTTCATCCGATCCACTTCGATCCGATAGTTGGGGGAATATCCCTGCTCAATGAGAACGGTCTCGATCTGAGAGGGGAATACATTGACACCGCGGATGATCAGCATATCATCGCTTCTGCCCATGGGCTTGCACATTTTGATCAGCGTTCTGCCGCAGGAGCAGGCTTCTCTGGTCAGCACACAGATATCACGGGTTCTGTAACGAAGCAGAGGGAACGCTTCCTTGGTGAGACTTGTGAATACCAATTCACCCTTGGAGCCTTCCGGGAGCACCTCGCCGGTTTCGGGATCAATGATTTCTGCGAAGAAGTGGTCCTCGTTAATATGCATACCATTTTGTGCGCTGCATTCAAAGGCAACGCCGGGACCGCTGGTTTCGGTCAGACCATAGATATCATATGCCTTGAGACCGAGAGATTTCTCGATTTCACGGCGCATTTCTTCTGTCCAAGGTTCGGCACCGAAGATGCCTGCCTTCAGCTTGATATCATCGGGAGTGAATCCCATTTCATGGAGCGTTTCTCCGATATATGCCGCATAGGAGGGTGTGCAGCAGAGGATCGTAGAACCCAGATCACGCATAAACTGGATCTGTCGTTCGGTGTTGCCGGAGGACATCGGCAGTGTCAGACAGCCGACCTTATGGGAGCCGCCATTCAGACCGGGACCGCCTGTGAACAGGCCATAGCCATAGCAAACCTGACAAACATCCTCTTCGGTGCCGCCCACTGCTGTGATGGCTCTTGCGCAGCAATCTTCCCACAGATCAATATCATGCTGGGTATAGAATGCAACAACACGCTTGCCGGTGGTACCGCTGGTGGATTGAATCCGCACACACTCGGAGAGAGGCTTTGCCAGCAGACCATAGGGGTAAGCATCCCGCAGATCGGCTTTGGTGAGGAAGGGCAGCTTGTGCAGATCGTCAGTGGAACGGATGTCATCGGGGGTCACACCCTTCTTGTCCATCAGATCACGGTAATAGGGCACGTTTTCATACACATGCTTCACCTGTGCCGCAAGACGTTCATCCTGCAGCTTTTTCATGTCCTCACGGGACATGCATTCGATTTCTTGGTTCCAATAGCGTTCCATTCAGAATGATCCTTTCATGTTTTATTTCAGAGATATCGCAGTATGGTTTGCGATGTTCGCATTTCAAATTAAAGGACAGCACGACCCAATGCAAAAGCAGTTTTGTTCATGTCGAGGAATTTGGAAGGCACACATTGCTCCAGAGCCTTCTGCCACACCGTCTCATCGATCTCCATTTTTTTGGATACCACGCCCATCAGCACCACATTAGAAGCCTTAGCGCTGCCTGCCTGCTCAGCAAGAGCCAGTGCATCCACAGCGGTGACATCCAGCTGCATGCCCTTGAGCTTTGCAACGATTTCCTGGGGATAGCTTGCCGCACCGGTAATCACAGGCATCGGATCCAGTGTTTGGGTAGAGGTTACAATGCTGCCGCCCGGCTTTAAGCAGCCGGCCCAGCGAGCAGCCTCCAGCAGCTCAAAGGAGATGATGATATCTGCCTCACCTTTTTCGATGGTGGGAGAGTGCACAGCATCGCCGTATTTCACATATGTCACAACGGAACCGCCGCGCTGAGACATACCATGCACTTCGCTGAGCTTGACTTCATAGCCCTGCTGCAGCAGCACATTGCCCAGAATACGGCTGGCAAGCAAAGAGCCCTGTCCGCCCACACCGACGATCATAATTGATTTTGTTTCCATGATATTAACTCCTTATCGGATTTCAGACTTTACGATTGATCTTCCACTATGGATAAATGCGCCTTTGGGTGAATGTGAATTGCAGTGGTATCCCGCTGCATCACTGCCCGATGGCATCGAACTTGCACAGCTCCTTGCAGATACCGCAGCCAACGCACTGGGTATGATCAATACAAGCCTTGCCGTTCTTCATAGAGATGGCAGGACAGCCCAGCTTCAGGCACATCTTACAGCTTCTGCATTTTTCGGCATCAATGGCAAGAGGTGCATTGTGCTTCACATGCTTGAGCAGTGCACAGGGACGACGACTGATGATCACAGAAGGCTCATTGACAGCCAGTTCTTCGGTAATTGCCTGTTCCATCTCTGCCAGATGGTAGGGGTCTGCCACACGGACACGTCGAATGCCCACGGCACGGCACAGATCCTCCAGACAAACCTTTGCAGCGGGATCGCCCTTGAGGTTTTTGCCGGTGGTAGGATTCTGCTGATGACCGGTCATGCCGGTAATGGAGTTATCCAGAATGATCACAGTGGTGTTGGATGCGTTATAGCTGATGTTCACAAGACCGGTAATGCCGCTGTGCATGAAGGTGGAATCACCGATGACAGCAACGGATTTCTGCTCGGAATCGGCACCCAATACTTTGTTGTAGCCATGGAGTGCGGAAACAGAAGCACCCATACAAATGGTCCAGTCCATTGCGGCAAGAGGAGCAGCAGCACCCAAGGTATAGCAGCCGATATCACCGGAAACGGTAATCTTGTGCTTTGCCAGCAGATAAAACACACCACGGTGAGGACATCCGGCGCACATGACAGGAGGACGTACCGGCAATTGTTCGGGATAGGGGGTGGCAGTCAGGGTTCTGCCCAACAGTTTTTCTGCGATAATGGCCTGATTCAGCTCACCGATACAGCCAAAGATTTCCTTGCCCTTGCAAGCGATACCCAAAGCCTTGCAGTGTGCTTCCAGAATGCCGTCCAGTTCTTCAATGATGTACAATGTTTTGCATTTTGCGGCGAAATCGACAAACAGCTGCTTAGGCAGCGGATTGGTCATGCCGATTTTCAAATAATTCGCCTGATCTCCCAGCGCATCCTTTGCATATTGATAGGCAGCGCCGCAGGTGATCACACCGATCTCGGCACCATAATCCTCCATACGGTTGATGGCAGCGGTTTCCGCATAGGCAATGAGCTTTTCATTGCGTTCTTCCACCACCACATGGCGGCCCTTTGCGTTGGAAGGCATCATGACATATTTGGCAGGATTCTTCACATAGGGACGCAGAGGCTGTTCCTGACGCTCGCAAAGCTCCACAGCGCTTTGGGAGTGTGCCACACGGGTAGAGGTGCGCACAATGACAGGGGTATCGAATTCCTCAGAGAGGCTGAAAGCCAGTGCAGCAAAGTCCTTGCATTCCTGAGAGTCGGCAGGCTCCAGCATAGGCACCTTGGAGGCTATGGCGTGATGGCGGCTGTCCTGTTCGTTCTGAGAGGAATGCATTCCCGGATCATCGGCAACCGCAATGACCAGACCGCCGTTGACACCGGTGTAAGCCGCGGTATACAGCGGATCGGCAGCCACATTCAGACCAACGTGCTTCATAGCGGCAAAGCTTCTTGCGCCTGCCAGAGAAGCACCCAGAGCGGCCTCCAGAGCAACCTTTTCATTGGGCGCCCATTCGGCATAGACTTCGTTGAATTTGGCAACTTCTTCGGTAATTTCGGTAGAAGGTGTACCCGGATAGCTGGAAGCAAATCGGCAGCCGGCTTCAAACAAGCCTCTGGCGAATGCTTCGTTGCCAAGCATGAGCTTTTTCATGTTTTTTCTCCTTTGTTTGAAAATTCAAGTGGATTTGCAAGGGAATTGTTGCTGTAAATATTGTATCACTGCATCTTCGGTATTGCTGCCGATCATTCGATGGGCAGCAGCACGCAGAGCAGGTGTTGCATTGGCTACAGCGATTCTCAAATCGCAAGCCTGCATCAGGGGCAAATCGTTATCATTATCCCCAAAGCCGGTAATATGACGGCAGCCAAGCTGCTGACGCAGCAGCATCGCACCGTGATATTTGGTAGCGGTATCGGCTGAGAGCTCCAGATACCATCGATCCGTTTCATACACATCCCGATAGAAGGTCACAGCGATTCCGCTGACAGTCTTTAAGGCTTCTGCCAAAGGACGCAGCCGGATTTCGGTATCGGTTATGGAAAGATACACCACCTCGGCAGAGGAAAGCACAGACAGTGTTTCCACCTGTCGAAAAGGTTTTTCATAGCGATCCCGTCGTTCTTTGTAAAAGCGTTCCATGGCAGGATTGGTCAGCTGAGTATAGCAGCAGCGCAGCAAACCATCTTCCATACAGTAGACAAAGCCGTTGGCATTTGCCTGTTCCATTGCGGCGAACACAGCGCAGCAGGCATCCGGTCTGATCACGGCGGCATGGCAGATTCGTTGTTCCACGGGATCATATAAGACAGCGCCGTTTTGCAGAATCATTGGATACTGCAGCGGCAATCCTCGGAGAATCGGCAAGACAGAGTACATTGTGCGAGCCGTCGCAACGGTAAAGGGGAGTCCTCTTTGCAGCAGGATCGACAGCTGCGTATAGGCATAATCCGATAGGGTTGCATCGGGCATGAGCAGCGTACCGTCCAGATCGGAAAGAAACAACCGATCTGTCTGCCGCTTAATCACAGGAAGCCTCCACAGGAGTATATAAGATGCGCAGTGCAGGCAGTGCAGAGACAGCAGCATACGCATTTTGCAGACCATCGGGTAATGTCAGATCATTCTTTCCCGAAGCGGGCGGAGCAAACAAGCGCAATGTCAGATCGCAGGCAGCCTGCAGCGGTTTTTCAAAGAAAGCGGGCATCAGATCCACAAATTTGGTATTGGGAGCCTTATGGAACCAAGTACCGTTGAGTTCCAGCATATAATTGCCGTCATCATCAAATACCAGCTCACAGAAATGAGGATTGCCCTCGAAATGGATGGTCATTGCAAGACCTTCGGCATCCTCAGCGCCGCCCCAGCGCAGCGTGGCCGGCAGCGCAGCAGTACCGCAATCGGTGATGACAGGCAAAAACAGATCATCGTGCAGCCATTTTTTATATGTATGCAGAATCGGCTGTTCGATGCCAACGTTTTTGTTGTTGGGGTCTTCTGTTTCGAGTCCCAATCTGCCTCTGTCACGGAACTGATAGAAGGTGATGGCAGAAAGCCACGGTTCTTTTTCTTCTTTTACGAGACGAAAGAATCCATCCACCATATCGCATTGCGCATAGGGACCGGTGACATCGCCATCGGCATTGAACTCGCTCATCATCATAGGCTTCGGCACACCGCCGTTGAGCTGTGTAAAACGCAGATAGGAGCGATGGGTCAATGCATAGGTCTGAGCATAGCTGCTTCTGCTGTGAGAGCTGCCGCCCGGTTCAGCGGTATCATAGGGCCAGCCCCAGTGCAGGGCCATATATTTGTCCACCGACCAGATATCGGCAGCGGGGATGGTTTGTGCAAACTCCTGTTCTTTTACGATTTCGCTGCTGTCGGGATCCTCAATGCCGCCCATGCAGATGATGGTCTGGACATTGGGTGCATGGGCACGGATCATCGTGCTTGCATGGACGAAGAAATCCGCAACTTCTTGATAGGAGCAGCGTTTGTTGAAGGAAAACCAATTGCCGGTTGCTTCATGATTGAGCCGCAGCATCAGTCTGCCATAGGGGCGCAGATCCTCGGCAATGGCAATGAGATGGTCATCGCTGACATGGGGATCCATGGTAAGCGTCAGGGTGACATCCTGTCCATGGGCACGGATATCCTGCATTTGCCGGAACACTTCGCTGTCGAGATCGCCGCCCTTGCCTCCGGTATAGGGGAAATAGTCATCATAGGGAAAATCCCAAGCAAAGCTGATATCGGGGCTTGCGTGAACAACGCTTGCACGTCCGGGCCAGCCTTTGTCCAGAGGATAATAGCAATACATCAGATTGATGCTGCGATGGGGTCTGCCCAGTTTTCGCAGGATATAATCCTGGCAAACATATTCGCCGCGTTCACTGCCATCACTGAGATCTGCGGCACAGATTGCGGGCCCCATATGAATGCGATGCAATTGGGGATTCATGGCAATATCTTCCTCCTAAAAAAACAAAACAAGATCAAACCGCAAAATAGCGATCGAGCAATTCACGCTTCAGTTTCCACAGCGGCTCAGAAAGATCCATATAATAAGCATGGGGATTTTCAAATCGCTTGACTTCATCCCAAATGGTATCGAGCTGCTCTGCGCAGTGCTGACGGATTTCGGAGAGCGTAGGTGCATCATAGACATACACACCCTTTTCAAAGATCGGCACCTGCAATTTTTTGGCAATGAAATCGGTGAGCGTTTTTCTTTTATAGGTAAATTCGGGATCAAAGATGACATAAGGCTTGGTGTCATCAATGATTTCATCGACCAGTGTAATGACATCAGCGATTGCCATGCCGGTTTCACGGTCAAAGAGCCGCCATACGGTTTTGAAACCGGGATTGGTAATCTTTGCTACATTTTCCGAGAGCTTGATTTTAGGGATCAGATCCGTTTCATTCTCATTGGAAGCAGCAGCAACCAGCTTATATACGCCGCCGAATACCGGTTCGGAGCGGGAAGTGACAAGGCGTTCTCCCACACCGAAGCTGTCGATTTTTGCTCCTTGCACCAGCAGATCACGGATGAGGTATTCATCCAGCGAGTTGGATGCAATAATTTTGCAGTCTTCAAAGCCTGCTTCATCCAGCAAGGTGCGGGCTTTTTTGGAAAGATAGGCAATATCACCGCTGTCAATACGGATACCGCAGGGACGATGTCCTTGGGCAGCCAGCTCTTTGAAAACGGTAATGGCGTTGGGAACACCGGATTTGATGACGTTATAGGTATCCACCAGCAGCGTACACTGATCGGGATACACTGCTGCATAAGCACGGAAGGCTTCCAGCTCCGAATCAAAGAGCTGAATCCAGCTATGCGCCATGGTACCCATGGCAGGCACCCGGAAATCCCGTTCTGCCAGAGCACAAGCAGTGCCGGAGCAGCCGGCGATATAGGAAGCTCTTGCCGCATAGATGGCACCGTCATAGCCATGGGCACGGCGGGAGCCGAATTCCATGACCGGTCTGCCCTGTGCAGAGCGGACAATACGGCTGGCTTTTGTGGCAATCAGGCTTTGATGATTGATGGAAAGCAGCAGCATGGTTTCAATGAGCTGTGCCTGAATCGCGGGACCACGTACAGTCAGAAGCGGTTCATTGGGGAAGATCGGTGTACCTTCCGGGATTGCCCAGACATCGCAGGTGAATCGGAAATTCGCCAGATATGTCAAAAAGGCCTCGGAAAACAGATGCTTGCTTCGCAGATATGCAAGATCCTCATCCGAGAAACGAAGCTGCTGCAGATAGGTGATGACCTGCTCAAGACCTGCCATAATCGCATAGCCGCCCTGATCGGGGACTTTGCGGAAAAACAGATCGAAGCAGGTGACAGTATCTCCCCGATGGTTTTCCAGATAGCCGTTTGCCATGGTCAGCTCATAAAAGTCCATGAGCATGGTCAGATTGCGTGCAGCGCAGCCTTGGGACAGTTGATGTTTATTCTCCATACAGCACCTCACTGATGATTTCAATGCCGGCAGTTCCCGGGTGTTGGGCATCCGCTGTTTCAACATAAGCCAACAGAAGTTATTTGGGATAGCAGCCGATGGTTTGGAATGCAAGTCGTGCGGATTTGCACAAAAAGCAGAATCCGCACGTGCACGAATATACAATCAGTTGATGGTGATGATTTCGCCTGTCAGATCACGGCCGCCGCATACAGTATTGGATTCATCGGTGTCAATATGCATTGCCAGAGAAAATTGATCGGATACACGCACCACAGTATCGCCCAGAACAGCGCTGCGATCGGGTGTTTCCAGCTTGACCCATACGATCTGCTTATCCTGAACGCCCAGAGCCTCGGCATCAGCAGGTGTCATGTGGATATGACGCTTTGCAACGATCACACCTTCCGAGATTTCAACCTCACCGCAGGGACCTACCAGCTTGCAGCCGGGAGAACCAGCGACATCACCGGATTCACGGATCGGCGCTGCCACGCCGATGGAACGGGCATCGGTAGCGGAAATCTCAACCTGATCTGCGGAACGGACAGGGCCCAGAATGGAAACATTGTTCAGTGTATTCTTGGGACCGACAATGGAAACACGCTCTTCACAAGCAAACTGACCGGGCTGGGAAAGATCCTTTTTGGGGGTAAGGGTAGCACCTTCACCGAACAGAACAGACAGTGTTTCAGCAGTCACATGTACGTGACGAGCAGAAGTTTCTACGATGAATTTCATTTGGAACATCCTCCTAAAAATAGTGATAATGGCATGGTGGCACCGATGCGGATGGCACCGCCGATACATCATTCATTTTACTACATTTTACGCAATTCGTCAAGGACTTTTTTCACAGTGAATCCATCTGCCGCAAGTGCTGTGTTTTGTATGAGCCGGCGGGAAAAATAGTATTTTGATGGGTTTCTCTTGCAAATAGCAGGGGAATATGGTAAAATATAAAAAGTATCGCTGTTCGCAGGCAGCGACAGCAGAAAGGAACGAAACGGATATGAGTGAAATTCGGAATCCTCTGCTTTGGGAAAGCGGAGAACAGAAAATAGCATGGGTGAAGGGCAATATGCCCTTGCTGCGCAGCATTGAGGCGGAGTTTGCACAGGAAAAACCTTTTGTGGGATTGCGCATTGCCCTTTCCATTCATCTGGAGGCAAAAACAGCATATCTTTGTCGGGTGCTGGCAGCAGGCGGTGCCGAGATGTATATTACCGGCTCCAATCCGCTTTCCACGCAGGATGATATTGCAGCAGCGCTGGTGCATGGCGGTTTGCATGTATTTGCATGGCATGGAGCCACCGAAGAAGAGTATCGTGCCCATACGCGTCGGGTGATTGAGATTGCCCCGCATTTTATCATTGATGACGGCGGCGATCTGGTATCGCTGATTCATTCGGAGTATCCGCAGCTGCTTGCCAATGTGATTGGCGGCTGTGAGGAGACCACAACAGGCATTCTGCGCTTAAAGGCAATGGCAAAACAAGGCGCACTGCGCTTTCCCATGATGCTGGTGAATGATGCAGACTGCAAGCATCTGTTTGATAATCGTTATGGAACGGGACAATCGGTGTGGGATGGCATCAATCGCACGACCAATCTGATTGTGGCAGGCAAGACCGTAGTTGTTGCAGGCTATGGCTGGTGCGGTAAGGGAACAGCAATGCGGGCCAAGGGCATGGGTGCTAACGTGGTTGTGACTGAGATTGATCCTGTAAAGGCGATTGAAGCGGTGATGGATGGCTTCCATGTCATGAAGATGGAAGAAGCCGCCGCAATCGGTGATTTCTTTGTGACGGTTACGGGCTGTGACAAGGTGATCACGGAAAACAGCTTCCTGCGGATGAAGGACGGCGCGATTTTGTGCAATGCAGGTCATTTTGATGTGGAAGTGGATATGGCTTGTCTGCGCAGGATTGCAGTCAATGCATTTCCTGCCCGCAATCATATTATGGGCTATACGCTTCCGAACGGCAATACGGTCTATGTGATAGCCGAAGGCAGATTGGTGAATCTTGCCGCAGGAGACGGACATCCTGCTGAGATTATGGATATGAGCTTTGCGATCCAGGCGCTGAGTGCGGAATATCTGGTAAAGCATCACAAGGAGATGACCGAAACACTGATTTCGGTGCCTCGTGCAGTGGATCAGAACGTAGCATGGCGCAAGCTGCAATCTATGGGCATTGCGATTGATACCCTGACCGAAGAACAGGCTGCATATCTTGCAGGCTGGGAGGGCTGAACAGGAGGAGCGGTTATGAATATGATAGCAGAAGAAAAACTGCAGTATTGTCTGCAATATGTAAAGGAGCGGATTTCGTTTCAGCCGGAGATTGCATTGATTCTCGGCTCGGGACTGGGTGGATTTGCCGATACCATTGAGATTCGGGAAGTGTTGCCGTATCAAGAAATCCCGGGATTTCCGCAATCCACGGTGGCAGGTCATGCCGGCAGATTTGTATTCGGCTATGCCGAGGGTGTGCCGGTGGTGATCATGCAGGGCAGAGTGCATTTATATGAGGGATATGATCCTGCCGATGCTGTATTGCCGATTCGTCTGATGCATCTGCTTGGCGCAAAGGTGTTGTTTCTGACCAATGCGGCAGGCGGAATTCATTATGATTTTCATGCAGGCGATCTGATGATGATCACCGATCATATTTCTACATTTGTGCCGTCTCCGCTGCGCGGCAAAAACATGGATTCACTTGGAGTACGGTTCCCGGATATGAGTGAGATTTACAGCAAGCGGCTGCAAGGCATCCTTCGCAGAGCAGCCATGGAGGAGAACATTCCTCTGAAAGAGGGCATTTATGTTCAGACACCGGGACCTGCCTATGAGTCTCCGGCAGAGATCCGGATGTTCCGTACCTTAGGTGCCGATGCAGTGGGCATGAGTACTGCCATTGAAGCCATTGCGGCACGGCATTGCGGCATGGAGATCTGCGGAGTATCCTGCATCAGCAATCTGGCAGCCGGCATCAGTCCCACACCTCTGACCCATGAAGAGGTCAAAGAGGCTGCGGATGCGGTGGCACCTCAGTTTTGCGCATTGGTGCAGCGGGTGCTCAGTGCCATTCATGAGGCAAACGACAACGCCTGATTGTGAAAGGAGCATGCAATGATTCGTTTTTATAACGGCAGAATTCTGACACTTGCCAACGACTGTACCGTGCAGCGAGGTGCTCTCTGGACAGATGGCGATCGCATTGCATTGGTAGGAGAAGAACCGGAGCAATTGCCTGCATTTGAGCGTGAAATTGATTTGCAGGGCAACCTTCTGATGCCATCCTTCAAAAATGCCCATACCCATTCCGGCATGACTTTTCTGCGTGCATTTGCAGAGGATGTTCCGCTGCAGGAATGGCTGTTTGAGAAGGTATTTCCCTATGAGGCAAAGCTTTCGGAAGAGGATGTGTATGTCTTTACACAGCTTGCCATTTTAGAGTATCTTTCTTCGGGTACCACTGCAGCCTTTGATATGTATCTGACACCCGGAACAACGGCACAGGCAAGCATCGAATGCGGAATGCGTACTGTATTATGCAGCGGCGTCAGCGGCGATGCAGAGGATATTGATCGGTTATATCAGCAATATCAGCAGTTTCGGAACTATCATCCGCTTGTGACCTATCGGTTGGGTTTTCATGCCGAATACACCAGTTCTCCGGCATTGCGCCGAGAGATTGCAAAGCTTGCACAGGCAGAGCATGCACCGGTCTATATGCATATCAGCGAGACGCAAAAGGAGCATCAGGAATGTATCGAGCGAAACGGATGCAGTCCGGCGGTGCATTTTGAGGAGCTTGGTCTTTGGGAGCATGGCGGCGGCGGTTTCCATGGTGTATGGCTTGATGAGGCAGATCGGGCAGTATTTCGCCGCAATGGATTGTGGCTTGTGAGCTGTCCGGCATCCAATGCAAAGCTTGCAAGCGGTATTGCGCCGCTGACGGATTGTGAACGGGAAGGCGTGCATCTTGCACTGGGTACCGATGGTCCTGCCAGCAACAATGCATTGGATATGTTCCGAGAGATGTATCTGGGAACCGTCTTGCAGCGTATCCGCTGCAATGATGCTGCGGCATTGCCTGCCACATCCATGCTGAAAGCAGCAACCGCAGGTGCCGCAAGAGCCATGGGTCTGTGGGATTGCGATACCTTGGAGGTGGGAAAGCAGGCAGATCTGATTGTGATCGACCTGACCCATCCCAATCTGCAGCCGGAGCATGATATTGTGCGCGGATTGGTGTTCAGCGGCGGCAAGCAGGATATCACACTGACCATGTGTGCCGGTAAGATTCTGTATGAAAACGGTGAATATTTCTGCGGATTGTATCCGCAAGCTGTTTATGCAGAGGCACAAAAGCGAACAAAGCGTCTGACGCAGTAATGCTTTTGTATTGCATATTTTGAGTGGATATTGCGATGAAAGTGCTATGGCTTTCCGACAAAAAACAAACAAACCGACCTTTGCCAGTTTTAGGCAAGGGCCGGTTTTCTTTTGTCATAAAACATTTTGCGGCAGGCAGCCAAAGAGCGTCTCGTATTTGGAGCCAAGCGCCGGAATTATTCCTCGCGGTAAACACCGAAGGCACGATAGCGATGATAGCGGTTTTCCAGCAGATCATATTTGCGCATCGAGGACAAATGACAAATATCCTCCACCAAAGTGCGCTTGAGATTCTCACACATCATATCAAAGTGGACAAAATCTTCGGGGATGATGGTTTCTGCAACCTGAAACGCTTTCATATCCTTGGCAGTAATATGCAGCGCTTCGCAGGCTTCCTCCACACGCTGAGCATCCTTCCAGAGAATATTGGCGCAGCCTTCGGGAGCAATCACGGAATACACAGCGTTTTCCAGCATATACACACGATCTGCCACAGCCAGACCCAAAGCGCCGCCGCTGCCGCCTTCTCCGATGATCACGGAGATAACCGGAGTACGCAATCCCATCATTTCCACAAGATTTTCAGCGATGGCTTCTCCCTGTCCGCGTTCTTCGGCATCCACGCCGCAGAACGCACCCATAGTATCCACAAAGCAGACCACAGGGCGATGGAATTTCTCAGCCTGTTTCATCAAACGAAGCGCCTTGCGGTAGCCTTCCGGCTTGGGACATCCGAAATTGTGATCCATTCTGGATTGCAGATCGGTACCTTTTTCGATGCCGATATAAGTCGTGGGGATACCGCCCAGATAACCGATACCGCCAATGATCGCAGCATCGTCGGCAAAGCGGCGGTCACCGTGGAGATCGATCCGCTTATCGAACAGCTCGGCGATATAGGCAGAAGCTGTGGGGCGTGCACCTGCACGGGCGTTTTTGAATTGCTGATAAATGCTCTTGCTCATGCGGTTCTTCCTGCCTTTCGATGCTGTGCACAAAGCAGCGTAATGGTTTCCTTCATATTTTCACGTTCCACGATGGCATCTAGGAAGCCGTGTTCCAGCAGGAACTCAGCGGTTTGAAAATGATCGGGGAACGCAGCATTTGCGGTTTGCTGGATGACACGCTTACCGGCAAAGCCTACGAGAGCCTTCGGCTCTGCAAGGATGATATCGCCCTGCATCGCAAAGCTTGCGGTAACGCCGCCGGTGGTAGGATCGGTGAGAACCGGCAGATAGAGATTGCCTTCCTGTCCGTGGCGCTGTACTGCACCGCTGACTTTTGCCATCTGCATCAGAGAAAGAATGCTTTCCTGCATTCTGGCGCCGCCGGAGCAGCAAAAACCGACAACGGGCAGTTTTTGTTTTGTGGCATATTCAAACAATCGGGTGATTTTTTCGCCCACTGCAGAGCCCATGCTTGCCATAATAAAACGAGAATCCATTACAAAGATACAGGCAGGTACATTTCCGATTTTTGCTCTGCCGCAAAGCACAGCCTCTTTTTCATTGGTTTGTTCCTTTGCCTGTGCGAGCTTCTGGTCATACTTGGGGAAATCGAGAAAATTCTTGCTTTCAATGGCAGAGAACATTTCTTTGAATGTACCGTCGTCACAGATGAGCTTGATTCGGTCTCTGGGAGCGATGCGGAAATAGCTGCCGCATTCGGTACAGATCATATGATGCTTCATCAGACTCTTTTTCGAGAGATCGGCTTCACAGTGCTTGCAGATGAGACGTTCATCTTTTTTGGTATCAAAGTGCAGTGCTTCTTTCACCTTATGAATCAATTTGTCCATGGATGACTCCTTTACAGCGTTTGGACAGCGAATGAGAACTCTGCACTGATGCAGAGACGATCACCGACATAGCCTTTGCCGCTTGCAAAATAAAAGGGTGCTTTTGCCTTGGTAATGACACATTCTGTGCGGAACACATCACCGGGTTTTACCGGATTGCGGAACCGTACATGATTGAGTCCTGTATACAGGGTTCTGACAGAGGCGCTGTCTTTGATCTGATCCTGCAGCAGAACACAGGTCGATTGGGCAAGGATTTCACATAAAATCACACCGGGTACAATGGGTTCGTTGGGGAAATGCCCATTTAAGAACCACTCATCGCCTTTGATTTCCAGCTTGCCGTGTGCAACCTGATCCACAACGGAAGCTTCATCCAGCAGCAGCATGGTATCCCGATGCGGAAGAATCTGCATCAGTTCCTGTCGATTCATGCCTGCACCTTCTTGAAAGCAACACAGGCATTGTGACCGCCGAAGCCCAGAGAAGTGGAAACAGCAAGAGAGATCGGTGTTTTCACAGCGGTGTTGGGCGTATAATCCAGATCGCAGTCGGGATCTGCTTCCTGCAGATTGATGGTCGGCGGAACGATATCATTCTGCAAAGCAAGGATGGCAGCAATGGCTTCAACAGCACCGGCTGCACCCAGCATATGACCGGTCATGGATTTGGTAGAGCTGATATGCAGCTTAGCGGCATCCTCACCGAAGGCTTTTTTCAGCGCCATGGTTTCGGTACGATCATTCATCGGTGTGCCTGTGCCATGCGCATTGACATAGATTTCGCAAGGATCCACAGAAAGATCACCGCAAGCCAGGGTAATGGCTCTTGCCACTTGTGAAGCCTCGGGATCGGGTGCTGTGACATGATGGGCATCGCAGGTTGCGCCATAGCCGCAGACCTCTGCATAGATTTTGGCACCGCGTGCAGCAGCGTGCTCATATTCTTCAAGGATCAGAGTACCGGCACCTTCGCCCATGACGAAGCCGCCTCTGCGGGCATCGAAGGGGATGGAAGCCATATTGAGATCCTCAGCACTGTTAAGCGCCATAGCATTGCCGAAGCCAACCAGAGCCAACGGCGTAATGGCAGCTTCACTGCCGCCGCAGATGATTGCCGTCTGCGCTCCCATAGCGATGGCACGATAGGCCTCACCGATGGCAGTGGTGCCGGTAGCACAGGCAGTGGAAACTGCCATATTGGCACCCTTGGCATGGAAGCGGATGGCAATATTGCCGGCTGCGATATTATAGATCATTTTGCTGATAAACTGGGGCTGTACCTTACGCTGACCGCCCTCCAGCATAGCAATATGCTGTGCGCAAAGTGTCGTAAAGCCGCCAATACCGGAGCCGTAATAAACACCCAGTTCTTCCGGCTCCAAGGTGCCTTCGATGCCGCTGTCCGCCATAGCCTCTTGGGTGGCAGCCAAGGCAAATTGTACAAAGCGATCGGTTTTTCTGGCAGTCATCTTATCGAGCACTGCTGCGGGATCAAACGCCTTGACCTCGGCAGCCAGCTTCCAGTTGTATTCGGAAGCATCAAAAGCGGTAATCGGAGCGATTCCATTGGTTCCGTTCAGAATCGCTTCCCAGAATGCAGGAACCGTATTTCCCACAGGCGTCACAGCACCGATACCGGTAACAACAACACGTTTCATGATTTTTCTTCCTTTCAAATGGTAGGATTACATTGCCATGCCGCCATCAATCCGGATCACTTCACCGGTGATATAATCGGCGGCGGGGGAAGCGAGAAATGCAACCAGAGCTGCAACCTCCTCAGGCTTGCCCATACGCTTCATGGGAATGACACCGAGCACCTCAGGCTTATCCTGGAATGCTTCTGTCATATCGGTTTCGATAAAGCCGGGAGCAATCGCATTGCAGCAGATGCCTCTCGGAGCAAGCTCTTATGCAATGCTTTTGGTCATACCGATCAGACCTGCCTTGGATGCTGCATAGTTGACCTGACCCGCATTGCCCATCAATCCGGCAACAGAGCTGATATTGATAATCTTACCGCTGCGCTGCTTTGCCATAATCGGATAGACCTGCTTGAGCACATTGAATGCACCGGTCAGATTGACATTCAGCACAGCTTCAAATTCCTCGGGCTTCATGGAAAGCATAAGCTTATCCTTGGTAATGCCGGCGTTGTTGACGACAATATCAATGGAGCCATAGGCTTTGTGGATTTCAGAGAAGATTTCTTTGGTCTGTGCAAAATCGGAGACATCACAGCAAAATGCGGCAGCTTTGCCGGGATAGGCATCCAGCAGAGCCAGAGTTTCCTCAGCCTTTTGCGCATTGCCGGCATACAGCAGAATCACATTGGCACCGGCTTGGGCAAGGGCAATGCAGACTGCCCTGCCGATTCCTCTGGAGCCGCCTGTGACAACGGCAGTTTTTCCGTTTAAGTTCATAGATTATGCCTCCTTCAATGCGGCTATGGCGTTTGCCATAGATTCCGGATCTTCCACAGCAAATGCCCGAACAGAGGGATCAATTTTGCCAATCAGCTTTGTCAGCGTATTGCCCACACCGCATTCGATGAAGATGTCATAGCCCTCACTGACCATACGGCGTATGGTATCCACCCAGCGCACAGGATTATGAATCTGCGCCTGCATCCATGCATGCCCGTTTTCGCCATAGGGCTCGGCATAGGTATTGCCGTAAACGGGCAGAGCAGGCTTGGTGTAAGGATATTGCTGCAGTGCTTCTCCGAATTCCTCGGCGGCGGGCTGCATCATCGGAGAGTGGAAGCCTCCTCCCACAGCCAGAGGCAAAGCACGACCGCCTGCTTTTTTGACATCCTCGGTAAAGGCAGGCAGTGCTTCGGAACGTCCTGCACATACCACTTGACCGGGTGCGTTATCATTGACGGCATAGACACCTTCATGTGCATGACAAAGTGCCTCTACCGCAGATTTTTCCAGTTTCAGAACAGCCACCATAGATGCCGGGGCAGCAGCGGCAGCCTTTGCCATGGCTTCTCCTCGCTTGCAGGCGATGGCAAAGCCTTCTTGGGCAGAATAGGCACCGCCGAATGCCAGAGCAGGAATCTCTCCGAGAGAGAATCCGGCAAGACCATCGGCTTGGATACCGGCTTCCTGTAAAGCCAGTGCAGCAGCCAGATCGGTCAGATACAGACAAGGCTGTGTATTTTGGGTCTGCTTGAGCGTTTCCGCATCGGAATCGAAGCATTGCTGCAGCGTACCGGGACGCATGGCTTCTGCGGCATCGAATATGGCACGCACTGCCGGGCTTTGATCATAGAATGCTTTGCCCATTCCGCTGTGCTGTGCACCCTGACCCGAAAAAACAAATGCTATTTTACCCATTGCTGCGCTCCTTTCAAAAGCAGTTCCGCCTCATTGCAGACAGATTGTACGATCGCTGCGGCAGGTTCTTGCTGACGCACCATACCGCTGATTTGACCGGCTAAGAGGCAGCCGGTTTTGGCATCTCCCTCCACAGCACGACGCAAAGCGCCAACGCCCAGATCGGCAATGGATTCTGCCGTCGCATCAGGAGCATATTCCTGCTGCAAAAAGTTACGGGAAAATTGGTTTTTGATACACCGGCAAGTATTGCCGCCGAAGCGTCTGCCGGTGGTAACGGTTGAAACATCGCTTGCTTTGAGCACAGCAGCTTTGTAGTTCGGATGGATGCTGCACTCTTCGGCAACGAGGAAGCGGGTGCCCATCTGTACGCCGACAGCGCCCAGCATAAAGGCAGCCGCCATGCCTCTGCCATCACCGATGCCGCCTGCAGCCAATACGGGGATGGAAACTGCAGCGGCAACCTGAGGCACCAGAGCCATTGTGGTAAGCTCTCCGATATGACCGCCGGATTCCTGTCCTTCGGCAATGACAGCAGCAGCGCCGGTGCGTTCTGCGATCTGCGCCATGGCAACGGAGGCTACCACGGGAATCACAGCAATGCCGGCTTCCTGCCACATGGGCATGAATTTTGCAGGACTTCCCGCACCGGTTGTGACCACAGCCACGCGCTCCTGAGCAACTACGGCAGCGATTTCCTCAGCCAGCGGGCTCATGAGCATGATGTTGACACCAAAGGGCTTATCGGTCAGAGTGCGTGCCAATCGGATCTGTTCACGGAGTGCCTCGGCGCTTTCCCGCACACCGGAGATAATACCCAATCCGCCGGCTTCCGAAACGGCAGCAGCCAGTTTTGCATCCGAGATCCAAGCCATACCGCCTTGAAAAACAGGATATTGTATTCCGATACGTTCACAAATTGGAGAGCTTAACATAAACGGTTCCTTTCCTTACTGGTTTCTGAATTAAGCGTTTTGACCTTCTTCGATCTTAGCAGTCAGATCACCGATGGTCTTAAGAGCAGGATCCATCTCAACAGATACACCGAACTCATCCTCAACCGTCATCAGCAGCTCAGCGATATCCAGCGAATCGATGCCCAGAGACTCAAATTCAGTGGAAGCATTCAGCTCAGCAGCATCACAATCAATGTTCTCAGCGATCAGTGCAATCAGTTTTTCCTGTACCATGGTAATAATCTCCTTTATCATAAAAAAATAGAATATATGGATACCTGCCGATTGACAGGTTATTCCCAGATCATCAGATTGGCAGCGCTTGCCAATCCGCCGCCGAAGCCGGCCATAATAAATTTATCGCCTTTTTGCAGGATTCCTTTTCTGGCTGCTTCATCCAGCGCGATGGGCACACTTGCAGCGGAAGTATTGCCGTATTCGGTGATATTCAGCACAAAGCGCTCATAGGGGATGCCCAACTTACGGGCAGCCAGCTCAATGATGCGGCTGTTTGCCTGATGCGGGACAATACAGGCGATATCCTCTGTCGAGAGATGATTGCGTTCCAGCAGCAGCTTGATATCCCGCACCATCGACTGCACAGCGAACTTGAAGGTAGCCTGTCCCTGCATTTCGATGAAGGGATCTTCGGATTTGCCCTCCCAATAGGGACTTTTGCCGGCATAATTCGGGATTCGGAGCACGGTATCATCACCGGTTACGGTGAAGGTGGAATCCAGATAAGCATTGCCCTCACCGAGAACCGCAGCGCCGGCGCCGTCACCGAAGATCACGCAGGTAGAGCGGTCTGACCAGTTCACGAGGCGGCTGAGCCGTTCGGCACCGATGACCAAAGCTTTCTTGATCTTGCGGGTCATAAAGTATGCATTTGCGGTTTCCAGCGCAAAAAGGAATCCTGCACAAGCAGCCGAGATATCAAATGCCATACAAGCTGCACCGATATTTCTCTGTACCAGACAAGCAGCAGAGGGCGCAGCGGTTTCCGAGCTGACCGTTGCAACCAGAATCAGATCCAGCTCGGCAGGAAGCACACCGGCGTTTTCCAGAGCACGTTTTGCAGCCTCTGTTGCCATATCCGCAGCCGTCTGATTCTTTGAAATATGTCTGCGCTTGACCCCGACACGCTGGGTGATCCATTCGTCATCGGTATCCACCAGCTTGGAAAGCGCATCATTGGTAACGATGGTTTCCGGCACATAAGCACCGGTACCTAAAAATCGAAAGCTCATGTTATCGTGATTCCTTTCTATCGCATTTGGCAGAGGAGAAGAGGCCAGTGTAGGTTCTCTGCCAAAAGGGCACTCTGATAAATTAGTCTCTGTTTTTTTCAAAAGGTTACAAAAAAATGACAAAAAAATGACAAACGTCAAAATTTACAATTTGTTCACAAATCGTCTGTAACCTTTATTGTAAAATGAAATACAAACCAATATGATGTAAGGAGGAAGGTCAATGCCTGAGTTTGAAGTGCTCTATAAAGAGTACTATCAACGTGTATACGCATTTTTATATCGTTTGTGCGATCATGCGGATACCGCCGAGGAACTGACGCAGGAAACATTTTATCAGGCGTTCACCTCCATGCATCGCTATCAAGGCAACAGTGAAGTGTTTACATGGCTGGCATCCATTGCCAAGCATACGTATTACAAGCATCTGAAAAAGCATCGGCAGGATCTGCAATCCACCAATCTGGATATGGTGACTGATCTTGTATGCGAGAATGAGGATGCAAACCCTGAGCTTGCGTTGCAGAAAAAGGATATTGCGGAAACGATTCGAGGAATCATCGGACAGATGCCTGAAAAATATCGGGAAGCTGTGATTCTGCGGATCTATGCAGACCTGCCGTTTTCGCAGGTTGCGAAAGCAATGCATATTACAGAAAGCTCGGCGAAGGTATTGTATTTCCGTGCAAAGAAAATGGTATTGGAGGCATTAAAAAATGCATATGAAGTGTGATGTGATACAGGATCTGATTCCTGTGTATTATGATGGCATTGCCAGTGAAGCGACTTGTCAGGAAATGCGGCTGCATCTGCGCAATTGTCCTGAGTGTCGTAATTATTATAAGCAATATACGCATTCCATGCAGTTGGAGTCCAAGGAGAAGCAGCACGAATCGGAACCGGAAACAGGAGCCTTGTTTGCCTCTCTTTCCCGCAGAATGCGTCGTCGTCGTATTGTAACGATGACCTCGCAGACTGTGATCACGGCAGCCATGATCACCACCGCGATCATTTTTATCTGGAAAACGATTGCATCAAATAACCGCAATCGGTAATGCGTCGGCAGAAACAAAACCAGCCTCACAGAAATCGGACTGTGCGGCTGGTTTTTTGATCATTTCTTTTGAAGAATCGTTTATTTTGCGTCCTGCTGAATGAGCAGTCGGATGGCATTCACAGCACATTGAATGGCACGCTCGCTGCTTTCGCAGTTGAAATCGGGCAGATGCTGTTTGGTACGTTCCACATTCCAAAGAGCCGTCAGCACGGCACCGGCGCGGACCCCTCGGCAAAGGGCGACAGAGAATAACGCCGCAGCTTCCATCTCTGAGGTGAGACAGCCGCATTTGACATAAGCATCCCAAGCGGTCCTGAGCTTTTGCCCCACAGCTGTCGTATCGGGATCAATTTCGCCATAGAAGTTATCTTTGCTGTGCACAACACCCACATGGCAGCGATTGCCGTCCTGATCGGTAGAGAGTGCATTGCCGGCATCCTGCAAAGCTCTTACGACTTGGAAATCCGCCACAGCAGGATAGTGATCCGGCAGATATTCATAGCTTGTGCCCTCGCTGCGAACCGCCGCAGATGCCACGATCAGATCGCCGCCGAATACTTTCAGATCCATACCGCCGCTGGTGCCCACACGGATAAAGGTATCGGCACCGCACAGGATCAGTTCCTCCACAGCAATGGCAGCCGAAGCGCCGCCGATACCGGTGGAGCATACACTGACCCGAACGCCATCCAGTTCACCGGTATAGGTTGTATATTCTCTGTTGCTTGCAATGCATTTTGCATGATCGAGCTTCGCAGCGATTTTGGGGACACGTCCCGGATCGCCCGGCAGAATCACATATCTGCCGATATCACCGGTTTTGGTTTTCAGATGAAAGCGGATGTCTTCTGAAATAATTGATGCCATGGGAACCCTCCTTAGAAGTGCGTTAAGACTGATTGCTGGATTCGTCTGCTGCAGAACGGGCGATATCCTTTGTGGTATTTGGGGTATCGGGATTCTGTTTGGTACCTTTCCGGAACACCACCAGCTTGCTGAAGATATAGTTCATCGCCAGAATGATAAACTGCACCAGAATGGTCATCAGCAGATAATTCCATTTCCAGTAAGCGGTGGTCAGCCACATGATGCCCAGCTCCATGAAATAGGAAATCACACGGGCACCCACAAACGTACCGATTTCAAAGAGCAATTCTTTGGTTGTATCGGTTTTGCTCATAAAAACGTATTTTTTATTGACGACAAAAGCAAAGCTGACAGCGCAGATCCATGAGAATGTGGTGTTCAGCAGATTGGGAACCGTCATTTCCATGGTATAGCCGGCAAGGCCGAACAGCCATTGTCCAAGAAGCTTTGTCAGAGCAGAAATGAGCGTTGTCCATGCACCGTAATAGCAATAGCGCAGAGCGCTTTCATAGCGATAGAACAGATTGCGAATTGCCTTTGGACAGAGTTTCAAAGCAAATTGCAGTAATGCTTCCAGCATGAAAGGATCCTCCGTGTGAATATCAAAGTTGTACCGATTATACCACAGTTTTTTCATTTTGGCAAGTGTTTTGTAATTATGCTTGCAATTGCAATTGATTTCTGCTATAATATTAAGATGTATGATTGCAACAATCGCTGAGGAAACATGAAAAGAGAGCGGCCAAGCCTGCTCAGAAAAGGAAAGGATTCCATCATTCATGCCCATACACATCCTGTTGATTCTGATATTGCTCGTATGTTCCGCATTGTTTTCCGCTTGTGAAACGGCATATTCCAGTGTAAATAAGATCCGGCTGAAGAATCGGGCCCGTCATGGAGACGCCACGGCAGCACGAGCACTTGCCATTGCCGAATCCTTTGATAAGGCACTGACTGCGATTCTCATTGGCAATAATCTGGTGAATATTCTCTCTGCCTCCATCGGCACGATTCTGTTTACCGCATGGTTCGGAGAGGGTGGAGTAGGAATCTCCTCACTGATTATGACAGTTCTGGTTTTGGTGTTCGGAGAAATCCTGCCGAAATCCTATGCCAAATCTCATGCAGAACAGCTTGCACTGCTCTTTGCGGCACCGCTGCGGGGACTTATGTGGCTGCTCACCCCATTGATTGCGCTGTTCAATCTGCTTTCCCGACTGGTGCAGAGCAAGGATGACGATCCTTCTGTGACAGAGGATGAGCTGAAGGTGATTGTGGAGCAGATCGAGGAAGAGGGCGTGCTGGAGGAACAGGAAAGTGATCTGGTGCGTTCGGCATTGGAGTTTGATGAAATCTCTGTTTCCGAGGTGCTGGTGCCTCGTGTGAATGTAACAGCCATTGAACAGGCAATGCCCATTCCGAAGATCAAGCAGTTGTTTTTGAGCGAACGCTATTCACGCTTGCCTGTATATTGTGAAACCATCGATGATATTACAGGCTTTGTAACGGACAAAGACTTTTTTGCGATGCTGGAGCAGGGAGATGGTGATCTGCAAACGATCATGCAGCCGATTCTGCGGCTTCCGGAATTTGAACGCATCAGTGATGCATTGCGAAAAATGCAGCGTTCCAAATCGCATATTGCAGCGGTCATTGATCAATACGGCGGCACCAAGGGTATTGTGACGCTGGAGGATATTCTGGAAGAGCTGGTAGGCGAGATCTATGATGAAGCCGATGAAATCGTGCATCTGATCCGGCCGACCGGCGAGCATACCTATGAAATCATGGGCGAGTGCAGCATTGCCGAGTTGCGGGAAACGCTTGCGTTGGATGAGAACCAGCCGGAAACCGATCGAAGCTCGGTGGGCGGCTGGATTACCGAGCTGTTGGGGCATATCGCCAAGGAGGGTGAACGCTGCAGCGATACATGGTTTGAGGCAACGGTTCTGGCAGTGCAGGAGCAGAAAATCCAGACCATTGTGCTGACGCTGTCTCCACGGGACTCCAAGGAATGAAATCCATGGGAATGAAGTCAAACAGCGTGATACAGCGGCTGACATACTGTGCACTGTGCACGGCGCTGCTGTCAGTATGTGCATGGCTGACCATTCCCTTGACAGTGCCGGTGACCATGCAGAGCTTTGCTGTATTTTGCACCTTGCTGCTGCTTGGAGGCAAGCAGGCATGGATGGCTGTTGCGGCATATCTGATGCTGGGTGCTGTGGGATTGCCGATGTTTCACGGCTTTCAAGGCGGAATTGGAATCCTGCTGGGTCCGACAGGCGGTTATCTGTTTGGATTTCTGTTGATGGCAGCACTGGAATGGCTTCTGGATACGATGATGCCTCAGCGCACGATGCGGGCTCGGAGCATTGCGATGGGAATCGAACTGTTGTGCTGTTATGGCCTGGGAACGGTCTGGTATTGTCTGCTGATGGAGGGAACCTCCATTCGGACAGCGCTTATGATTGGGGTGATTCCGTTTGTATTGCCCGATCTGGCGAAGCTTGTTTTGGCATTTGGCGTCAGCCGAGCCATCAAAAAACGAATCTGATCAAACGCATTGGAGTTTTGGGAAAATTCCGATGCGTTTTTCATTGGAATGGTATATTCTCTCCGAAAAAGGGGCAAAGTATTCTATATTCCAAAAAGAAAGCGGAGGCGTTATCATGATCGGACTTAAGGGTGTCAGCAAATCGGTTGTGGAGCTGCAAACACCGGAAAGTGCATATTTTGAACGGGCGGTATTTTATCTGAAACCCAATCTGACCGGAATCCCGGCGCGCGCCGTGAACAGCGAGGCGGAGCATTGGATTCGTTTGATTGCACCGCAGAATCGGCAGCGTAAGGGAAAAGCCTTGCTGCGGCTGCTTCTGCATACCGTATGCTGTTCGGGGATCGGCGCTTTGATTACGGTCATTGTGCTGAAGTAAGCGGCAAAAAATCAGTAAAATTTTATTGCGAAGTCTCTTGTTATTTTCGGAAGGGTGTGTTATAATATTTTTAAGTAATCTGACAGTAGGAAAAGATGCTTTGTACAGAAAAAAGGAACGATAACATGAAAGAATGCAGCAACGAACAATATATCTACGGACGGAATGCGGTTATGGAGGCACTGCGTGCCGATACACCGCTGGATCATATTTTTGTAACAGCCATGGGAGGCAGTCTGGGAGCCATCTGCCACGAAGCAAAAAAGCGCGGTATTGTTGTAAAAACTGTGGATAGCCGTAAGCTGGATGCCATGACGGAAAATGCCAATCATCAAGGAGTATGCGCACAGGGCGCTTGTGCTGCCTATTCTTCTGTTGCGGATATTCTGCGCCGCAGTGAAGAAAAAGGCACCGCACCGTTTCTGATTCTTTGTGACGGAATCGAGGATCCTCATAATCTGGGTGCGATTCTGCGTACAGCGGAAGCGGCAGGTGCCGATGGTGTGATCATCCCCAAACGGCGGAGCGCTTCTTTGACACAAACCGTATTCAAAACATCTGCCGGAGCCGCAAGCTGGATTCCGGTTGCACGTGTGGGAAATCTTGCGACAGAAATGATTGCATTGAAGAAGAAAGGCTTTTGGTTTTTCGGTGCAGATATGGATGGCAGTGACTATACCCGCACGGATCTGAAAGGTGCAGTAGGGCTTTTGATCGGCTCTGAGGGATATGGACTCAGTGCACCTGTGAAAGCGCAGTGTGATGGTATTTTGAGCTTACCAATGTATGGAAAAGTCAATTCACTGAATGCTTCGGTTGCCGCAGGCATACTCATGTATGAGGTCGTAAGGCAGCGCTGTGCACGGTAACACCGCTGATGCGGAAGTAACCAGGTGAGGAGGAAGTGGTCTGTGCGGAATGCGCAGTCCAAACAGATATGTCATTCAAAACCAGTGATTCCATTGATGCGTTGATTGAAAACTGCAAACGGGAATCAGAAGCGGTGCAGATTCCGCAGGAGGCGGCAGAGCAATCTGCTGCAGAAGCGACTGCTGCCGAAATCGCTGAAACTCCGGAGGCAGAGCATACAACGCCGATAGAGCCAAGCGCTCTGAAAACAGAGCCTGTCAGGCAGACGAAGAAGAAAAAAGTACCGGCATATGGAAAGAACGGTCGGGCGATCAAAACAGATCCTTACGGGAATCCCATTCGCAAACGGAAAAAGGATGCTCCTTTGCGGAGTGAGGTGCCTGTGGATACCGTTACGCCGGCGGATATCCGCAAACCGCAGGTATCCTTTATGAATTCCATGGCAACGCTGGAGCCGGCAGCACGTTCTCGCTGGAGCGGATCCACGTCGCAGGCCTATGATCATGCCGTATTGCGGGAGGGCGGTGCCTCGGAGGATGAGCAGCGATATCGGCCCAAGATTCGCCGCATGAGTCATTCCACACGTGCCAAGGAGCTTTCCGGACGCAAAAAGCGTCGATCCCATTCCATGCCCTATCAGAAGGATACGCTGCTGGAAAAAGAGAATCCTGCGCCGAATGCGGTCAAACGGCGCAAAACCAAAAACGATGCGGTAGGGCATCCGCAGAATGCAAGAATTCCCGAAGCCTTAATGGAGCAGCCTTATGAGGAATCTGCGCCGATCCGATATATGGAAAAGGCCGAGCATACCCATATCAGCTTTGGCGAAGCGGCTTCCGGCAGTGAAACCGAAGTGGATATTGATGTACGCTATGATGCAGAGCGTCGTCCCCGCATGGATCTGCCAAAGCAGGAAAAGACCTATCAGAAACGAGAGGATAAGCTCACCATTCAGCGGGATATCGCAGAGCTGCAGAATACATTGACTCTTCGTGTGATGCTGTTGAGCATGATCACGCTTTGCAGCATTCTGGTGACGCTGCTGGATTGGATTCCCGGGATTCCGCTTCCGGTGTTCATGTCATCCGCGCAATCACCGATGGGCTATCTGACGATACAGATTCTGTTGGGTCTGCTGGCGGTTCCGGTTTCGTGGGAGCTGCTGAAAAGCGGATTCAAGAAGCTCTTTCGGCTGCGTGCCGATTGTGATACATTGGCAGCATTATCGCTTTGCTCGGCAGAGCTTAGTGCCGTGCTTACCATGGCACATCCTGCCATGCTGCAAAACCGATTGGTTTCGGTATACATATCGACAGCATTGCTTTCTGTGTGGATCAATGCCATTTCCAGAAAGCTGATTGTGAGTCGGGCGCAGCGAAACTTCGAAGTGCTCTCGGATGATACCCCCAAATATGCCATTCATTATGTTGAGGATGAAAAGCGTGCAGAGAATCTGACCCGAGGAACCAGCGGCGATTTCCCGATTATGGCAACCATGCAGCCTGCCAAGCATCTGAATGATTTTTTGCGTTATACCTTTTCTTCGGATCTGGCAGATAAATACTGCCGCATAGCAGTACCGATTGTGGCATTGCTGGCGCTGTTGGTATCGGTGTTTTTGTCCTTGCTTCGTTCCGAGGCACTGGAAAGCGCGTTATGCTATGGCGTATCGATTTTTGCACTGTTTTTTTCAGCAGCGGCCTGTGCTTCGATCACATTGGTATCCAATCTGCCCATGGATACCGGTACCAAGCGCTATGTGCGCAACAGCGGATTGCTGCTGGGATATCAGAGCGTAGATGATTTCTTTGATGTGAATACCGTTATGGTAGATGTGACAACGCTGTTTCCGGAAGGCAGTGCAAAGCTCCATTCCATCCAGGTGATTGGTGAAAGCCGGATTGAGGAATCTTTGCAATATGCGGCAAGTCTGACCAAGCATGCAGGCAGTATCCTGAAGGATCTGTTTGCCGGTGCAATCATGGCAGAGCAGCAGTTGATCCTTTCCGTGGAAAACTATGCCTATGAAGACGGCAAAGGAATTGGCGGATGGCTGGATAACAAGCGTGTCTTGTTGGGCACACGGGAAATGATGCTGGAGCACAGTATTGCAGGATTGCCTGCATATTCCAAGGAATCGGAACTGACGGCAGGAGGCAATGAGGCACTGTATCTTTCCGTATCCGGAACCGTTTCGGCATTGTTCATTATCCGACTGGACAGCAGCAGAAGCATCAAGCGATGGCTGCATGAGCTGGAGCGTGAACGGATCTATCTGCTGGTACGCTGCAATGATGCGCTGCTTTCGCAGCGGCGTATTGCCAAAATGTTTGGATTTTCAGAGGAGCTTTTGAAAATGATCCCCGCAAGACTGGAGTCGGATTTTGAAGCCGAAACGCAGTCTTTGAATGATGCCAATCCTTCCATGGTATGTGCGGGCAGATTGCCCGGCTTTGTGCAGACCATTGTCGGAGCCAAGCGGATTCGTCGGGCAGCCATGCTGGGAGTCGTATTACAGGCGGCATCCTCATGTTTGGGCTTGCTTTATGTGCTGATTTTCCTGATCATCGGCGCCCATGAGGATCTCAGCGGTGGAATTTTGCTGGTGTTTCATCTGATTTCCACGCTGCTGACGCTTTCGGCGGTTCATCTGAAAGAAGTATAACAGAAATACCGTATGCAGAACCAAAGTGTTCCGCATACGGTATTTTTTTAGTGATTCCGAGGCCGCTTCAGATCATCGGTATCCAGCCAGATCGTAAAGGGGCCGTCATTTTCCAGTTGAATATGCATATGTGCACCAAATTCGCCATGCTCCACCTGCGGCACACGTTCTCTGCAAAGCGCCATAAAGTATTCATAAAGGCGATTGGCTTCCTCAGGGTTTCCGGCATGAGAAAAGCTGGGACGGGTACCCTTGCGGCAATCGGCACAGAGTGTGAATTGCGAAACGATAAGCAATCCGCCGCCGATGTCATTGACAGAACAGTTGGTTTTATCGTTTTCATCGGAAAAAATCCGCAGCTTGCAGAGCTTATCTGCCAGCAGCAGTGCTTCTTCTTCGGTATCGCTTTCCGTGACGCCCAGCAGCACCAGCAACCCTTGCTTTATAGCACCGGTTTGAACGCCTTCAACGGTCACGGCAGCATGGGTTACTCTTTGAATCAGAGCACGCATGATCGTTGTTCCTCCTTATTCGCCATATACAATCTTGGCATAATCCACCGATGCTTTGGCATCCTTAGCATAGCAGTCGGCACCAATTTCCATGGCATATTCTTCGGTGAGTACCGCACCGCCTACCACGACCTTGCATTGCGGCATCCGTTCATGCAGCAGTGCAATGGTTGCAGCCATGGCAGGAACCGTTGTCGTCATGAGTGCACTGAGTCCGACCAGTGAAACACGATATTGGACGGCAGCCTCCACAATGTGTTCGGGAGCAACATCCTTGCCGAGATCTATGACGGTATAGCCGTAATTTTCAAGCAGCAGCTTTACAATATTTTTGCCGATATCATGTACATCTCCCTGAACGGTAGCGATGACAATTGTCCCCTTGCTTTGTGCCTCAGAGCGATCTGTGAAGCTTTGCTTGAGCACGGCAAAGGCACTTTGCGCCGCCGTAGCAGCTTGAATCAATTGAGGCAGGAACAGCGTACCGGCTTCATATTGAGCGCCCACGGTATCCAGCGCCGGAATCAGATGCTCATTGATGATGGTCATAGGCTCTTGGGACAGCAATGCCTCTTTGGTAAGGCGAGCCGCCTCCTGCTTCATACCATGCGCCACGGCTTCCGAAAGAGAAAACGTGCTGCTGAGCGGCACAGGAGAAGCATTGACCGTATCCTGATAATGTGCGATATAATCGGCGCAATTCACATCAAAGCCCGCAAGCATCCGATAGGTACGTATGGTATCCATCATATCCTCCGCTTTGGGATTGAGGATGGGAAGCGTCAGACCGTTGGACAGCGCCATATTCAGAAAGTTCCGATTAATCAGCGGTCGATTCGGCAGCCCGAAGCTGATGTTTGAAACACCGAGCACTGTCTGCAAGCCAAGCTCCATGCGTACACGGCGCATGGCGGCGATTGTTTCCACAGGACCGCTCTCACCGGTGGAGGCAGTCAGTGTCAGGCAGTCGATATACACATCTTCCTTCGGGATTCCCAGCGAAAGCGCACGCTGTAAAATCCGTTCTGCAATGCGGAAGCGTTCCGAGGCAGTTGCGGGAATACCGTTTTCATCCAAAGTCAGACCCACCACAGCAGCACCGTAATGCTTTACCAGCGGCAGAACCGCTGCAAGAGAGGCTTCTTTGCCGCATACGGAATTGACAATTGCTTTTCCTGGATAGATGCGCAAAGCGGCTTCCAGCGCAGCAGGATCCGAAGAATCCAGCTGCAGCGGCAAATCGCTGACCTCCATGACGGCACGAACAGCAGCCGGAAGCATCACCGGCTCATCGATGCCGGGCGTTCCCACATTGACATCCAGCAGATCGGCACCGGCTTGGGTCTGAGCGATGGCTTCGCTGCGCAGATAGTCCAGATCTCCCTGCTGCAAAGCCTCCCGCATACGTTTTTTGCCGGTGGGATTGATGCGTTCACCGATGACTTTCGGTTGATCCAGCACCACTGTTTTTGTGCCGGAGCAAACGGCTGCCTGCGGATGGAAGATTCTTCTGGCACGTCGTTTGGATTCCAGTTTTTGCCGCACAGCAGCAATATAATCGGGTGTTGTACCGCAGCATCCGCCAAAGAACTGTACACCGCAATCGGCAAATGCGCAGAGATAATTGGCGAATTCTTCGGGCGTGATATGATAGATGCCGGTAACAGGATCGGGCAATCCTGCATTGGGCTTTACAATCAGAGGCAAAGAGGTCCAATCTGCCAGCTCACGGATCATAGGCAGCATTTCTCTGGGGCCAAGAGAGCAATTGATGCCGATGGCATCGGCCTGCAGACCTTCCAGCGTCAATGCCATGGCAGAAACCGGACAGCCGGTAAAAGTTCTGCCGGTTTCGGTAAAGGTCATGGTGCAAAGCACAGGAAGATGAGAATGCTCTTTGGCAGCGAGCAGAGCGGCTTTCATTTCCAGCAGATCGCTCATGGTTTCGATGACGATCAGATCGGCGCCGGCCTCGGTACCGGCGATCATGACTTCCCGATAACAAGCATAGGCTTCCTCAAAGGAGAGCATGCCGTTGGGCTGAAGCAGTTGTCCCGTAGGACCCACATCCAAAGCGACACAGGCAGCACCGTTGGTTGCCTCCTTTGCGATGCGGATGGCAGCTCGGATGCAAGCAGCCGGATCCAGATCGGTATCGGCGAGCTTCAGTCGGTTTGCACCGAAGGTATTGGCATAAAGAATCTGCGAACCGGCAGCATAATAGGCACGATGCACCGCAGCGATCCGTTCGGGATCAGACAGATTGAGCGCTTCCGGTATTTCACCGGCAGTCAGGTGGAGCATGGTACCCATACCGCCGTCAAGAAGGATAAATTCCTGCATACGAAGGGAAGTAAAATCCATTTCAGCATTCCTTTCCGGTTAAGGTTCGAGTGAAGATTCATCTGTTCGCCGCTGCATACAGTATGGCTTATGGGGACAAAGCGCGCAGCTGCTGCCGCAACCGAAGCGTCTGGCATCCTGTACGGGATGCTCGGAGCAGCCGAGGATTGCGGTAACCGATTTCATGGGGAGTAATGTGGATTGGGGCGTGGCGGTCAGACCGATGGTACGCTGCGCATCCAGTAAGCGCAGCAGATCGGCTTGCAGCGTGATGGGCAGATCGCCATAGCCCGGACTGAAGCGTTCGGTCAGAAAGGGAGACTTGATTTGTGCACGGATGGCAGCTTCGGTATCATGACAAAGCTGTTCCACCAAGACACCGGCAGCGGCATCGGCAATGAGACCGAAGCTTAAATCTTCCGAAGCAGCGCAGCGCAGATAGCTGTCTGCGGATGCGGAAAGCGTTGCTGCCATCAGCACCACAGCATGACAGCCAAGGAGATGGCGTGCAATATCGGATCCGATCAGATGGATTCCGGCAACACTTGGAGTGTTCTGTTGTTCCAAGGGAAAATACCGCCAGACTGCACGTGGTTGAGCAGCCTGTTGCACTTGCTCCAAAGCGGTTTGGATTCTGTCCTGCAGCGCAGCATCGGGATGCATACATCCCAGCATACGGGCGATTTCAGTCACCATAGCGTTCTGTTGACACATCAGGGCAGTTCATCCAGAATGGCATCCATAATATATTTTGCTACATCGGCATTGTTCATGGTATACAGATGGATGCCATCCACACCGTTGGCAATCAGATCCAGAATCTGTTCAATGGCGTATTCCAGACCGGCAGCCTTCAGAGACTGCGGATCATCGGAATAACGAGCCAGCAAACGGGATAAACGAGAAGGAATACTTGCACCGCAGAGCGACACCATTCGTTCAATGGAATTCTTGTTGGTAACCGGCATAATACCGGCTTCGATGGGGACATTCACACCTGCAATGGCAAGCTTTTCACGGAATTGATAGAAGGATTTGTTGCGCAGGAACAATTGTGTAATCAGATGCGAAACACCGGCATCCACCTTCAGCTTGAGATTGCGGATATCGGTCACGAGATCCTGTGCTTCGGGATGTCCTTCGGGATAGCACGCACCGCAGATATCGAAATCGCCTTGCTCACGAATGAAAGCCACCAGATCGCTGGCATGGGCAAAAGCGTTGGTGGGTTCGATATTGGGATTGCGATCGCCGCGCAGAGCCAGGATATTTTCGATACCGTTTTCTTTGAACAGCCGCAGCTTTTCGGCAATGCCCTCTTTGGTATCGTTGATGCAGGGCAGGTGAGCGATAGACAGAATACCGTGTTGATTCTGGATATTGGCACAGATATCGGTAGTAGAGCTGCCGGGTGTAGAACCGCCAGCACCATAGGTCACGCTGATGAAATCGGGGGAAAGGGATTTCAGTTCTCCGATGGTATGGTAAATCTGCTCAATGGGAGTGGTAGGCTTGGGCGGAAAGACTTCAAAGGAAAACACACAGCGTTTTTGAAACAATTCGATAGCTTTCACAATAGTTCATCCTTTCGGTAATGGAGCATAAGATTCAGGGTGCAATATGCCAATCAATGGGAGAGATTCCGTTTTGGGTCAAAAATGCATTGGTTTTGGAAAAATGCCTGCATCCGAAGAATCCATGATAAGCTGAAAGCGGACTGGGATGCGCACAGCTGAGAATCAGATGTCTGGGATTGGTAATCAATATGGATTTTGCTTTGGCATTGGAGCCCCAAAGCAAAAAGACAATAGGCTGTTGGCGGTCATTGAGCTTACGGATGATGGCATCGGTGAGCTGTTCCCAACCCATACCGTGGTGACTGTTGGCTTGTCCTGCCCGCACGGTCAAAGCAGCATTGAGCAGCAAAACGCCCTGCTGAGCCCAAGCAGTCAGCTCGCCGTGCTTTTGCAGATTATCAATGCCCAGATCATCCTTCAGTTCTTTGAAGATATTGACCAGAGAAGGCGGCGGAGCAATTCCGCGGCGGACCGAAAAGCTCAGACCATGTGCCTGACCGGGATTATGATAAGGATCCTGTCCGATGATCACCGCTTTCACAGCGTGATAGGGTGTATATTTCAAGGCATTGAAGATATCATACATATCCGGATAGATTTGTTTGGTGCGATATTCCGCAATGAGGAACTGCCGCAGCTTTTGATAGGATTCGGCTTGAAATTCCGGTGCAAGCAGAGCATCCCAGTCATTTCCGATGTGAACCATAGTCATCTCCTTGTGCATATTCGGTTTGCAGAAGATTATCGGATACGCCTACCATGATATCATGATGGAGGAAGAAGCGGGGAACCCGTTCTCCCACAGAGCAAACGATCTCATAATTGATGGTATCGGTTTGCAATGCGATCGCATCGGCAGTACACAGACCTGCATCATCACCGAATACGGTGACGGTATCACCCACACAAAGACCGGGTGCATCGGTAATATCCAGCATCAGCTGATCCATGCAGACTCTGCCGATCAGCGGGCAAAGACGATCCCGGATGAGCAGTTTGCAATCTCCTTTTGCGTTGGCACGCCAGAAGCCGTCGGCATAGCCGATCGGGACAGTGGCTACGACTCTGGGAGAATCGGCCTGATAGGTACGGCCATAGCTGACCGTATCGCCGGGAGCGATGGTTTTGATATGGGAGATGACCGATTTCAGAGCCATCACGGGTTTCAACTCCGGCAGATTCCGTACCTGGGCAGAAGGCTTTAAGCCATAGAGCACAATACCTGCCCGTACCATATCCAGATGATATTCGGGATGTTCAAAAATGGCAGCACTGTTTGCACAATGCCGCAAGGAAAATCGAATCCCTTTGGCTTCCAGCAGTGCGATTGCATCCATGAAATCGGCAAACTGGCGTGCAGTAAAGGCTTCGCCGTCACAGCCTTCGTCAGCAGAGGCAAAATGGGTGAAGATACCTTCCGGAATCAGACAAGGGAAACGGCAGACAGCAAAAGCATCCTTCCATTCGGAATGCCCGCTGTGATGCTGGAATCCGATGCGTCCCATACCGGTATCAATTTTCAGATGAATCATCAAGCGAACACCCGATGCCATTGCAGCCTGCGACAGGGTTTCGCCATAGGTGCGGGAATAGACGCATTGGGAAATGCGATGTTCCGCCAGTATGGCAGCACATTCGGGTGGAGTATAGCCTAAGATCAGGACAGGCAGCGTAATTCCGTTCTGACGCAGCTGCAAGGCTTCTTCCAGATTGGAAACAGCCAGCCAATCCGCACCGAGCTGTTTATAGAGCTGTGCAAATCGAATGGCATTATGTCCATAGCCGTTGGCTTTGATCACACAACATATTTTAGCATTCTGATCGGTATGTTTGCGTACCTGCTGATAATTCCATGCAGCATGGTCGAGATTGATTTCGGCCCATGTGCGTTTACGGATTCCGTTCATAGATCCGGACGATCCTTTCTGTATATCGTTTTATCAAATTAGTATAACATATTTTTTGCATTTTGTAAAGCGATTCCCGCAGATTCAGCATTGCTTCGCCGCAAAAACCGCAGATTCGTCCGGAAAGCGGAGAAGATTTTTTCTGCAGAGCATGAATCGGCAAACTTTCGTCGATACTATTCCCAGAAACTCAAACACAGGAGGCATGGGATGGCGTATCAGAAGGTAGTGATTTCGGGCATTGATACCGCAAAGCTGGAGGTGCTGACAGAGGAAGAGAAAATGTCGCTTTTGCGAGAAATCCAGGAAACCGGCAGCAAAGCCGCAAGAGATCGTCTGATTCAAGGCAATCTGCGGCTGGTACTCAGTGTGATCCAGCGGTTTACGGGCAGAGGGGAGGATGTGGATGATCTGTTTCAGATTGGGGTAATCGGATTGATGAAAGCGGTCAACAATTTTGATCTGACCAAAGAGGTACGGTTTTCCACCTATTGTGTTCCGATGATTTCGGGTGAGCTGCGAAGATATCTGCGGGATTATCATTCTGTCAAAGTGAGCCGTTCCATGCGGGATCTTGCCTATAAGGCGATGCAGGCAAAGGAGCAGCTGATTGCTGAGCTTGGCAAGGAGCCAACCATTGAACAGATTGCCGAAGCGGTTGAGACGGAAAAAGCCGAGGTTGTACTTGCTCTGGAAAGCATTACCGATCCGGTATCGCTGTATGAGCCGCTGTATTCCGATTCGGGTGATACGCTTTATCTGATGGATCAGATCAGTGACAGCAGCGAGGCGGATGGCTGGATGCGGGAAATGGCAGTGCGGGATGCCATTGCTGCCTTGAGCGAACGGGAACGCAATATTTTGTATCGACGGTTTCTGCAGGGCAAAACACAGGTGGAGGTGGCAACGGAAATCGGAATTTCACAAGCGCAGGTATCCCGCTTGGAAAAAGGCGCTATTTCTAAAATCAAGGCACAGCTTTGAATGGCATCGGCAGCCTCTGTTTCTTTGGGACAGAGGCTGCAACATTTTTGCTGCATACTTGCCAATTCCGATAAAATAGTGTATAATAAAAGGAACTATCAACGAATGGAGGCGGCAAAATGGGCGATCATCTGCATGATGGACATCGGCAGCGAATGCGGGAACGCTTTTTGAAAAGCGGCGGCAGTGGATTCCGGCAGCATGAGCTGTTGGAAATGCTGTTGTATTATGCGATTCCAAGGATCAATACCAATGATATTGCCCATAGGCTGCTGGAACGGTTCGGCAGTATCAGCGGTATTATTGCAGCAGATCACAAAGCGCTGTGCAGTGTCAAGGGGATTACGGAAAATACTGCGGTACTGTTAAAGCTCTTGCCGGCGCTGTATGCCGCAGATATGGATGAGCATACCACATCCGTTACATTGGATTCCTATGAAAAGGCATGCGAGTATTTTCGCAAGCTGTATCAGTATGAGAGCAAGGAAGTGATTCGCCTTGCCTGTCTGGATGATATGCTGCGTGTGCAGAGCTGTCAGATTCTGCAAACCGGCAGTACCACTTCCGTATCGCTGTCGCTGCGTGCAGTTGCAGAGCTTGCGATTCTGGAACACTGCAATACCGTAATGATTGCGCACAATCATCCGGATGGACTGGCAGTGGCATCGGCAGAGGACATTGCAGCAACAAGACATCTTTATCAAGGCTTGCAGAGTCTTTCCATCCGTTTGATTGATCATGTTGTAGTAGGAAGAAACGGTGCGATTTCCATGCGGGAAAGCGGAGCTTTTCTTTGTATGGAACGCGGCGGAAAACCATAAGCAGCAGGGAGGAATATCCTTTGAAGCAGCAGCCCTTTCGGTTACATGCTCCCTATCAGCCCACAGGGGATCAGCCCAAAGCGATTGATGCGCTGGTAAAGGGATTTGAACAAGGCAAAAAAGAACAGGTTTTGCTGGGCGTAACCGGTTCCGGCAAGACCTTCACCATGGCAAATGTAATTGCGGCACGGAATAAGCCTACCTTAGTGCTTGCGCACAACAAGATTCTTGCGGCACAGCTTTGCAGCGAGTTCAAGGAGTTTTTTCCGGAAAATGCAGTGGAATATTTCGTCAGTTATTATGATTACTATCAGCCAGAGGCATATATTCCCAGTACAGACAGTTATATCGAAAAAGATTCCTCAATCAACAACGAGATTGATCGTCTGCGGCATTCGGCAACCATGGCATTGGCAGAGCGTTCCGATGTCATCATTGTCTCATCGGTGTCATGTATTTATTCGCTGGGTGCGCCGGAGGAATATCGTCATCTGACCATCTCACTGCGTCCGGGCATGGAAAAATCCCGTGAAGAGCTGATGGAGGCATTGGTTGCCATTCAATATCAGCGCAATGATATTGCATTGGATCGCGGCACCTTCCGTGTGCATGGCGATGTGGTAGATATCTGTCCGGTGCAGTCTACGGAAATTGCGCTGCGTGTGGAATTCTTTGGGGATGAGATTGATCGGATTGCCGAGATCGAAATTGTGACCGGTGAGGTCAAAGCGATTTTGCAGCATACCGTTATTTTCCCTGCCAGTCATTATGTGGTTTCATCGGACAAGATGGAGGCTGCCATTGCCGAGCTGCAGCAAGAGCTTGCGGAACGAGTGGCATTTTTTGAATCGGAGAATAAGCTGATCGAAGCACAGCGGATTGCGCAGCGTACCAATTATGATATTGAAATGCTGCGTGAAATCGGGTTTTGCAGCGGTATAGAGAACTATTCCCGCGTATTGGCACGGCGGAAGCCGGGTGCTCGTCCGATGACGCTGCTGGATCATTTCCCCGATGATTTTCTGCTGATTGTGGATGTATCTCACGTCACACTTCCGCAGGTGAGAGGAATGTTTGCGGGAGATTATGCCCGTAAGAAAACGCTGGTGGATTATGGTTTTCGATTGCCCAGTGCCTTTGATAACCGTCCGCTGAACTTCAATGAGTTTACGGAACGGATCCGGGATGCAATGTTTGTCAGCGCAACGCCCGGCACATTAGAAAAGGAGCGAACCGACAGCATTGTAGAGCAGGTCATTCGTCCTACGGGACTGGTGGATCCGCGGGTAACCGTCAAGCCGGTGGAAGGACAGATCGAAGATCTGCTTTCACAGATTCATCAGCGCACAGAGCGCAATGAACGTGTTCTGGTTACGACACTGACCAAAAAAATGGCAGAGGATCTGACCTCCTATCTGCTGAATATGCAGGTGCGAGTGCGGTATCTGCATCATGATATTGATACCATTGAACGCATGGAGATTATCAGGGATCTTCGTTTGGGAGAATTCGATGTGCTGGTGGGCATCAATTTGCTGCGGGAAGGACTGGATCTGCCGGAGGTATCACTGGTAGCGATTCTGGATGCGGATAAGGAAGGCTTTTTGCGATCGGAAACCTCTTTGATCCAGACCATCGGTCGTGCAGCCCGTAATGCAGGGGGCGAGGTAATCATGTATGCGGATGCTGTAACAGGCAGTATGGAGCGTGCAATCCGTGAAACGGAGCGTCGTCGATCGATTCAGCTTGCCTATAATGAAGCCCACGGAATCGTCCCCAAAACGATCGTGAAGGAAATTCGTGAGGTACTGGAGATCACCAGCAAGGAAAAAACAGAAAAGGTTGTATCTCGTCAGATGAATCGTCAGGAAAAAGAAGCGCTGATCAAAAAGCTGACCGAGCAGATGAAGGAAGCGGCAAAACTGCTGGAATTCGAGCATGCAGCATATCTGCGTGACAAGATCAAAGCCCTGCGGGAAAACGGATGAGGATGCGATGTTTTTGGAAAGGTGAAAAATAAGGATGTACGAGTTCGTTTTGGTTGTTCTGTTTATTATGGCAATCTATATTGTTATGGGTGTGCTTTTTTTCGGCGCACTGTTGGGGATTCCGGCAGTATTGTTTGCAGGATTCCAAATCTATCGTTTGTCACAGCGCCGTCGTATGTTGAAACAGGCAACGCATTATATAGCAGAAGTGTCGGATATCCGAGGCGTGAGGATCGTTCAGCCTGGGCAGCCGCTGT
>JAFXJT010000024.1 GCA_017532085.1 Oscillospiraceae bacterium | reverse complement strand
TCGAGAGTAGTGACTCTCAACGGATTCGGCATAACGAACAAGAAACCGTCTGAAACTTAGTGAAAGTTTTTCTGGGTAAAAAAGAGCAGACTTTGGAATATTTCATCCAAATCTGCTCTCAAATCTCTTGAAAATGAAAAAACGCCCGTTCAAGTCCCAAAAACACTCGAAAAAGTCCTTAGGTGATCCACGGTTTTGCGAATAAAATTTCAGTTTCCATATACGCAAAAAAGTCCGAATAATCGGACTTTTTTGGCATGTGATCTTTTTCGTCACATATAGATGGCAGGGGCAGAAGGAATCGAACCCTCGGCACACGGATTTGGAGTCCGTTGCTCTACCAGCTGAGCTATACCCCTAACACCATAATATTATAGCACATCCGATTTCGTTTGTCAAGAGAAAATTTCAAAATATTTTATTTTTCTTCATTTTCATTGACAAACCACAGAAAAACTGGTATGATTAAAAAAGGCTGCATATGAATTTGCCGCAAAGATACTGTGAAAAGAGGTATAGCACTTATGTCGCATTCCAACTATAATCAAGCAATGCTTGCATTGGGGCAGGCTCCTTCAGTGATTCGTGAAACATTTGAATATGGAAATCGCCGCGCACAGGAAATCGGCAGAGAAAACGTATTTGATTTTAGTCTTGGAAATCCCAGTGTTCCGACTCCTGACGCTGTACAGAATACCATTTGTCGTCTAGTTGAGGAAACAGATCCCATCCAACTGCATGGTTACACTTCAGCAATCGGCGCAGAGCCGGTACGTGCAGCCATTGCTGAGGATCTCAATCGTCGATATGATACCGGACTTTCTGCCTCGGATCTCTACATGACCTGTGGTGCCGCAGCATCCTTGACAATCACCCTGCACGCAATTCTTTGTCCCGGTGATGAATGCATTACATTTGCACCTTTCTTCCCCGAATACCGAGTATTTGTGGAAGCAACCGGAGCACAGTTCACCGTCATTGATGCCGATACCGAAAGCTTTCAGATGAATCTGGCAGCGTTTTCCGATACCATTTCTGCGAAAACCAAAGCTGTCATGATCAACACACCCAATAATCCCACAGGTGTTGTGTATACAGAAGAGAATCTGCAAAAGCTTTGTGAGATTCTCCGCCGGAAATCCGCTGAATACGGACATCCGATTTATTTGATTGCAGATGAGCCGTATCGTGAACTGGTGTATGATGCAGCGACGGTTGTTCCGTATCTGACCAAGCTATATGCAGAAACCTTTGTATGCTATTCATACAGTAAGTCTCTGTCGCTCCCCGGTGATCGTATCGGTTATATTGTTGTTTCACCGCAAATGACAGACAATCGTTTGCTTTATGCAGCGATTTGCGGTGCAGGTCGTGCTTTGGGCTTTGTATGTGCTCCCAGCATGATGCAGCAGGTTGTTGCCAAGAATCTTGGTTTGACAGCAGATCTTTCGATCTACCGCAAAAACCGAGATCTGCTTTATAATGCACTGACCGAATACGGCTATCGCTGTATCTATCCTGACGGTGCATTCTATCTCTTTGTTGAGGCACTGGAACAGGATGCCAATGCATTCTGTCAGAAAGCACGGGATTACGAATTGCTGCTGGTACCTTCCGATTCCTTTGGCTGTAAGGGATTTGTTCGCATTTCCTACTGTGTGACCACAGAAATGATTGAACGCAGTCTGCCGGCATTCCAAAAGCTTGCCGAGGCATATCGTAAATCATAAGATCCATAACAAAAGCACGAGGTTTCTTAAAAAGCCTCGTGCTTATTGTTTTATCGGGTAATATCACCATAACACTGCGGACGGCGATCACGGAAAAGCCCCCAGTTCAGGCGCTCAGCAGCAATTTCTGTCAGATCATAGCAATGGATCAACACTGCTTCATGCTCACGATCCGCATCTGTTACGACTTCGCCCAAAGCATCGGTCATAAAGGAGGTGCCATAGAAGCAAAGCGAGGATTCCTGTCCACCGTTCTCAGCACAGCTTACAACATGTTCTGTACCAATCCGATTTGCAGCAATCACCGGCATAATATTGGCAGCAGCATGTCCTTGCATGGTGCGGCGCCAATGGGCAGCACTGTCACAGGTAAGAATCGGTTCTGATCCGATTGCAGTCGGGAAAAAGCATAGCTCTGCACCGTTCACTGCAAGGGAACGTGCGGTTTCCGGGAACCACTGATCCCAGCAGATGCCCACGCCAATGGTTGCATATCGGGTATTCCAAACACGAAAACCGGTGTTTCCGGGAGAAAAATAAAACTTTTCTTGATAATAGTGATCATCCGGAATATGGGTTTTCCGATAAACGCCCAAAAGTGTACCATCTGCATCAATGACAGCGACAGAGTTATAAAGACAAGTCCCCTCACGCTCATAAAAGCTGACAGGCAGCACAACCGCAAGCTCTGCAGCAAGCTTCATGCATCGCTGTACAGCGGGATTCTCTAAAACAGGCAGCGCATATTCATAGTATTCATAGCGGCGCTCCTGACAAAAATAAGGACGCTCAAACAGCTCAGGCAACAAGATAATCTGCGCACCGAGCGCTGCTGCCTGCCGAATCAATCGTTCTGCAGTAGCAAGGTTTTCTTCGGGAGCAGTCACACATTGCATTTGCAGGGCTGCTACCATAACATTTCGATTCTGTTTCATGCAAATTCTCCCTTAGGTATCTGCTGCGTGATACAATGAATATTGCCTCCACCCAGCAGGATTTCTCTTGCATCAATGGGTATCACTTTACGATCGGGCGCACATTGCTGTAATATCTCGCAGGCAATACGATCACTTTCTTTATTGCTGCCGCCAAATTGCGGCACCAGTAAACATTCATTGGCGAAATAAAAATTCACATAGGAAGCGGCAAGACGCTCCCCCAATGTACGGACTGCCTCACCCTCAGCAAATGAATATCCATCCAGATCTGCTTCTGTAATACAGACAGGCGTTTTCGGTACAGGAAGTTTATGCACACGGATTTTCCTTCCCATTGCATCGGTTTCCTGCTCTAGTACCGCAAGATCTGCCATCGACATAGCATATTGCGGATCATCGGGGTTTTCGCACCAGGCAAGCACGACTTCTCCCGGCGCTGTAAAGGCACAAACATTATCGATATGTTCATTCGTTTCATCCTGATAAATGCCAAAGGGCAGCCAAATAACCTTTTTTGCCCCAAGATATTGCTGCAGCTGTGCTGTAATCTCCTCTTTGCTCATTTGCGGATTACGTCCTGCGCTGAGCAGACAGGCCTCAGTCACCAAAACAGTACCTTCTCCATCACTATGAATGGAACCGCCCTCCAATACAAACGGATGTGCGTCATATACCTTACATTGCAAGGCACGACAAATGGCGGATGCAGCGGCATCATCTTTGTCCCATTGGGCATACAGCCCATCAAAAGTACCACCCCATGCATTAAACGCCCAGTCAATGCCTCTGAGCAAGCCATCTGCATTCCGAACAAAGGTCGGTGCCACATCTCTTGCCCATGCATCATCGGTATCAATCCGCAAAAGACGAACCGCATCCGGCAGCATAGCACGTGCAGATGCCTCAGTACGGGCATTGACCAGCATATACACCTGTTCATAGATGGAAAGCTGCGCTGCAATTTCCGCAAACGCATTTCTTGCAGCACCGGGATCATTCCCCCATGAACCGGGACGCTCCGGCCAGATCATAATAGTTCCGTGATGCGGTGAAAATTCCGCAGGCATTGTGAATCCATCTGCCAGCGGAGAATGATTTGATCTTGCTTGCATATCTTCACAACTCCGTAATCAACATCCCATTCCATTGTGTTTTAATGGGTTTGCATCTGCTTGATATGAACAATTCACCATATCAAGCTGCTGATGATTTATGATAAGCGGTTTTTGAAATCCTCATAGCTAAATTCCTTGATGATTTCGCAGTCACCATTTTCATGCTGAATAGCGATTGCCGGCAAAGGCATGCCGTTAAACGTATTATTCTTAACCATCGAATAAATTGCCATATCCGCAAAGGTTAAGCGATCGCCAATCTGAATTGGCAAATCAAAGCTATAATCTCCGATCACATCGCCGGCAAGACAGGTGCGGGAAGACAATCGATATGCATAGGGCTTCTCGCCCCACTCCCCCGCATTCAGCAGAGGCGGACGATAGGGCATCTCCAGAACATCCGGCATATGGCAAGCAGCAGAAGCATCTAAAATCAAGGTTTGTATTCCGTTTTCTACAATATCCATGACCGTTGTATCCAGCCAGCCTGCGTTTAATGCAATGGCTTCACCGGGTTCCAGATAAATTTGCACATCATATTGCTGCTGAATCCGATTGAGCAAAGTCACCAAAGCCTCAACATCATAATCCGCACGGGTAATATGGTGACCGCCGCCAAGATTCAGCCATTTCATCTGCGGAAGATATTCACCGAATTTTTCCTCAAATGCAGCAAAGGTTGTAATCAGATCATCAGCATTCTGCTCGCAAAGTGTATGAAAATGCAAACCCTCTACTCCACACAGTAAATCCGGACGGAAATTTGCCTTTGTAACACCCAGCCGAGATCCGGGAGCACAAGGATCATAGATTGCATGTTCGCCCTGCGTCGAGCATTCAGGGTTCACACGGATTCCCACACTGACATTTGCTTTTTCCCAGACACTGCGATGATGCATAAGCTGCGTAAAGGAATTAAAGCTGATATGATCACAGATCTGACAAAGCCGACCAAACTCCGCATCGGTAAATGCCGGAGCAAACACATGCGTTTCCCCTCCGAATTCCTCAAATCCAAGGGTCGCTTCATACAGACCGCTTGCAGTAGTACCACTGATATAGTTGCGAATCAATGGATATACCGCAAAATTTGAGAACGCCTTTTGGGCAAGCAAAATCCGACAACCTGTGCGTTCTTCTACTCGATGCAAAAGCTCCAGATTCCTCCGGAGCTTTGCTTCATCAATGATATAGCAGGGTGTCGGAAGAGCATTGCGCTGCATTATTCCACCGTCTGCGGATTTTCATCCACAACCCAAGGCAATCCCCATTGGTTGAGCATATCCATAAACGGATCGGGATCGAACTCTTCAATGGTGCGTGCACCAGGTTTACGCCAAGTGCCATTGGCAACCAATGCTGCACCGATCATTGCAGGAACACCGGTGGTGTAGGAAATTGCTTGCGAACCAAGCTCACGATAACACTCCTGATGATCAGATACATTATAAATATA
>JAFXJT010000001.1 GCA_017532085.1 Oscillospiraceae bacterium | reverse complement strand
TCTTTTCGGTCTTCTTCTCGGACTCGGTCACGGTGGTGGTAGTGGTGGTAGAAGAACCGTCGGCCTTTTCTTCCTTGACCACTTCCTGACTTTCCTTTACTACGGCGCCGGAGGCGTCGGTAGTGGTGGTGGTAGTGGTGGTGGTAGAAGAAACAGTGCCGGTATACACAGAGCAAAGCTCTGAGGTTTTCTCCCAGCCGTAAGTACCATAAATGACATTCTTGCCCCAATCCGAAAGCGTGCCGCCCACATTAGCAGAGCTCATATCCAGATATTCTACGGGACTGCCATTGCCATACCAGCTCCAGGAAAGCCACCCGATATCAACTTCATCACAATATTGCATGATATAATCTTCCTGCACATCGCCATCAGAATGATCAAAACCAAATTCACCAATGATCAGACAAAGCTGACGAGCCATAATACTGTCAATACAGGTTTTGATTTTCTGCTCAGAGCCACCGGCTGTGCCGTACATATGTACAGAGAACATACAGTTGTTTTCCGGATCGGCTGCCAAAACAGCACTGCCGCCATCGCGGACGGTTGCCCATCCTTGACCCCAGCCGCCTGCATCACACATAATACAATGCTTCAATCCTGCATCACGAATTGTCTTAACCGCATCGATGTATGCGTTTTGCCATGCGGTTGCATTGGCATTTCCCTGCCATTCGTTTGCAATATTGATGATGGTAGTATCCTCGTGACCAATCAGTGCCGATGCAATCTCTACAAAATAATTTGCAGCACTCATCAGTTGATTGGCATCATCTCTGCCCGTAACATCATGCACTTCCAGCACAGCAATCAGCTTGTATTTTTCACATAATGCAATCAGATTGCCAACTTGTCCGGCACTGTTCTTTTCATATTGTACGCCGTTGGATAACACAATACGAACTGTGTTGGAACCATATTCCGCAAGTTCCTTGAGTGTTGCTTCTTCATTGCCTTCCCATTTATACCAAGTATAGGCATAGTTTGTGCCGCGCATTTCAAAGGCATTTTGGTTGGCATCTCGTAATACAGTACCATCCACATAAAAGCCATCCTTTGGCTCTGCCGCACTTGTACCGCTGCTGCCCAGTGTCATATCAGAAATGGTAACACTGCCGCTGACAGGATCAGAACCCCATGGTGCCATCACCATCAAATTGATCCGCTGCACCAAATGCAGATTGCCCACAGCACAGGTCTGTGTGTCGAATGTCCATTCTTCGGCGGCCAGATACAAAGTAATCTGGGTGGAAGTATTGCCATCCACGGTTGTGTTTCCACTCTGATGCCAATCCCAGCCGGCACCGGTATTGATCGCAGCCGCCAGATTGATCGGTGAAGATCCATGATTGGTCACAGTAAATGAAAGAATACTATAGCTTGACCAATCTTCACCATTCAGCACAGCACAAAATCCTGCCGGATTTTCACTGCCGTCATCCGCATTGGTATAGGTAACCGTGGTAGCGTTGCTGGAATCGGTAACGGTATCTGTTGCCTCCTGATATCCACTGGTCGCTTCCCAGGAATATCCACCGGCGCCATTGCCGGCAAAGGCAGTGAATCCGGAAAAACAAGAGAACATACTGAGCGTCACTGCCAGAGCAGTCATACCTGCTTTTTGACGAAAAGAAATCATAAGAAACCTCCTCTTTCCTAACATGCTCGCAGATATTCCGGCACATGGCAATCTGCGGCGCCTTGCAACTGCAATTGGAAGAAAAACATTCCTCTGCTATCTTGTATTATACAAAGTCTATCTGCAAAAGTCAAACGCTTTTTGGAGTTTTCTCCAAAAAAACGATAACGCACCGCATCATTTAAGTTATTATTGTCAATTCAAACAAGACACAAGGGATTCCAAACACAACGGTTTTCTCAAAATCGTGTTGCTGTTCAAAGACAGAAAAAACAGTCCGGATCATACAAAATCCGGACTGTTTCTTTTTTTAAGCCATATTGCAATATTTTTTTGCTACGCAGGTGCTTCGATACTGACATAACCGGTAGCATCCACAATGGATTGGCCTTCTTCGCTGCAAATCCATTCTAATAATGTCTTCAAATTCGGATTGCTATCGTCCTTTCGATATACAGCGTAAATTTCACTGACCACAGGATAGCTCCCGTTGCGAATGTTTTCCCGTGTAGGAGCAATGCCATCCAAAGAAAGCAGCTTCACGCCACCCTTTTCTACAATTCCTTCCACATAATAGCGAAACGAAAATCCTATCGCACGTCCTAAAAAGGTATCATAATCCTTTTGGATTGGTATGCCACCCATAAACGATTCCATAACACTCTGGCTGCCGCTGCCTTGAATGCGCCGAAGCGCACCGATGGGACAGTCTTCTCCACCCAGTTGTGACCAGTTTGTATATTGACCGCTGTAAATGCCTCGCACCTGCTCACAGGTCAACTGTTCTATGGGATTTTCAGCATTGACTACAAACACAAATGCTTCTTTTCCAATGGGTAAAAATGCAAGTTCCACATTTCGATCTTTCGCATAAGTTAGCTGATATTCTGCAGGTTCAGCGCAAAAGATCAAATCTGCCGTGCCATCCACAACAGCACGATACGCTGCACCCGTATTGCGAAACTGCACTGCGCTCTCCGATGTGAAATCATTTCCGTCATAGATACAGGAATGCTCCGGATAAACCGCATAGGCAAACGCAGAGTACAAAGGAAACAGCGCCGCTGCGCCATCCAATACCGGAAGCTCACCCGAAAGCTGTAAGGAAGATTTCTGCTTTACAATAGCAGTCTCCTCGGCAAAAGGCAGATAAGCACTGACTTCTACAGATTTTGCCTGAAACTCAGCGCTTTCATTTTCAATGCATCGCTGCGTAAAACAAGTATAAATCCCAAGATCAAATATGGTAAATAAAGCTGTAACGCCTCCAATGGCAAGGCACTGTTTCCAAAGCTTTCCCATCCTCTTATCCCCTTTCATTGGCAATAAAGGTAAGAATGGAACAGGTTTCATGAAGATGATACGTATAAAGCACCAAAGCAATCGTAATCAGCGTGCCGATGATGCATATTGCTGTAATGATGCGGCGAAAAACTCTTTCCTTCATGCCAACACCTCACATATGGGCAATTGCCATGATAAACACAAGAATCAGTGCAAGAAAAGCACCGCCCAGCACCAGTGTCAAGGCGCCGGAGATGAAAAGCCAAAAGTTTCTCTTTTTCTTAACATCCGGATCATCGCCGCGATAGCTCAGTTTTCTTACCAAGCAGACGATAAACCAGATCAGTATCCCCACCGGAATGGCCGGCACAGCAAATACTAACAAATCATCAAGCAGCATCATTCATCCTCCTTCTGATCGATTGAAACCTGCTTTCAAGCAAAACCGAATATCAATCCAAAAGACGGTATCATGGGTTCATCCGGCACCCACATGCAGCATCACAGATCTTCTTCCAGCAAAATGAGCTGCTCCAGCAAATCATCCAGCAGCCTGCGGATCTCCTCCAAACGAGTACAGGCTGCCTGCATTTTTGTATAATCGCTGTATACGGCTTCCTCTTCCAAAGATGCCTGCACCTGAGCTTCTTCCAGCTGTAATGCTTCCATTTCCTGTTCCAGTCGTTTTTGTTCCTGGCGTCGCTTTACCTCTAGGCTGCGCTGCTCCTTCGTGCGATAACCACGTTTTGCGGCTTCTGCGGATTTCTTTGCTTTCTCTGCATTGGCAGCCGCTTCCTCCGCTTCCGTTTTCCGCCGCACCTGCTCTTGATAGGCAGAGAATTTTCCCTTATAGCGTTCCAGCTTGCCATCTTCCATGACAAGCAAGCCATCGGCAATACGCTCCAGCAGATAACGATCATGGCTGACAAACAAAATCGTACCATCGAATTCTGCCAATGCTTCCTCCAGCACCTCTTTGGTTGCCAAATCCAGATGGTTGGTAGGCTCATCCAGCAACAACACATTGCCATGCTCCATCATCAATATGGCAAAACAGAGCTTTGCGCGTTCTCCGCCGGAAATCACACCGGTTTCCTTGAATACATTTTCGCCGGTCAAACGCACCTGCCCCAGCAGACTTCTCACTTCAAAATCACTGAGTGTCGGATATCTGCCATGCAGCTCATCCATCACTGTGGCATAGGGATTCAGACTTTCGCTTTCTTGCTCAAAGCAAGCAAGCCGGACACCGGATGCCCAACGCACCAAGCCCTTATGAGGCAGCAGATTCCGCAGCACCTTCAGCAATGTGGATTTGCCTGCTCCGTTTTCTCCGATGATGCCCAGTTTTTCTCCGCGGCGCACTGTAAAAGAGATCTCATCCATCAGTGTGGCGCGCTGAGCGCCCTCTCCGACAGTCAGATCAATATTGCGTACATCCAACAGATCCAGCGGCGGTGTAACGGCATAAGTAAAGGAAAGCTTTGCTGCTTTTGCTTCTGAAAACGGCTTTTCCACCCGCTCCATTTTTTCCAGCTGCTTTACTCTGCTTTTGGCGCTTTTGGATGTGGATGCCCGCACCAGATTTCTTGCCACATAATCTTCCAGTTTGGCAATTTCTTTTTGCTGTGCATCATATTCCTTCTGCTGTCTTGCCACAGCCTCGGCACGCAGCCGGGTAAAGGCAGTATAATTGCCCCGATACCGTGTCAGGATGCCATGCTCCAGCTCGCAAACAGCATTGCACAAACGATCCAGAAAGAATCGATCATGGCTGACAATCAGCAAAGCACCTTTCCAGCCCTTGAGATATTCCTCCAGCCATCCCACGGTCTGAAAATCCAGATGGTTGGTAGGCTCATCCAGAATCAGCAGCTCCGGTGCCTCCAACAGCAGCTTGCAAAGCGCCAGACGCGTTTTTTCGCCGCCCGAAAAGCCCGAAACAGTTCGAAGAAGATCTCCTTCGGTAAAGCCCATGCCAAAGAGCACGGTACGAATCCGCACATCGGTACGATATCCGTCATTGGTTTCAAAATAAGCAGAAAGTCTTGCATATTCATCAGTTTCCGCATCACTCAGACCATGGTTCATTTTCTCTTCCAGCAAAAGCATTTGCTCCTTGGCAGCAAGCAGCGGTGCAAAAGCCTCCTGCATTTCCTCCAAAACGGTGCGTTCTCCGTCCAGGCCGGCATTTTGTGCCAAATATCCTATTCGCAAATGGGATGCTTTGGCAATCACAGGCTCTTCGGCATCCACCCGATCCGGCAGTTCCAGCTCCATCAGAATCCGAAGCAGCGTACTTTTTCCGCAGCCGTTAATACCTACAAGTCCAATGCGATCCTGATCCTCAATGGTCAGTGCTACAGAGTTTAATACCTGTGCTCCTTGATAATATTTATTGATTCCCGTACAGGATAACAGCATAACAAAGGGTTCTCCTTTTTTGTTGTTCGAAAATGCAAAGCATCCTCAATTGATTTTCCACACCCGAAAACTTGTCTCATCAGAGCTGATTTTTCCATCTAGCTCGATGACATACGATGTATCCTCATTGCAATTGTATTCAATACGAATCCCCTGCAAAGTGTCGACAGCATTCGTTTCATCCTGTACCCAAGAACAACTTCCTTCGGTTCCAAAGATCATCATGCAGACGCCGCGCTGATATCCGGCATCATTCAGCACAAGAGCAGGATCTTTCATGATCTTGCGCATATCCGCATTCTCAAATTGTTTATAAATGTTCTCCGAACATATGATAATACTGAAAAAAACAGGGTTCTTTTTCGGAAGTGTCTGCAAATGTTCCACTAGCCTCAACAGCTTCTGCGTATCCGTTTCCGTTGTAAACAGACAAAAGCCGTTGAGATCCGGATCATATTGCGTAAAATAACGTGCATCAAAAACCGATGCGATCTGTTCGATATATTCATCACAGCGCAGTTTTTTGGTGAGCTGTGTTTCGTAGTTCAGCATAAGATTCTGTGTGCGCTTTGGCTTTCGTTTTTCCAAATGATAATCCTGTATAAACAGAAAACCCATTTCAGAATCATAACAAATCGCACGATATCTCTGCGGAAACAACTCACCAAAATTCTTCACTTCCAGAATTTTCACCTGTGCTTGATACTGCTTGATATCCTGTTTTATTTTTTCTTCGCAGCTATGAACAAATCTATCCGAGACAAACAAAATGCCGAAGAACACAACAAATAATCCCAGCAGGCCCATTTTCACCAATATGAAATCAACGGATTCCTGATGACGGTGCTTTTTTATCGTATACAAAGCACATCCTCCTATCTCAGCTTACAGTCCCATGAATTCTTTGGCATTTTCCGCAAAGATGCGGCGATATTCCTCAAAACGCAATCCCAATGCAAAATGCCGCTGCACTTCCTCAAAAGGCGACCACATGGGAAAATCTGTACCAAATATGCAGCGTTCTACGCCATAATGCCGAATCAATCGCACTGCTCGCTCCGGTGACATCATACCCAATGCACTGCAAGTGTCGAACCGTATATTATCATGACCATATAATACAGCTTCCGCTTCATCCCATGCGCCATAGCCGCCCAAATGCGATGCCAGCACTTTCAGATTGGGAAAATCCTGCATCACCTTAGAAAGCATTGTAGGATGCGAAAAATCATGGCGATAATCTCCCATGTGAATGAGCACGGGCAATCTGCCCTCAATGGCTTCGTAAATACGATAAGCTGCCTTGCTGTCAATGGATGTGCGCTGAAAATCCGGATGCAGCTTGACACCTTTGAGCCCCATAGCAATGACACGTTCTACCTCGCCGCCAATGTCCTCATATTCTCCATGGAGTGCTGCAAATCCAAAAAACTCCGGATGCTTTGCACATTCTTCTGCAATAAAGTCATTGATGGAACGTACTTGCTTTGGCATGGTGGCCACGGAACAAACCAACATCCTTTTGGCTCCGATCTCCTGCTCTGCCTGCAAAAGAGCTTCCGATTCTCCGATGGAATAAAACATTTGCAGATCATAAAAATCACCAATGGCTTTGGTCGCCTTTTCACTGATTTTCGTAGGGAAAATATGCGTGTGCATATCAATAATCTCAAAATCCTTTGCAGAAAACTCTGCCATATGGTATTACATCCTTTCTTATCCGTTGGAAAGCAAAAGCAGCTGCGCAATGCAAAGCACCAACAAAGCGAATTGTATGATCGGTGCTCCGATGGCATAAAGCCATACTCTGATCTTGCTTTTTTCTGATTTGCGTTCCCAAGCTTCTCGCAACGGGAACAATAGCAATACGCCCACTGCCAGCACAATCCATTCCGAGCGAATCGCATATATAATATCATGATCCAGCCAGAAGCCGTTTGCTCCCAGCAAT